>DATKOS010000143.1:0-21009 GCA_035524535.1 Bryobacteraceae bacterium
CCGGTCAGCGGCTGCGTGGAGGGGATCACCGCCAGCAGCGTATCCGTACCGGGCGCGGAGCTCTCGCTAAGCCCGTTCGCCGGACCTACGTAGGCGTTGGTGAACTCCAGAAGCGAGTTGTTGCTCGAATCCGAGATATAAAGGTTGCCCGCCACGTCCACGGCGACGCCTCGCGGCGAGGGAGCCCCTGCGCCCACCAGTGTGGACAACTGCTGCGTGGCCGCCACCCATTCCTTCACTGCGCCGTTGCCCTTGTCGGCGAAATATACGTTGCCGGAGCCATCCACCGCCACACCGTGCGGCGTGTTCAGGCCGGTGGAAACTAGCGTGGTCACCTGTTGCGTGGAGGCAACCCATTCCTTAATGGCATTGTTGCTCTTGTCCGCGAAATAGACGTTGCCAAGGATGTCCACGGCCACGCCGGTGGGCGCGTTCAAACCGCTGGAGACCAGCGTGGTCACCTGCTGCGTGGAGGCAACCCATTCCTTAATAGCGTTATTCCCCTGATCGGCGAAGTACACGTTGCCGGAGGTGTCCAGCGCCACGCCCGTGGGACTGCTCAGTCCCGTGGAAACCAGGGCGGTAACCTGGGTCGTGCCGGCGTTCCATTCGCTGATGGTGTTGGCGACGCTGTCCGCGAAATAGACATTGCCTGCGCCGTCTACCGCTACGCCAGCCGGGCTGCTGAGGCTAGAGACGAGGGTACTGATCTGCTGCGTGCTGGCGGTCCATTCTTTGATGGCCGCGTTACCCTGGTCCGCCAGGTATACGTTGCCCGAAGAGTCGACGGCCGTCCCCCATGGAGTGCTCAACCCCGCGGAAAGAAGCGTGTTCAAACCGCCGGGGCCGGCATAGTTCGTGGGCGTCTGCGTAACCGTGAAAGTCACGCCCGCAATGGTCAGCGTGCCGGTCCGCGAGGTGGTTCCGGCGTTGGCGTCATAGGTGAAGACGATGAGGGCATTGCCGGTCCCGCTGGCGCTGCCGGAAGCCACATGCAGGAAAGAACTGTTGGAGGTAGCCGTCCAGGCGCCCGGGAACTTCAGCAGGACGGAGGACGTTCCAGCCGAGGGTCCCACCAAGAGGCTGTTCGTGCCGAGGGCTGGGAGATAGACTGTAACCGCCGGGCCGGCGTTTATCGTTGGAGTCGTGTTCGGAACTACCGTATCGTTCTGGCCGCTGGCCCCGGTGATGGTCACCGTGTAGAACGCGCCGCCCGGCGCGGTCGCCGGCGCCGTGAACTTGACCGTGCCCAGCGCAACCGTTCCGGTGAAGAGCGGCGACACGCCCTGATATACGGCCGACACTGCGGTCGTAGTGCCGCTCTGGAACGGGCCATTGCTGGTGGCGTCGTTAAACTTCACGTTCGAGGCGGGCGTCGCCCCCGGGACGCTCGGCGCCACCGAGACGCCAAACGTGAAGTTGTCGATCATGTCCGAGCCAAGGGCGAGACTGACGGAGCAGGTAATCGCCGCACCGGGAGCCCCAGAACTCGGGCAGTTGACGCTCAGCGTGTCCGCCGCCATCACAGGGAGCGTGAGCAGCAAGATCCCCAGCAGCATCATTGAAATACGACGGTTCCAGATCATGGTTCGGTTTTCCCTCGTGCGGTCGAATTGTCCCCTCGGCCCGTTACAGCGCAACACAGCTTCCCAGGTGTGTGCGCCTAAGGACACATAGAAGCATTGTACGCCCCGTAACGCGAAAGTCCAGTGGAAATAAAGTACTGGTAGACTAGCCCCTGGGGGTAACTTGCCGCTCGTATTGTAATGTATTTATTTACAGCGACTTACGTATTATCATTGGGGATTTTCCCGGGGCCCTTCCACCGCCTCCGGAGGGCCCGAGAAAAGTGAAAAATTCGACATCGGCCAATAAGATCCTAAATTATGGCCGCGGAACCGTAACCGGCTTGTTATCTTTGGGGTGCTCCCGCGGCGCGGGCTTCCGCCGCGTCGATCCGGCAAACCGACACCACCCGGTTGTGGAAAACGCATTCCAGGCCGGTAGGCGCCGGTCGATCCAGAATCGCCCACCCAGCGCCGAAGTCCCGCCGCAGGCGCTGGAATCCGGCGGCATCCAGATTGCGCCAGTTTTGCTCCTCGCGGTACTGCGCGAACCAGTCGGCCGCAAGCGCCGGGAACATGCTCACGGCGCCCTTGTCGTGAACGTTCGCCAGCGAACTGCGCTCGGCAATTTCGCGGAATCCGTGCTCGTCCTCCCCATCCAGGTTCATGTAGTCGGGGTTCATCGCGAAAATGGCTTCGGCCGGCGTATGCGTCCGGGCCCAGTCGAAGGCTTCCGCCCACGCGTTGCTCGGCGCGGCGCCAGGCAGTTCGAGGTGCGCGGTGGCCGGAAATAGCTGTCGCTGCGCCACGAACATCCCCAGACAAATCGGCAGGAAGAGGGCCGCCCAGCGCCAGGCGCGCGATTTGAGCAAGTGTTCACCGGCAGCCCCACCCATCAGCACAAAAAGCAGTATGAAGATCAGGTGCAGGCTGCGCATGGGCTGCAAGAGCGCCAGGCTCGCCAGGCGCGGCACGCACACAATAAGCCCGGCGGCCAGGGAGAGCAGCCCAAACAGAATCAGCGCCCGGGCCAGAATAGCGCGGTTCGAAGCGCGCGGCGAAAGGCGCGCCGCCGCCCACAGCAGCGCCAGCGGGCCTACAATCCCAAGCCACTCGTACCATTCCCAGCGAGTGACCAGGAAGTAAGCGTGCGACGTATCCAGAATGCCCCGGTACACGCCCGAAACCGGTTGCAGCGAGGGCAGCGCGATGAGAGCCGGCGCTACCGCCGCGATGGCCCCGCGCGGCGAGGCGAAAGCGGCCGCGCGCCGCTGCTCCATCCACAGCAGAGCCAGCAGCACAGCGCCAAACACGGACATCAGCGGGTGAATCGCGGCGATAGGCGCCAGCAGGGCCGCGGCGCGGCCGAATCTGCGTTCCACGCCATCCGCAATCACCAGCATGATCACGGCCGTGGAAAAGTCCCGCGGCGTCAGATACTGGTCCATGATGTAGAGCGCCGTCCCCGCCACCGGAATGGTGAGCAACGCGCCCGTCAGGCACGCGCTGCCCCACCACGCGCGCGGGTCCGTGAAGCAGGCCCGCGAAACCCTCCAACACCCCAGCAGAAAAACAAAGATGCAGGCCGCGTGCCACAGGAACACCACCCAATCGAACGGCAGATGGGAAAGGCGCACGGAGGCTGCGATCAGGTTGGGAAACAGCGTCATGCCCGCGTGCGACATGAAGAACTCGCTATTGAAGGGATAGAGCGAAGGGTTCAACAGCTTCTTGACGCCCGGGAGGTATAGTTCGCCATCCTCCACCGCGGGATGGTAGCCATGCACCAGCAGCGCGGCCATGGTCAGCAGCAGAAGTAGAGCGACGCGTTTGCGATTCAAGTAGAGTCCACCGGCGCGGTCCGCGGCCCGGACCTCTGCGGCGCCCGGCTCGCGGCGTTGTGTCGCGCCATCACTTAAGATAGCGCCTGGAGGCCCCGGCTCACGCTTCCTCTTCTCCGCAAAGGGCGGCGGGCGACCACGTCATGTTCTTGTGCGCGTTTACCATTGTCATGAGCGCCTTCCTGCTGTTCGAAGTGCAACCCGTCATCGCCAAGATCGCGCTCCCCTGGTTCGGCGGATCGGCCGCCGTGTGGACCACCTGCCTCCTGTTCTTTCAGATTGTGCTGCTGCTCGGGTACCTCTACGCGCACGCGGTGACGCGCTGGCTGAAGCCGCGCGCGCAAGCCTGGGCGCATGGCGCCGTGCTCCTGGCCAGCACGGCGGCTCTGCCCATTTACCCCGCTGCAAGTTGGAAGCCCGCGGCTCCCGACGACCCCATCTGGCGCATCCTTGGACTCCTGGCCGCCACCGTTGGGCTACCCTACTTTGCCCTTTCCGCGACCGCTCCGCTGTTTCAGGCCTGGTATGCGCGCCGGTATCGCGGCACCATTCCCTACCGGCTCTACGCCTTGTCCAACGCCGGGTCGCTGTTCGCCTTGCTCAGCTATCCCGCGTTGGTGGAACCGTCGCTCAGCACGCATCAGCAAACCGGCGTGTGGTCCGCGGCTTACGCCGTGTTCCTCTTGATTTGCTGCGTCGCCGCCTGGCGCTTGAGCGGCGGCGAACATCCGGCGCCCGAAACGGACCGCGAACCCGTCCAGCCCCCGGCGCGCGGCGACTACGCCATGTGGCTTCTCTTGCCCGCTTGCGCTTCCGCGCTGCTCCTTGCCGTCACCAGCCACCTGACCCTCAACATGGCGGCCATTCCCCTGCTCTGGGTTCTGCCGCTCAGCGCCTACCTCCTCTCTTTCATCCTGTGCTTTGACCGCGCCGCCTGGTATCGCCGCGGCCTTTTTCTGCCCCTACTCGGCGCGGCGCTCCCGGCGATGGCGTGGGGCATCTTTTCCGAGAACGCCGGCGTAATGCCGCTCCAGACCGGCATCCCCGTCTTTCTGGCCTGCCTGTTCGTCTGCTGCATGGTTTGCCATGGGGAACTGGCTCGCCTGAAGCCCGCGCCCCGCTACCTTACGCACTTTTACCTGACCATGGCGGCGGGCGGCGCGGCGGGCGGATTGTTCGTGGGCGTCGCCGCACCCTTATTGTTCCGCGCCTACTACGAGCTGCCTATCGGGCTGGTCTCGGCGGCGGCGTTCGCGCTGGCGGCGGCGCGGCGGCGGCCGGACGCGGAATGGCAGCGCCGTCTTCTCCCCGCTGGGCGTTTCGCGGCCGCGGCCGCCGCCATGGCCGCCGCGGGCTATGTTGCATTCGCCTGGCGTGGCGCGCTCACCGCGCCCGCCCACGCGCTGTTTGGCCGCGCGTCGGAAGCTCTCGATTCCTGGGTCCTGCACCGCGAATTGATCTTGGCCGCGGCGGTGGCGCTCGTGCTGCTGCGCGGCTGGAGCTGGCGCGAGAAACGCTGGCTCGCGTTCCTGGCGGAGCTTGCGGCGCTCACTCTCGCCGGTAGCGCCGGCTTTGAAACGCGCTACATCACCTCCGGCACGCGCGTCATGGTGCGCAACTTCTACGGCGGGCTGCGCGTGCACGATTCCGTTCCGTCAAGCGATTGGGCCGCCACGCGCAGCCTGACCGACGGCACGATCAACCACGGTGAGCAGTTCCTGAACCCAGCGCGCCGCGACACGCCCACCACTTACTTCAGCCCCGCCTCCGGCATCGGCCTGGCCATCCGCGCCAAGCAGGAAGCCGGACCGGTTCGGGTGGGAATCATTGGCCTGGGCGCCGGGACCATCGCCGCCTACGGCCGCGCGGGCGACAGCTTCCATTACTACGAAATCAACCCGCTGGTGCTCAGCCTGAGCCAGCCCGACCCGGCCACGCCGCAAACGCAGTTCACCTTCCTGGCCGATTGCCGCGCGCGCCACGAAGTAACGCTGGGCGACGGGCGTCTTTCGCTCGAGCGCGAACCGCTCCAGAGCTACGACGTGCTGGCGGTGGACGCCTTCTCCAGCGAGTCCGTGCCCGTGCACTTGCTCACCCGCGAAGCCATTGAGCTCTATTTCCGCCACCTGAAGCCGGACGGCATCCTGGCGGTGAATGTCTCCAACCGCTTCATCGACCTCCAGCCCGTGGTGGATGGCGAGGCCCGCGCCCTGGGCCGCAGCGACCGAATCGTCTGGAATGACGAGGACGACGCGCAAGACGCCTTTCCCGCCGCCTGGATGCTGGTAACCGCCCCGCACCCGGGCTTCGATGAGTTAGTCCTCGCGGGCTCCGCCGCCGTCCCGCCGCAGCGCCCGATCCGCCTCTGGACGGACGACTACAGCAACCTGTTTCAGATCCTCCGGTAGCGGCCGCTCAAGCGGAACCGGGCTGGCGGGACGGTACAATCGAATTGGGACGCCCGGCGAGCGCCGGTGCAACCGCGGCCTTTTCTAGATGGCGCCCTCCGCCCCGGTCTTTCATGAACATCGGTGAAGCCTTTCGATTCAGCGTTCACGCGCTGAGTTCCAATAAGCTGCGGTCGGCGCTGACGGCGCTCGGCATGGTGATCGGAAACGCCTCCGTCATCCTGGTGGTCACCATCGCCATGACCAGCCGCGATTACGTGCTTCAGCAAATCCGCGGCATCGGCTCCAACATCGTCTATGCCTACTGCCAGAACGGAGGGCCGCAGGGCGCCGAGATCGATGAGGATTTCGTCAAGCTCGCCGATATTGACGCCGTGCGCGAGCAGCTCTCCGGCAGCATCGTGGCCGCCACGGGCGTCATGACCACCTTCGACCTCATGCGCATCGCCGGGCGCGAGGAGAATGTGCAGGTCATCGGCTCGGATCAGGATTACGCGCCGGTCCGCAATTTGGCCGTCGTGGCCGGGCGTTTCCTCGTTCAGGGCGACGTGCTGCTCCGCGGCAAGGTGGCCCTGCTCACCGAGAAACTGGCAATCCGCCTCTACGGCGATCCCCAGTCCGCCGTCGGTCAGGTGATGAAGATCCACGGGCTGCAGTTCACCGTGGTGGGCGTGTTCAAGGAGCGCGTCCCCAGCTTCGGTCTTTCCGAACTCTCCGGCGATACGGTCCTCATCCCCGTTACGGTGGTGCGTTACTTCACGCCCGTGGAGCGCATCGATCCCATGTATGTGCAGGCGCGCAGCCCGGAGGATGTGCCGGCGGTGACAGATGCGGTGCGGCGCATCCTGGAAAGCCGCCATAACCCGCGCGCGCGCTACTTAGTCGAAAATCTCACCGAGATACTCGATACCGCCAAGCAGGTGTCGCTGGTTCTCACCATCGTCCTGTTACTCATCTCCGCCATAGCCCTGATTATTTCCGGCATCGGCATCATGAATATCATGCTCGTGACGGTTACAGAACGCACGCGCGAAATCGGTTTGCGTATGGCGATAGGCGCATCGCGCGCGGATGTGCTGCGGCAGTTCGTGCTGGAAGCGATGATGCTGAGCCTCTCCGGCGGCGCGCTGGGTATCCTGGTGGGGATCTCCATTCCCCTCGCGGCCCGTTACTTCCTGCCCGGCTTGGGCATCCCCATCTCGCCGCTGTCGGTGGCGGCGGGAGTGGGAGTGTCCTGCCTCGTCGGGCTGATCTTCGGGCTGTTGCCGGCGAACCGCGCCGCCCGGCTAAACCCCAGCGAAGCGCTGAGGTACGAATAAGAGTCAAAGACAGAATCGGTCGCTTACAGCGTTCCCTCGGCGCGCTTCTGCCGCGCCTTCCGCCGCGCTGCCCAGTAAGCTTTCATCCTCGCGGAGACTTGCTCGCGCTCCTGCGGCGGCATGGATTTTCTTCCACGCCTCTTAGCGCCAGGCGCCGGTAGGGGCATGGATCCCGCCGTCCGCTGAAGTTCCTCGAGCGACGCGATGACCCGTTCCAGTCTTTCCTTCTCCCCGTATAGTTCCTGTATGGCTTTGTATAGGTCCATCAGCTTATCACCTACTTGGTGATTCTTATCTTATCAAACCTGATGCTACAACCAACTCAAGCCCCGATCTACCCCGGAGAATACCTAATTTTGCATTTATCGAACAAGTAGCGGCCAATGCGAAACCAAATGGTACCCATACCGCGTGACCGCTATATAGATCGCAAGTGCTGCAACTAACAGTACGACGACAGTCACTTTGAGTACAGTACTCCACGGGAACTTACGCCCTTCCCGCTGCAGCACGAGGATGTAGCTCGCAAAGATACCGACGTAGAATAGCATGCACATCGGCACCGCGAACAACATGAGATTGAAGACGTCCGGCGTCGGCGTCACAATCGCCGCGATAATGAAGATCGCCAGAATGGCGTAGCGGCTATGCCGCAGCAGAAACCCCGGGCTCGCCAGGCGCAGCAGGGTGAGGAAGAAGATCAGCACCGGCAATTCGAAGACCAGCGCCACTCCGAGCATTACGTTGACGAATAGCTCGAAGTAACTGGTCACCGAGACTACCGGCTCCACGCCGTTGCCCATCCCAATGCCAAGCAGGAAGGTTAGGGCGTAGCGAAACACCACAAAGTACGCGAAGGCGCCGCCAGTGAGAAAGAGGCCCGCCGAGCAGAGGATGAACGGCAGGGCGAAACGCCGCTCGCGCCGGTAGAGCCCAGGCGAAATGAACGCCCACACCTGGTACAGAATCCACGGCGATGCGATAAAGATCGCGCAGAGCACCGGCATCCAGAACCAGATGATGTTGAAGCCCTCCATGGGCGTCAGGATGTGCAGAACCGGCGGGTTCACCCCCAGCGAGGTCAGCGCCGCCGTGGCCGGTTGTCGGACAATATTCCAAAGGTAGCTGGAGAACGAAAGGCTCACTACCGCCGCCACCACCAGGCCCATCAGCGCCCGGATAATGCGCGTGCGCAGCTCCTGCAGGTGTTCGAGGAACGACATGCGAAGCATGCCGTCTTCTTCTTCGTCCTCCTCGGAGCCGGGAGGGCGTGGAGGCGGCGGGGGGGCGCCCGCGCCGCCAAGCTTGGCGCGCAGCTTTTCCAGCAGCGCCAGGGGCGTGGCGGACCCGCCGGAGGCCCGGCCGGCCCCTTGAGAATCAGATGTGGCGCTCATGCTTCAGGCGTTATGCTCAGCCGAAGGGGAAGCCGTCTCATGGGAGAGGAGTCGCTCGGTTTCCGGGCTCGGGGCCAGGGCGTCGTGCGTCTCCGGGTGCGACCCTCGCGCCACCGCGCCCTCTGGCGCCGCGGCGTGGACCTCCTCTGACGGCGTTTCGGCTAACGTTGATTCGGCGCCCTGAGTTGCGGATGCGCTTTCAGTTGATGGGTTCTCGCTGGAGGTGACGTCAATCGCGTTTTGGTCCTGAGTCTCATAGCCGGCCTGATACGACGAGTAATCGTAATTGTAGTTATAGGACTCGTTCGGATTCGAGGTGGCGGTCTGCGCGATTTGCTTTGTCTCCCGCTCCAGATTCTCCATTTCGGCGGTGAACGTGTTCTTCAGCTCGGAGGAAGCTTTGCGGAACTCGGTAATGGCTTTGCCCAGCGTACGGCCGATCTCCGGCAACTTCTTCGGCCCGAAGAGCACCAGCGCCAGGACGAAAATGACCATCATCTCTGGCACGCCAAGGGTACCCATCGGTAATCGTCCTCCCAGTAAGGTTTTCCGCCCCCATGATAGCATGGCGTCACACCGCCGCCCGCTGCGTCTGTCACGCCGGTCAGGCCGCGTAGAGCACGCGTTCCAGGGCCGCGGCCTGCACCGGCTTGGGCAGCACAAACCGCCCTGCTCCCTCGAAATCCGCGCTCAGTTCCGCGTCGTAACGGTCCGCCAGAAGCGCGAAAGCGCTGATGCTCGGCTGCATGCGCTCGGATAGCTCCACCCAGTTCAACCCGGGAGCGTGCACCGAGCAGAACACCAGGTCGAAGCGCATCCTCTGGGAAAGCTCCAGCGCCGTATCCGCGTTGTTCATGGGAACCACGCGGCAGCCCTGCGCGCTCAGCTGCGCCAGAAGCTGCCTCTGCGCCCCTTCGTCCGGCTCAATCACCATGGCCGTGAGGCGCCTCGAAACGTCTCTTGTGGGCCCGGCGGCCACCGTTACGCGCTCCTGCGCCACGGGGAACTCCACTTCGAAGCAGGGGTCCTGCCCACTGCGCGATGCCAGGCGCGCCTCGCCGCCATGGCCCGCAATCACGCTGCGCGTCACCCCCAGCAGGGACGCCGTCTCCACGGCGCGCTCGGGAGGCTCCGGCGGCGCGGTGAAGGCGATCTCCACCACCAGGCGGCGGCTCAGAACCACCGTGCGAATCGTAATCACCTTCTCCACGGCGTCCGCCAGAGACTGCTCCGCGTGCACCAGCAGATTCAGGAACACCTGCTCCAATTGTCCGCGCGCGCCCAGCACAAACGTGGGCTCCGGCGAAATCAGGTCCACCACGCGGATGCCGGAGGCCTTCCAATCGGCCTCGCGGAAATCCACCAGTTCGCGCAGTAGCGTCGAAACGCACACCGGCTGCGCTTCCACCGTCTCGCCGCCCCCAAACGCCACCAGCCGCGCAACAATATCCGCCGCCTTGCGGACCTCAGCCGCGATGGCGGAAACCTCCCGCCCAGGCCCGCTGTCGCCGGTCATTTCCTGCGCCTTGGAAGCCATCTCCAGAATGGAGGAGAGCGGCGTTTGCAATTCGTTCGCAACCGTGGAAATGAGCCTTCCCACCGCGGCCATCTTCTCCGTGCGGAAAAGCTGCTCCTGCACCGAGCGCTGGTCTTGCAGCCGGATCGCCACGCCAATCTGATTCCCCAGGTGCTGCGCCAGCGCCTGCTCGTCCGTGGTGAAGTCCCGCGCCCGCCCGTGCTGGTCCAGTTCCAGCACCCCCATCGGTTCCCCCTGCGCCAGCATGGGCACGAACAGCAGGGACCGCGGCGATTCCGCCCCCGCCTCCTTCGCAATAGGGAACGGGCTGCGGTCAATATCCGGAATCGCCAGCAGCGTGCGATAAGAGAAACACGCCACCACCCCGGATTGCGTCCCGGCCGGCGGCGATGCCAGTGGAATGGAGACCGCCGTACCGCCATCGTCGGACGCGCCATCCAGGGTCTTGGTCGCGCGGTTGTAGATGAACAGGTGCACTCGCGTCACTCCCAGAATCCCCGGCAGGATTTCCGATGTCCGCCGCAAGATCGCCGCCGCCGAAGGCGCGCTCAGGATCTCCTCCCCCAGTTGGTAGATCTTCCGCAGGCGCTCCCGTTGCTTCCGCAGCCGATGGTCCCGATTCCACAGAAACAGCGCCACCAGCAGAACCACCGCGATCCCCGCCGCCAAAGACAGCGGCGAAAGCGAGAGCAGCGGCTTCACCGTGTTCACCGCCATCACGCGGATGTCTCCCGGCCCGCCTTCCAAGACTTCAAAGAAGCGGTCGAACGGCGGTATCGGGCAATATTGGACGGCGACGCCCGTGGCGGATGCGGTCCACCCCGGTTGCAGAAAGCTGGGCGCCGGTGAGACCGTCACGCTGGGCAGAAACAGCTTGATCTCATGCCCCGGCGGGCCCAGGAATACCTGCGCCCCCGCCGTGGTGTCCGACACTTCGCCGATCTGCCCCACCACGCGCACCAGGCGTCCCAGGTAAACCAGGTTTCCCGGGAAGTCCACCAGCGCCTCAACGGGAACCTCCACGGGCATGGGCGCCGCGCGCTTAGCCAGCGTGTTGATTCGGTCCGGCACCAGCGCCGGCGTGCCGGCGATGTTGTCCACCACGCCTTCGGCTAGCACTTCATCGCCGGGAGCGAATCCGTCCAGCCGGTCATCGCCTCGCTCGGCTTCGATAATGCCGCCGCGGCCGCCTTCTTGAATCGCCAGCAGCGTGTATTCGGGGAAATGGAAGGCCCGCGCGGACACGACCCCGCGCACCGTGGCGCGCTGTCCCAAGTGTATGGGCGCGTAATCCGGCTTGGCCTCGCGGGCTCCCAGTTCCGCCAGGGAGAGCTCGGTCTGGGCGCCCGCCGGCGGACAAGGCAGACACGCCAAAACCGCCAACGCCAGAGGAAACCACCGGCGTGTCAAGCCGCGCGCGTTTGAGCTTTCATCCATGTTTCCAGACGAGGGTCCAGAAAATCGTCTACCACTACAGCCGCGCCGGGTAGTTCCGCATGGGTCGAACTGATGCCCGCCACTCGCATCCCGGCCGCCAGCGCCGCCTTCACGCCGGAATGCGAGTCCTCGAACACGAGGCAATCCGCGGGCCGCGTCCGCAGCAGTTCCGCCGCACGCAGGTAAATATCCGGGTAGGGCTTCGGACGCTCCACCTGATGTCCGTCCACTACCGCCCGGAAGTAAGGCCTCAGGCCGGCCTGGTCCAGAATAAAGTTCACATTGGCCGGCTCCGCGTTGCTCGCCACCGCCATGGGGCCGGCGCGATGCCGCTCCAGAAACTCCAGCAACCCCGCCGTGAGATGCTCTTCCACCTTGCCGGCCATGGTTTCCCGAAAGAGCTGCTCCTTGGCCGCTCCGCGCGCCGCCACCTCGGCATCCGGCAAATCCTCGCCGAAGAATCCGCGCACGATCTCGTCGTTACGCCTGCCGTACATGAACTCCAGCATCGCTTCGGTGGTCTCCAGGCCGTAGCGGCGGTTAAACAAAATCCACGTCTCGCGATGCGCGCCGTTGGAATCTACCACCACGCCGTCCATATCGAAGATCAGCGCCAGACCTGGAGACAGAGAGCCGCCCACACCAGATTGTAGCGGATCGAGCACTATTCCCGGCCGTCCCCGCCGCGCAGATTCGCGCCCAGCCAGTTCAGATAGTTGGCGGCCCCGTCCACAATCGGGATCGCCACCACCTCCGGCGTCTCATAGGAATGCGCCTTCTCCAGGGCGGCGGATAGCGCCGGGAACAAATCGCGCGAAGTCTTGATGATCAGCAGGCATTCCGGCTCGGATTCGAGCGCGCCGTTCCAGCGGTAGACGCTGCGAACGCCGCCCACCACGTTGACGCAGCCCGCCACGCGGTCTTCCACCAGCAGCCGCGCGAGCTTCTCCCCTTCCTCCGGACTCGCGCACGTGCTGAAGACGACAATCTTATCGGTCATGGCGAAAGTTCTTCCATCCAATCGGGGAAAGCAATGGTATTATTATCTTCCAGGCCACTCCGCCGATGAAAGAACGGCTCGCCAGATTCGCCTACGTTGCCGCCATTGTCTTGGTCGCAATTTATGCAGTAGCCACTCTCACCGGGCCCCAGGGAATCCAGGCGCTCTACGCCAAGGAGCGCGAAATCCAGGCTCAGCAGAAGCGCAACAAGGCTCTGGAAGCGGACGTGGCGCGCACCCAAAAGCGCATCGACGAGATCAAGTCAGACCCCTCCGCTCAGGAACGCGTCGTGGAGGAGCGGCTCAACCTCGTCCATCCCGGCGACAAGGTATTCCTCCTTCCCGACGACAAGCAGCGGAAGTAAGGCTTCCCGAACCGCGCCGCGCGCCGGCAAGCGAACCTCCCTCTTTCGGATCGCCGCAACGCCGTGCGTTCGCGCGCCCCGGAACCGCGGCCTTCGTCAGAAGTGCAGCCCGATCTGCGCCGTGACGGTCCGCGGACTTACATAGTGAGTCCCGCTGAAGGTCGAGAGGAAATTGTAGAGCGCCTGCTTGTTCGTCAGATTCACCACCGTCACCCGCGCGCTCCACTTGCGCCGGTCGCTGTGGAAGATGTTATCGTCCCCAATCGCGAGGTCCACCAGATTGCGCGCCGCCACCCGCGGCGGATTGTGATCGTCGTCTTCCGTGCCCGCCGCCGGAATCGAGAGGAACTTTGACCCGTATTGCGACGCCGCGCAAATCCCCCCCGGGCTTATCCCCGTCGTCGGCGTGGCGTACACGTTGCCGCAGAATAGCCCCGCTTCGAATTGCTGATCCGGCGTGATGCCCGAAACGTCCACCATGGCGTCCGTGCCGGCCGGCCCGTTCGCGCAATTGCCTCCGGCGCATGGCACGGCCCCCGCAACCAGGCCGCTGTCATAGCGCCAGTTCAGGCTGATCCACGGCAGCTTCTTCCACGGCTGATATTGCACGTGGGCCGTTTCGTTGAAAGCCTCGTCGTGGTCGATGCGGAACACCTGCGAGCCTCCCGGCGTCGCCCCGATGCCGCTCACCTGCGGCGTGAAGAACCGCGCCGCCACGTGCGAGAACACCAGAAACGCCGAAAGCCCGTGGAAGTCCGGCACGCTGATCCGCCCCGCAGCTCCCGGTATCTTCGACTTTATCCATTCGATCGGAAACGTGATCGGCGTATTCCCCAGCACGCTGAAATCGTACGCCGCCCCGTTCGTGTACTTCCAGATATACTCTCCGTCGAACACCACATACTTGCCGAAGGCCTGTTGCAAGCCCGCGTGGAATTCGTTTCTGGTCCCCGGCCTCAGCGGCGCCGTCAGGCACGGATACCCTTGCGTAATGCTCATCAGGGTGTTGATCACGGCGTCGTTGCACCCGGTGCTCGATAGAACCAGGTTCTCGTTGAACGGCGTCTCCAGCGTGTGCGCGTAGGAGACGCGCAGCACCGTGTTGGTCCCCTTGATGTTGTACGCCGCCCCCAGCCGCGGCTGTATGGAGTGCGCCGTACTCAAGCCGTTGTAAGTCTCTCCGCGCAGGCCCAGATTGAAGGTCCAGTTCTTCAGCGTGATATTGTCCTGCGCGTAGAGAGCCAGTTGCTTCACGTCCGTGTGGCCGTAGAAGCTGTACAGGCCGCTGGTGTTCCGTGGGCAGCCGTCGGAAGCAGGCAGCGGCGCCGGGCGCGTCAAGTCATAGCAACCGAGCAGTGGAACAAATGATGGGTTCGCGGTGAAGCCGCCGGTGGCGCACTGCCCCGGGTCCGTAAGGCCCGGGGACAGATTCGGGCTGCCGTCTCCGTTCAGGCAAACGGCGTTGAACGTCGGGTCTACAATCCCCAAGCTGTCGTTCTCGGTCAGGAAGGTCTGCTCGTAGTGGATGCCCGCCTTGAAGTCGTGAATACCCTTCGCATAGGCAATTTCCGCGTGCGCCGCTGCGTTCATCAGGCTGCGGTCCTGACCTATCGTCTGAAGCTGCAAGTCCGGCGTGAAATCCGCGAACGGGTTGCGGCTCGGGTAGTAATTGTACTGATCGCGCCGCAAGGAGGCGCCAACCGTCAGCACCGTGCTCGGGCTGATCAGGCGCATCCACGTCGGCGCCACATTATAGGTCCCGATCTTCGACCGCTGGTCCTCCGAGCCCACCATCAGCCCGTTCGGCCCCAAGCCGCCGTTGTCCGCCACCAGCCCGTTCCACGCCGTGGCGTTCTGCGCGTCGTAGGAATTGGGAGTCTGAAACCACGAGCGCGTGAAGCCCAGATTCAGCGTAATTGTGTCGATTTGCGACGGCTTAATGTCCACGCGGTCGAAAAGGTTCTGCTGGTTGCCGTGATCGTGCATCACTTGCAGTTCCGGCCCGTCTAGAAACCGCCCCGTGTTCATGCCGTTCATCGAAATGAAGTTGCCCCATGCGGGGCCGCCATACGCCAGGTCGAACGCCGCGTTTGACGTGCCGAACGTCCCGTAGCTCGCCGTCGCATCGCCATGAGGCTGCGTGACGCCCATGCCGGAGCGCGTGGTCACCACAACCACAACGCTCGTCTTATCGCCATACTCCGCCGGCGGCGCGCCTTCGATGACCTCCATGGATTGCACCGAATCCGTCGGAATCTGGTTCGAGAAGACCTTGCTCTGCTGGTCCGTGATCTGCTCTCCATCCACCGAAAACGAATTCGACGCATGATCGCCCAGCCCGTGGAACAAGCCGTTCGAATCCGCCGCTATCCCCGGCGTCGCCAGCGTCACCAGAGAACTCAATGAGGAAGATTCGCTTTCGAGCGGCAGCTTGTTGAACAACTCGCGGTCCACGTCCGTGTGCGTGGAGGGGGTCGTTTCCACCAGATCCGCGGAGTCGCTCACGGTCACCTCCGTGGACGCCTGCCCGATCTTAAGAGTGATCGCCACTTCCACCGGCGCGGCCGAACGCACGTTTACATCCTGCTCCGCGTTTTGAAATCCGGCCGCGGTTATGGCGATGTGATAATTGTTGACCGGCAGGTTATCGAACTCGAAGGCGCCCTGGGTGTCGGTTTGGACCGTACGCTCGTAGTGCGAAACCGGATTCGAAATCGTCACGGAGGCGGACGGCTCCGCCGCGCCGGTCGGATCGGCCACCTTCCCCTTCACTGTGCCGCCAAGCGATTGCGCGCGGAGCGCGCCGCCGAACCACAGAACACACAGACATCCAAGCGCAAGACCTCTCCTCATGTCCTTGAGTATCGAGGGGCCGGCCCGCGCATTCGCATGGCAAACTTGCGGACGGGCGGTACGTTGTAAGGACCGGGCAGAAACAGGCCGCCAGCGGACTTGCGCCGCCGCCGCGGGGGTACGCAAGTTAGCAATTGGTCCGGCGCGCTAGCCCGCTCACGGACGATTCCGGCCCGTTCATCGCCTCGCAGCGCCTATCCCATGGGATTTTTGGGACGGCCTCCGCTATAATGTCCGTAACTTGACGAGGCGAATGCCACTTGCGGTCCGGTTGCTGGTGTGTGCGCTCCTGTTGTGCGGCACGGTGGCCGCGCAGAGTCACGCCCTCAATCCGGCGCATGAAAGCCACGAGGCGCAGCATTGCTGCGAATTGTGCCACTTCGGGCCGCTTCCCTTCGTCATGGCCGGAGCTCTCACCGCTCCCCTGCTCGCACCGGCGGTATCCTGGCTCGATCCCGGAACGAGGGTCGAACCGGACCGCGACGTTCTGCTCGCCACCAGTTCCTCCCGCGCGCCGCCCACTTACTGAGATTGCGGCCTTTTCGCCCGGCGCCGGACTCGGCGGCGGTGGTGGATTTCCCGTTGGGGACAAGCCGAAAAATCAGGGGTGTTGTCATATGCCGATGCAATCGTCGCGCGTGCTGGGTCAGGTCTCCGGTATGGCGGCCGGCGCGCTGAATTACCCGTTGGATACAGCCCGCCAGGAACGTCCGCAGCCCGTTCGCGCTCCCTCGGAGCCCGCCTTGGCCGCGGGGCTCCGCAAGATCGTGGGGCGCTCCGGCGAAGAGTACGTACTGCTGAATCCGGAAGACGTGCTCGCCTTTCAGGCCGAGCGCGAACTGGTCTGGATTGTGACCGCCGGACGCCGCTACCTGGCGACCCAGACTCTTAGCCATATCGAGTCCCGTCTTGACGGCACGGCCTTCCGCCGCATCCACCGGAACGCCCTCGTCAATCTGAACCACGTTCGCCGCATGTCGCCTCTGAGCAGCCAGCGCTGGCTCCTCACTCTGAGCAATGGCCACGAGCTCACCGTCAGCAAAAGACTTGCTCACACCGTTCGCCGCATGTTGCAGTGGTAGCCCGCGCGACCGGGCGGAACTGGAGTTCCTCGCTGCCGCCGAGGCCGAATCTTCCCGGGCTCGCCGCTGAGCGGCATCCGCGAGAGGCTCCTGCATAGTCTCGCGGCGCGTGTTTCGATTCGGCGCATAAATTGCTCGCTGGCCGCTAGAATATGGTGGTGCAAGCGGGCAGCGGCGTCTATTGGGCTTTCGCGGCGGCGGTGTTTTTCCTCTATTGGGCTTGCGCGCCTTCGCCGCGCCTGCGCCTTGCGGCCGTCTTGCTGGCGAACTACACCTTCTGCGCGCGCTTCGGCCTTTTTTATTTGGCCCTCATCCCGGCGTGCTCCACGCTCGACTACCTGGCTGGCCTGGGCCTCATGTCGTGGAAGCGCCCGGCCCTCCGCCGGCTGCTTGCCGGCTTCAGCGTCTGCCTGGATCTTTCGCTTATCGCCGGTTCGCGCTACCTCGGCATCCTGCTCAACCACGGCGCGGCATGGGACTGGGTTTTCCCGCTGGGTCTCTCCTTCTATGCCTTCCAGGCAATGACCTACACGCTGGACCTCTACCGCCGCGACGCCGAGGGAAGCCGCAGCCTTCTGGCGCATCTCTCCGCGGTCTCCTTCTTCCCCACGCTGCAAGCCGGGCCTATCACGCGCGTCACTGATTTGATCGCGCAGATGGCCAAACGCCCTCAGCTTTCGCGTGAGGAAGGCGGCCGCGCGTTTTTCCTCATCGGGCTGGGTCTCCTTAAGAAGGCGCTCATCGCCGACTTCCTGGCCAACAACCTGGTCAACCGCGTCTTCGATACGCCCAATCTCTACAGCGGCGGCGAGGCGCTCCTCGCCGTCTACGCCTATTCCCTCCAGCTCTACTTCGATTTTTCCGGCTACACGGACATCGCCCGCGGCACGGCCGCGCTGCTCGGCATCCGCCTGCCCATCAATTTCGACCGGCCCTATGCCTCGGCCAATATGACCGAGTTCTGGCGCCGCTGGCATCTCAGCTTTTCCAACTGGCTGCGCGATTACCTCTACTTCTCCCTGCCCGGCGGGCGCACCCGGCTCATGCCCTACGTCAACCTCGTGATCACCATGTTCCTGGCGGGGCTGTGGCACGGCGTGACTCTTCCATTCGCCGTCTGGGGTTTGCTGCACGGCCTGGCCCTCGCCGTCACCCGATACTTCATGGCCCGCCGCGGACGCGCCCGCCGTCCCTCAACCGGCTTGCGCCACGCCCTCAACGTCTTCCTCACCTACCAGTTCGTTTGCCTCACGTGGATCTTCTTCCGCTCCGCCAGCCTTTCCACCGCCTGGTTGATGCTTCAGCGCATTGCCTCCCTGACCTTCAGTCTCGAAAACGTGACTCCAGCCTTCGCCGCGGTCTTGATCCTCGCGGCCGCGGTCCTGTTCCTCGGCAAGCCTTGGTATGAGCGCGCGGCCGCCCTGTTTGCCCGCAGCCCCTTCTACGTCCACGCGGCCGCCTTGGCCGCCGTCGCCATCGCCATACAACTCCTGGGTGGGCAAGGTAGCGCGCCCTTCGTCTATTCGCGGTTCTAGCCATGCGAACCTTCCCCGTCCACACGGCCCTCACGCTCGCGCTCCTTTGCGCCGCCCTGGCCGGCGCGCGCCTGGCCACGCCGCGCCTCAAGGCGCCGGATGCCGCCCTCTTCGGTGAAATCGTGGATTTCTCGCCGGAGAAAGCCCCCGCCACGCCCTGGCAGCCGAAAAGCGAGCCGCTGCCGCCGCCCGCCGCCAAACCCAGCCCGCATTCCGCCCTGCTCAACGATGCCAACGGCGCCCTGGACAGCTTCTACGAGGCGCTCTGGCGCACGGAACGCCGCGAGCCGGGGGCCGTCACCCACATCGTCCACTATGGCGATTCGCCAACCACCGCCGACCTCATCACCGGCGACGTCCGCGCCATCCTGCAAAAGCGCTTCGGCGATGCCGGCCACGGCTTCGTGCTCCCCGCCAAGCCCTGGGCCTGGTATCAGCACAGCGGAGTCACCGTGTCCGGTTCGGGCTGGCAAATGCTGCCCGCCAGCCATTTTGAAGCGCACGACGGCTTGTTCGGCCTGGGCGGCGTCTCCTTCACCGGTCAGACCGGCGCCTCCAGCCGCTTGGCCTTCCAGGAGCCTGGGCAGACGGATTTCGAAATCTGGTTCCTGCGCCAACCCGGCGGCGGCGCCTTCACGGCGGAGGCCGATGGCGCGCCCCTGGGCCGCGTGGAAACCGCCGCGGACCAAAAGACCCCTGGCTTCGCGGCCTTTCACCTAGACGCGCCCGCTCGCGTTCTCCAGCTTCGCGTGGAAGAGCCGAACGTCAGGCTCTTCGGCGTCGCGGCAAGCAAGCCCGGAACTGGCGTGGTCTACGACAGTCTCGGCTTGAACGGCGCATCCATCACCGTGCTCTCCCGCATGTTCAACCGTCAGCATTGGGCCGAAGAGTTGAGCCACCGCAATCCGCAATTGGTCATCGTCAATTACGGAACCAACGAAGCCGACTTCGACAAGTTCATCGTCCACGGCTATGAAGCCGAGTTGCGCGCCGCCATCGCCCGCATCCGCGCCGCCGTGCCGCACGCTTCCCTTCTCGTGATGAGCCCCATGGACCGCGGCTATCTCTCCGGCCCCGGCGAGATCAGCACCATGCCCACCATCCCCCGCATCGTGGCCATTCAGCGCCGTGTCGCCGCGGATACGGGTTGCGGGTTCTTTGACACGTACGCCGCCATGGGCGGCGAAGGAACCATGGCGCGCTGGTACGCCGCCCAGCCCCGCCTCGTCTCCGCGGATTTCATCCATCCCACGCCGCAGGGTGGCAGGATCGTCGCCACCGTCTTCACGCATGAGATCGAAACCGGCCTGGACCGCTACAAGGTCGCACACCTCGCGTCGCCCCAAACCAGCGCCGCCGGTAGTCCGCCCCGGCCCGCCGCTGGCGCCGCGAAGTAACGCACGTTCGGAGGCCCACCCGCTGATACATTGGAGATTGGCCAAATTGACCCGATGGCCGCTCGTGGCCGCTCTCGCTCTCTCCCTCGCGCCGCTGGCGAGCCCCGCTAGGAAGAAAGCCAAGGTACGAGCTCCCGTCGCGCCCCGCGTCTCCGCTGCCGCGCGCGCCGCCGCACTTCGCAAAGTGGATGCTTACCTGGCGCAAAGCGCCGCCGGCCCCATCCAGCAGCCCGGCGCCCTCGTGCCCTTCTTCGAACGCCTCTACCAGCTCGGCGGCGCCGCCCCGGAGTCCGGCGCCGTACACATCATCCACTTCGGCGACTCCCACACCGCCGCCGACGAGTGGACCGGCGGCCTGCGCGACCAGTTCCAGCAGCGCTTCGGCGATGGCGGCTCCGGCTTCTCCCTCACCGGCGCCCCTTTTCTTGGCTATCGCCGCATCGATGCGCGCGGCGGCGCCACTAAGGGCTGGCAATCGCAAGGCCTCCGTTCCGCCACCGGAGACGGCTACTTCGGCCTCGGCGGCGTCAGCATCTCCACCGATCGCGCCGGCCAATCCGTCTATCTCGACGCCGAGTGCGGCGCCCTGGAAGTGGACTACCTCCGCCAGCCCGGCGGAGGCCGCCTCTCGCTCACACAGGACCAGGAGCCCCTCGGCGAAATCGCCACCGACGGCGACCTCGGCCCCGGCTTCGCCGTCTTCCAGCCGGCGCCCGGCAAGCACCGCTTCACCCTGCGCACCCTCGATTCCTTGCCCGTGCGCCTCTTCGGGTGGGTGGCCGATCGCCCTTCCGGCGTCACCTATGAGGCCCTCGGAATCAACGGGGCGGAAGCCATGGTGATTCTCAAGTGGAACCAGGCCATGCTGGCCACTTACTTGCAACGCCGCAATCCGGGGTTGATTGTCGTGGCCTACGGAACCAATGAGGCAAGCGATCCGTTGTGGAAGACGGAGAGCTATCCCGACATGTTCTCCACCCTGCTCGACCGTCTGAGAGCCGCCGCGCCCGCCGCCTCCATCCTCGTCATCGGCCCCACGGATCGCTGGGCGCGCGTCAAGGGCAAGTGGCAGGTCTACGCAGGCGTGGACGCCATCGTGAACGCGGAACGCAAAGTGGCGCGCGAGCATGGCTGCGCCTTTTGGGACGGCCGCCGCAGGATGGGCGGCGAAGGCGCCATGCGCGATTGGGTCTACGCCGGTCTGGGACAAGGCGATTACGTGCATTTCACCGCGCCTGGCTACCACCGCCTGGCCGATGCGCTCTTCTCCGATCTC
>DATKOS010000144.1:0-4856 GCA_035524535.1 Bryobacteraceae bacterium
AATGCCCAGCAGATCGGCGCGCTGATACAACTCACGGATTCGCCGGTCCAGCAAGCCGGAGACGCAGCAGTTCACGTTGATGAGAGCGACGCTGCGCCCCCGCCCCGCCGGCTGACGCAGCCAGGCGTCGAACAAGCGGAACATGTCGCCGTACGAGAGGCACGGCAGGTCCAGCCCCAGGAAGCGGATGGTGCGGGGCGCGCCGCTATCCGCCAATGGTGACCAATTCGGCATGGAGGCCCGTGCGCGCCATGGCGGCGCGATAGACAGGGAGCAAGTTCTTGTAATAGGCTTCGCGCGTGTAGTGGCGGAGAGCCTTCTCCCGGCCGGCTTCGCCCATGCGGCGGGCCATGTGCGGGTTGTCCCACAACATCCGCAGCTTCTCCGCCAGGGCGGCGGCATCGCCGGGTTCAAACAGCAGGCCCGTGGCGCCATCCTCCACAATGTCCGGCAGTCCGCCGATGCGCGACGCCGCCACCGGTGTGCCCAGCGTCATGGCGTCCGCAATCACCATGGGGAACTGCTCAAACCACACGCTGGGAACGGCCAACGCCCGCGCGCCGCGGTAGAGCTCCACCAAACCGTCAAACGCCAGCGTCCCCAGGAACTCCACGTTGGCCGGGGCCCGGCGCTTCAGGGCCGGCAGCAGCGGACCATCGCCCGCCGCCTTGAAGAGCACGCCCGGCATAAGCGCGGCGGCGGCCAGCAGCACGTCCACGCCTTTCTCCGCGCTCATGCGGCCCGCAAAGGCGATGTAGCCGCCCTCGGAGCGCGCTCCGGGCATGGCCGGCGCCGCGGAAGGGTTGGGCGCAACCGCGATGCGATCCTCGCGGAAGCCAGCCATCGCCAGCCGTGATTTGGCGAAGGGGGTGAGCGCGATCAACATGTCCAGCCCGTCGTGCAGCAGGCGGAAACGCCGCGCCACACCGCTGCGCAGGGCATAGGCGGCGCTCTCCAGCACGTTATTGCGGCAGTTCTTGACGAGGCAACGGTACTCCCGGCCGCCCACGCACTCCTCGCAGACACGCCCCTTGTAGAGGTGATACCAGGTGGGGCAGGTCAGGTTGTGGCTGTGCACCGTCATCACCGCGGGAACGCCGGCCTCCCGGCAGGCGGACAGGATGGAGGGCGAAAACATGGGGTACAGGCTGTGAATGTGCACCACGTCCGGCGTGAACTCCGCCAGCAGCCGCCGCATTTCGCGCCGCGCCCGCAGGTTATAGACGCCGCCCCAAAATGCGGCGAAGCGCTTGGCCGCGGAGCGCTCCAGCTCGCGGCTGGACTTCATGAAGAGGCGCGCCTCATGCCCATGCTCCGCCAGCACGCGCATGGTGACCTCCACCACGGCGGGCTCTCCGCCGAAGCGGCTGCGCTGCTCGTTGTAAACCTGCAGGACTTTCATCGGGAAGCCGTTTCGCGCGGCGCGGGGCGTCCGCCATCGATGATTTCGAGATCGCCGGCGGATTCGCGCAGTCCCGCGGCGAGGCCGCGAAGCACCGCGTGGATGCGCTGGAAATCGCCCAGCGCCAGGCGGCGGGCCATGCGATACGCGCCTCCCGCAATCAGCGGAATGGCGGGGACCTTCGCGTAGCGGCGGAAGAAACGGACCGCCGACGCGTTGTTCCAGTAGTCGTGCGCCACGCTGCGCCGTCCCAGTGAGGCGCATTCCTTATGCCACACGCGCGATTCCCCGGCGACGGCCAGCTTCCAACCGTTGCGGCGCAAGCGAAAGCCGAGATCGGCGTCTTCCCAGTAGAGGAAAAACCCTTCGTCGAAGAGGCCCGTGGAGCGCAAGGCTTCCGCGCGCAGCAGGCAACTGGCGCCGGTGATGTAGCCCGAACGTCCGACCGGCGCGCCCGCGCGAATCGGAGAAACCACGCCGAGCATCATATGCACGCGCCAACCGCCCCAGACCTGCACGCGCCCGGGACGGTCCATCAGCCAGACCGCGGAACCCGCGGCGCCGATGCCGGCATCCGCCCGAATATTTTCGAGCAGCGCGCTGAGGGTGCGCCGCTCCACGACCGTATCGTTATTGAGCAACCATACGAACTCGGCGCCGCGCCCCAGGGCCTCGCGGATGCCTGCGTTGCAACCGCCGCCAAAGCCGAGGTTCTCCTCGAGCTCGATCACCTCGACGTCCGGAAAGGCTTCGCGAATGCGCGCCACCGAATCGTTCGTGGAGCCGTTATCGACAACTAGCGGACACGCCGGGCGATCCAATTCCTCCAGGGACCGCAGGCAGGCGAGCGTCTCGCGCCAGGAGTTCCAATTGAGAATGACCGTGACGACGCTCATGGGCGCGAGGCCGAACCTATGTCCGGTCTGAAAGCGACGGCGCGGACGGCGCCGCGAATGGCAGAGACAGTGAGATACCTACCAGCGCCCAGGTGAAGACCAGGGTGGAGAGTTCCTCCCAAATGGGCAGCATCGCGCCGGCGATGGTGAGCGCCACGAACACGCCAAAAACACACAGGCATACGAGGCGGACCTCGCCGGAGGACTGGCGGAGCCGCAGGGCTAGCGTCAACAGTACGGCAACCGTCAGGCCCAGGTAAACCAGACCGCCGATCAAGCCGGTTTCCACGGTGACCTGCAGGAGGCAATCCTCGGCGTAATCGGCATCCGCGGCCGAACTGAAGCGCGCCTGCACGGTGCCGTACCCACCCAAGCCCACGCCCCACGGGCTCTTGCGAATCGTGTCCATGGCGCGATCCATGCGTTCCTTGTGCACATAGCTGGAATCGTCGTTTCGCGTGACAATCGACTGCAGCCGTTGCGCCAGAGTGGAATGCCCGATCGAATTTCCTCCGAACAGCGCGATTCCACAAGCCAGCAGCAGCCCGCCCGTGGCGATCAGCGAATAGCGCAGAATGCGCTCCCGCCCCGCGATGCAGACAATGAGGATGGCCGGCGCGAGGCCGATGAGCGCGCTGCGCGTGTACGTCAGCAGCAGGCACGGCGCCAGCAGCGCCAGCCACGGCAGCGCGGCCCGCAAACGGAAGCGCCCGGCGCCCGTGAAGAGGATGAGGATGCCGATGGCCGCGTCAAAGGCCGGTTCCAGCGGGTTGAGCAGGTATGAGTACAGGCGCGGCGCGCCGCCAATATTGAGATCGGGCAGGCTGTAGACCAGTGGCAGGAGCCGGTCGTAGTCCCAGAAATATTGAATCAGTCCGTAGACCGAAATGAGCCCGGCGCTCCACACGATGAGGCGAAGCAGCTGGCCCGCCTGTTGCGCATCGAGGTTCAGAAACAGGAAGAACACCATCACCGCGATGAACTTGGTTTCGAGCGAGATCGCGAAAATTGCGGGCAACCCGGGGTAGCGCAGAAGCGTCACCGCGTAGATGAGCAGGAAAGCTGTGCTCCAGCCCAGCACCCAGCGATTGCCGTGAAGGATGGCGCGCCGGTTGGGATGATCCCAAATAGCGCGCAGCGTTCCCACGGCCAGCAGCGCCTCCTTCCACACCGCAAACCACTGGCGGCTGCTCGATTCGAAGCCCCCAAGGTACTGCGTGATGAGCGTGTGAAACGGAATAAAGCCCACCAGCAGGAGCGCCAGCCAGTAAGTGGGCGCGGCAATGAGAAATGCTCCGAAAGCGCCCGCGGCCAGAATGGCAAGAGAAGCCGTGGCGCTCTTCACCAGCAGAGCGGCAGCGGCCGCCAGCGCGGATGCGGCCAGAACGCCGGCGCCGGCCAGCACGCGCGGCTGGAGAATCGCGGGGCGTGCTGGCACGGCCGCGTCGGCTAGCATTTCCGCTCTCCCGCCAGCGCGGCGGCGCCGGAAGTTCCGTGCGCACCCCCGCGCGAATCCGCGAGCCGCGGCCAGATGAGCGAAGCCAGAACCCCGGCGGCGCACGCCAGGGCAATGGGCGGCGCAGCGGCTGCGCCCAACGCGCCCCAGGTCTTGGTCAGATACAACGACGCGGCGCTGCCCGCCACGCCGCCCGCGACAGCCGCCGCGCCGGCGCGCCGCCACCACCCGGCGCCATTCGCCACCGCATCGGTAATGGCGCTCAGCGGCATCACCAGCGAGGCCAGGCAAAGCACGCGAACAATGGGTACGGCATCCGGGTAGCGGCCCCCGAAGGCGATGCGCAGAATGGGGGCGGCGAAAATCGCCAGGAGCGCGGCGCATGGCAGCAGCAGCCCGTACGCCATCCACAAAGCCCGCCGGTAGAAAGCGCCGAGGCCGCCGCCGCGCCCCGCAACCATCCGGGAACAGGCCGGCGCCACCACGGTATTCAACCCCGTGGTCACCAGACTCATGCCGGTGTAGAACACTTTGGCCGCCCCGTACGTAGCCGCTGCCAGAGGACTCAGAAAATGCGAGACGGCCAGGGCATCCACCTGGCTCTGCCCATAGCCGCTGAGCATCGCCAGAGAAGAATAGCGGCAGTGCGGGAAGTATTCGCGGCAGTCGAAGGCCGACTGGGCGGGTCCCGCTTCATCCGTACTCTCGCGGAACAGCAGAAGCGGAATGAGGCCGGCCACCGCGGCGGCGCTGCGCGCGGCATAGAACCAAGCCGCCGATGTCAGCCGGCCGGACGCATGAAAGATGAGGAGCGCCAAAACGTTGGTCGCCATGAAAGCCACATCCATGGCCAGCGCCGTCCCATAGCGCGACCGCGCGAAGACCACGAGCTTACGCACCGCGTAGTAGGAGGTAAGCGCAAACGGGAGCGCGAGCTGCGGAATCAGCCTTGTGAAGGACGGCGCCGCGAAGAACAAGCGTCCCACCTTGGGTCCCAGGAAGAGGAACACGGAGCAGACCAGAGCCGTGATGGTGCAATAGATCCCATACGTAATGCGGATGGGCCGGGTGGAAAGCGCGCCGAGCCGCAAGGTTGGGTTGG
>DATKOS010000145.1:0-3576 GCA_035524535.1 Bryobacteraceae bacterium
CAGGACCGCCTCGCCGCTGCGCTCGACCGCCAGGCGGATCGCGCCGCCCTCCAGCATCCCGGCCACACCGTGTTTGACGGCGTTCTCCACCAGCGGCTGCAGCAGCAGCGCCGGAACCTGGCAGCCTTCGCACTCCGGCTCGATCTCTTCTTCCACTCGCAGACGCGCGCCGAACCGCACCTGCTCCACCTCCAGGTAGCTGCGCGCCAGCGCCAGTTCCTCGCTCAGCGGAATGTTGGCGCGCTCTCCCAATCCCAGGCTGCTGCGCAGAAAGCCCGCCAGCCGCACGCACATCTCCCTGGCCCGCGCGCCGTCCGCCGTGGCCAGCGCCGAAATCGAATGCAGGCTATTGAAGAGGAAGTGCGGGTTGATCTGCATCCGCAGCGCCTGCAATTCCGCTTCGCGCGCCAGCGTGCGCGCCTCGGCCGCGCGCCGCTCGGATTGTCTTGAGGACGCCACGGCCAGCGCCGCATAGTGCAGGCCCGCGGAGAGCAGGTACAGAAACACGCCCATGGCGAACCAGAAGGGCGCCATGCCTTGCAGCGGCTTGCTCTTCAGCAGCGCCGCCGTCTCCCGCGCGCTCCACGCGAACAGGCCGCCGCACGCCGCTCCCGCCGCCCCAAACGCCCCCAGCAGGTTCCACACACTGGACCCGCCCAGAGGCAGGCTCCGGCACATGTAGAAAGGCGAAAGGCAGATGAACAGCGCCAGCGCGCACGCCGGAGCCAGCGCCGCCGCCGCGTCCAGCCAGGCCGCGGTACTCGATTCCCACGTCGCTGAAGCCAGCAGCGCCAGCACGCCTATCCACGCCAGCGCGTACAACGCCAGCCGGCGCGGCGAAGCCAGAATCGGGTGCATCGCGCTAGTTCTTCACCACCACGCCGCCGAACACCGCCCCGCCCTTCAGGATCAGCCGCTTGGTCCCCGGTCCGATGGGCGGATGCATGGTCTCATCCGAGTAGCCGCCGAATACTCCCGCGCCTTGCACGTCCGCGTACCAGTCTTGCGGGATTTTCAACTCCACGCCGCCGAACACCGCGTCGATCTTCAGCACCGCCGAATCGGTCTTCATGGAGCATTTGCGCAGGTCCAGCTCGAAGCCGCCGAAGACCGCCGAAATCAGCCCGCCTCGAAAGTCGTCCGTCACAATCCGCCGCTTGCCTCCGCTGAACACCGCCGTGAGGTTCAGCCCGCCCGCCGGCGCGCCCGCCGCGCCCGTCTCCACGCCCGGCCCCGCCCAGCCAGACCACCCCTGCCAGTCGTGGAATACCGGCCAGCGCGACCGCTGGAACAGCAGGGACACGCCAATCCAGATCAGGATCAGGGGCCAAAGATCCCACACCGCGAAGGGCAGCAGGTGCATGTTGCCGGCCAGAAAGATGGCGCCGATTCCAAACAGGATCATGCCGCTCGAAAGGTTGCCGCCGTTGGGAACTTCGGCCAGTTTGATGGCCCCCAGGATAATCAGGATCACCGGCCAGAAGTCGAACCAGTTCAGCGACGGGACCAGATTCAGGTTGCCCAAGAGGAAGAGTACGCCAACGCCAATCAGGACGATTGCCGGGGTGTAGCGGCCCGGACCGGCGGGAGCGTCCCGGCGGCCGCCGTAAGCTGGATCGTTTGGTTGCATGACTCGATGGTAGGGTAGCCGTGGCGCGGCAGCACGGAGGAATCGGCGAACGGCGGCTGGGAACCGGCGAGCGCACAATGGGCCGCGCGTGGAAGCGCCGGGGCGGGGCAGGTGCGGCGTCATCGTCCCCAGGGCGTTTCGGGAACCGCTTCGCCGGCGGATCGCCATCGCGCCTCCAGGCGATGGTACCTTGAAGTGATTCCCGGCCATGTCACTGAGTTTCGGAACGGGCATTCTGCTGCTGTTGCTGGTGGCCGCCGTGGTGGCCATCCTGGCGGCGCGCTTGCGCCTGCCCTACAGCGTTGGGCTGGTGGCGGCCGGAATGGCGCTGGCCGTGTTTCCCATGGCGCCGCGCATCACCCTGACGCGCGAGCTGATTTTTGACGCGCTGCTGCCGCCGCTGCTCTTCGAGGCCGCGTTTCACCTGCGTTGGAAGGAGCTTCGCCGCGAGCTCCCCGTGGTGCTCACCTTGGCCAGCGCGGGCGTGGTGCTCTCCGGCGCGGTGACCGCGGCCGGAATGCACTACGTGGGTCATTGGGAGTGGTCCGCCGCCGTAGTATTCGGCGCGCTGATCGCCGCCACGGACCCGGTCTCCGTAATCGCCGCCTTTCGCGAGGCCAAGGTACATGGGCGGCTCCGTTTGCTCATCGAATCCGAAAGCCTGCTGAACGACGGCACGGCGGCGGTGGCCTTCGGCGTGGCCGTGATTTGGGCGCGGGGCGGCGGGGTCACCGCGGCGGGCATCGGCGGCGCGCTGCTCCTGACGGCCGGCGGCGGCATCGCGTGCGGACTGGCCATTGGGGCGCTGGCGCTCTTCCTCATGGGGCGCACGGAAGACCATGTCACGGAACTCACCTTCACCACGCTGGCGGCTTATGGATCGTTCCTGCTCGCGGACCAACTCAACGTTTCCGGCGTGTTCGCCACCATCGCGGCCGGGCTTCTCCTTGGCAATTGCGGCGCCATGGGCAGGCTTTCCGACCGCGGCCGCGAGGCCGTGGAAGCCTTCTGGGAGTATGCGGCCTTCGTGGCGAATTCCCTGGTGTTCCTGCTCATCGGCATGCATGAGCCGGCGCAGCGGCTCTCCGCCTTCTGGCTGCCGGCGCTGGTTGCGGTGGTGTTCGTGGCGGCCGGGCGGCTGGTGGCCGTGTACCCGCTGTGCGCCATTTTCATGCGTTCGGAGCGCCGCGTGACCAAGGCGCATCAGGACGCGCTCTTCTGGGGCGGCTTGCGCGGCGCACTGGCCCTCGCCCTCGCGCTCGGGCTCCCGAAGGACATGCCGTCCCGAACGGAGATCGTGGAAGTGAGTTTCGCGGTAGTGGCGTTCTCCGTCTTCGCCCAAGGCTTGACCATCCCGCCGTTACTCCGAGCCATAGGCGAAATTCCCCGCCAGCAAGGCAGGCCGCCGGGCTGATCGGGCTGAGGCCGTTCGACGGGTGGGCGCGCGGGCGGCGGTTTTGGAGCGTCGCGGGCTATGCGGCTTGCTCCCGAGGGGGCGCCGGCCGGGCCGGGCACACCTCTGCCGTGCGCGCGGGCTTTCAGGGCTTGTCTGAGCCAGCCCAGTATGCCGAACCGCGTCCTGCGCCGCGAAAACTCGCGCGTTGGCTGACGGACCGGCGTTGCTCGGCCGGGATTATCTCATGCTTCCAATCATGCGGCTTGTTCGTCTGGGAGGGTTGACGGAACGAACCCATTTTGATTGGTAAGTGGTTGGGGTTCGGTGGGTTCGGTTTGGGCGGCGGGGGGGCCGGAGGAGTCTTCTTGGGAGACGGGAGCGTCTGTCTCAGCGGCGGGAGAGTCCTCTGCGGGGGCGGCGGACGGAACGAAGCCATTTTCGGCTTCGGGGGGTTCGATCTCTTCGGGCCGGGCGGGGACGAAGTTGTCCTGGTACTCGGAGTCCGGGATGTCGGGGCCGCGGAGGGTTTGAGTGAGTTTGACGAAGCGGA
>DATKOS010000146.1:0-2963 GCA_035524535.1 Bryobacteraceae bacterium
TCGAATACGAATCCAGCATCCCGCAGCGGCTGGGCCTGGGCGGGTCGAGCGCCATCATCACCGCGGCGCTGCGCGCGCTGTGTGAGTATTATCACCTGGAGATTCCGCTCCCCATCCAGGCGAATCTGGCGCTCGAGGCCGAGACCCGCGAACTCGGCATGCCCGCCGGACTCCAGGATCGCGTGGCGCAGGCGTACCAGGGCTTGGTCTATATGGATTTCTCTCGCGACTTACTCGAATCGCGCGGTTACGGCGAGTATGAGCGGCTGGATCCCGCCCTCGCCCGCAACCTGTATGTGGCTTATCGTACTTCCCTGAGCGAAGGCACTGAAGTGTTCCATGGCGATATCCGGGAGCGCTGGAATCGCGGCGAGCCGGCCGTGCTGGACGCCATGAAGGCCTGGGCGGATTACGCCCGCGAGGGCAGGGAATGTCTCCTCCGCGGCGACTTTCGCCGGCTCAATGAACTGATCGACGCCAATTTCGACCTGCGCGCGCGCCTTTATCCCATCGGCCCCGGCAACCGCGAAATGATCGACATCGCGCGGCGCTGCGGCGCCTCGGCGAACTTCGCCGGGTCGGGCGGCGCCATCGTGGGTGTCTACCGCGACCCGGCTATGCTCGCGCGCCTCACCGAGTCCATGCAGGTCTCCGGAGTTGCCGTCATCCGGCCGCGCATCGCCGTGTAGATCCCGCATTTGCAGGCGCGCCCTCGTGCGCTAGCATAAGCGAGTGGACGGAGTCGTCGTAATCGATAAGCCGGAGGGATGGACCTCGCATGACGTGGTCGCCAAAGCCCGCGGCATTCTCAAGACCAAGCACATAGGGCACCTTGGCACGCTCGATCCCATCGCCACCGGCGTCTTGCCGCTCATCGTGGACCGCGCCACGAGGCTGGCCCGCTTCTACACCCGCAGCGACAAGATCTACGAAGGCGTGGTCCGCTGCGGCTGGTCCACGGACACCTACGACCGCGCCGGCGAACCGGCAGGCAAGAAGACCGAAGTGACTCTGGATCCCGCCGAAGTCGATCGCCAGCTCGATCGTTTCCGCGGCGCCTTCTGGCAAACCCCGCCGCCGGTTTCCGCCAAGAACGTCGGCGGACGCCGCGCGTACGATCTGGCGCGCGAAGGCAATCCGGTGGCTCTGGAACCGGTGCACGTGGAGGTGTTCGAGTTGGCCGTATTGGGCATCGAAGGGCCGGACATCCGCCTGCGCGTCCACTGCTCCGGCGGAACCTATGTGCGCTCCATTGCCCACGAGTTCGGCGCCGCCCTCGGCTGCGGCGCCCATCTTCAGGCATTGCGCCGCACCGCAAGCGGCGAGTTCGATTTGAGCCAGGCCATCCCCCTGCCTCGCCTCCAGGAGATGGCCGCGGAAGGCCGCCTGGCCGAAGCCTGCGTGCCGGCGGCCCGCATGCTCGCCGATTTTCCCTGCGTGCCCGTGGATGACGCCACCGCCACGCTCATCCGCCATGGCCGCAACTTTCCGGCTTCGCCCTTCCGCGCCCAGCCCGGCGCCCGCCATGTGAAGGCGGTTACGCGCGACGGAGTCCTGGTGGCCATCGGCGAGGCCGTTCTGCCGAATCTCTACCACCCCGTCGTGGTCTTGTGAGATAGCGCGCCATGCGCCTTTCCCCGGCCCGGCGGTTGTTCTTCCGCTGACATTCGGCCCGGTCCGATAAGTCCCGGTAATCCGCCGCATCAGTGACTTTCATCGGGGTTGGTGAAACCCGTCCGCGTCCTCGTCCCTCTAATAGGGCAGGAGGGAATCGAAGATGAAATCCAGAAGGTTCGGGCTCGTCCCGGTGGCGGTTCTGCTCCTGACCGGAACCGCGTTGGCGAACGTGAAGGGCCCTTCCGCGCCCGCCGGAGATGAAGAGATCGCCGCTCGCGTGAGTCATGAAGTTGCCACATACCCGTGGTATAGCTTGTGGGATATGGTGAGCGTGAAGGTCGATCACGGCGCCGTTACGGTTAGCGGCGTGGTTACCATGCCCTCCAAGAAGGACGATATCGACCGCATCGTGAAGCGCACGCCAGGCATTTCGGGCGTGGAAGACCGGATTCAGGTTTTGCCGCCGTCCAGCACGGACGACGCCTTGCGCCGCCAGCTTGCGCGGGCCATCTATGGGGATCCCGCCCTTGCCGAGCTAGCGGCTCTGACCCCGCCGCCGATCCACATCCTCGTGGAGAATGGGCACGTGACCCTGGCGGGCGTCGTGGAAAACGAGCTTCAGAAGAGGGTGGCAGTTGTGCGCGCCTCGTCTGTTGGTATGACGTTTGGACCCGTCGTGGATAACCTCGTAGTCGAAAACCCGCCGGCCAAGAAGAAGGCCTAGCCTCAGGGAACCCGCCAACCCGGAAGGCCGGGCCGTTACGGCCCGGCCATCCAGCCTCTCTCAAAACGCCGCCGGTTCGACGGGCGCTACAATCGGTTCGTGCCAAATTCCCCCCCCGCCGCCCGTCTCTTCCTGGGAGTCGATGGAGGGCAGTCCAGCACACAGGCCGTCATTGGCGACGAGACCGGCCGCGTTCTCGGCTCGGGCGCCGGAGGCCCCTGCAACCACGCGGCCAAGGAAGAGGGTCGGGCCCGTCTGGAGCGCGCCGTGCTCCAGAGCCTGGATGCCGCCTGCCGGAGCGCGGGTCTGGACCCGGCAACCGCCGCCTTTGAATCCGCCTGTTTCGGCATGAGCGGCGGACCCGATGACAAGCGCGCCATCCTGGAATCCATCCTGCCGGCCCGCCGCCTCATCGTCACCACGGACGCCGTCACCGCCTTGGCCGGCGCCACGCCGGAGGGACGCGGCATCGTGATCATCGCCGGCACCGGCTCCATCGCATATGGCCGCAACGCCGAGGGGATCGCGGCCCGCGCCGGCGGCTGGGGCTTTGCGTTCGGCGATGAAGGCGGCGCCTTCGACCTCGTCCGCCAGGCCTTGCGCGCCGTGCTCCGCATGGAAG
>DATKOS010000147.1:0-15523 GCA_035524535.1 Bryobacteraceae bacterium
AATGGCCCAGCTCCTGGAGCGCCGCATCGCCGCCACCGAGCGCAGCTACTTCCGCAACCTCAAGGAACTCCGCCGCCTCCAGACCCAACGCATCGACGCCGAAATCCACGCCGCCGAAATCGCCGCCTGCGCCGGCCCGGCGCCGACACAAACCCCGGCCAAACCCGTCGCCGAAGCCAACCCCCAGGCCCCGGACCAGCCGGCAACCGTCCTGGAATCAGCGGAAATTGGCTTCGTTCCCGCAGATTTGAGGCCTGCCTACACCCCGGGCGCAAGATTCGCCGTCAAGCTCCCGCCCATCCCGGAAAACCTGGACCGTAAGCGCTAAGAGCCCGGCGCCGAGCCCCAAACGTCCCTGAATTTGGAAAAATCGCCGTTTACCCAGCGCCAAAGCCTGCGGCTAACGCCGAAGCTGTGTAAATGGAGCTGTGTAAATGGAATGGATCCTCGCGGAGCATCGCGCGCGCCGGCGCGGTATTTCCGGCTTCCCGCCGCCCGCTCCGCGCGGTTCTACGCCGTCCGCCGGACGCGCCGTCCCCGGCCCGGCCCAAACGACTGCCGCCAGCGCGGCCTCGCCGCCACCGCCAGGGTCTGCACTTGCGAAACTTCGCCGGTTTCGGTGTAGCGGGTCAACCGGATCGCCAGCTTCCGTTCGATCTCCGCCACGCTGCCCCGCTCCAGGCAGGTGCCGAACGTCGAGGCCGTGCCCCGCGCTCCGGCCCGCCCCGTGCGGCCCACGCGGTGAATGAAATCTTCCGCCACCTGCGGCAAATCGTAGTTCACCACGTGTGAAATCCCGTCCACGTGGATACCTCGCGCCGCCACGTCCGTGGCCACCAGAACGCGGTAAGAGCCGGTTTGGAAGCCGCGCAGCGCCTGGTTGCGCTGGTTCTGGCTGCGGTCGCCGTGAATGGCCGCGGTCTTCACGCCGCCGTCGGCCAGCCGCCGCGCCAGCCGGTCCGCGCCGTGCTTGGTTCTGGCGAACACCAGAAACGAGCCTTCGTCCTCCCGCAGCAGACGGTGCAGCAGCGCCAACTTCTGGCTCTGCTCCACCTCGTACAACCGCAGGTCGATCTGGCCGGCGGGCTTGGTCGCGGAGCCGATTTCGATTCGGACGCCGTTGGGAACGTGGGTGTCCACCAGATGCCGGACGGAGCTTTCGATGGTCGCCGAAAAGAACAGCGTCTGCCGTTTGGCCGGCAGCGCCGCAATGATGCGTTCGAGGGTCGGCAGAAAGCCCATGTCGAGCATCCGGTCCGCCTCGTCCAGCACCAGGATCTGCACGCGGTTCAACTGGATGAGCCCGCGGCTGAGGAAGTCGTACAAGCGCCCCGCCGTGGCGATCGCCACCTGCGCGCCCTTGCGAATTGCCTGCAATTGGGTTTGTTCGCTCAAGCCGCCGACCACCGCGGCCGCCCTCAGGCCCGTACCCGCCGCCATCTTGTTAAAGGTCTCATGGATCTGCAGCGCCAATTCACGAGTGGGGCTCAGAATGACGCATCGGATGCCCGAAGACGGCCCCGCGCTGCTGAGCGTCTGGATGATGGGAAGCACGAAGGCCAGGGTCTTGCCGGTCCCGGTTTGAGCCGTGGCAACCAGGTCCTTTCCGGCCAGCGCGGGCCCGATGGCCGCGGCCTGTATCGGAGTGGGCTCGTCGAAGCCGTTGCGCGTCAGATTGGCGTTGAGTTGTGTTGAGAGAGTAAATTCAGAGAAAGTGTTCATCGTTCAAATTTGTGAGGAAGGAAAATCGGCGAACTGCCTACCGGTGAGGGGAGAAAGCTAGCAGATAAACTTCAGACTTCTTAATACTACCACAGGAGCCGGTCAGCCAGGTCCGCGCACCCCCAGTCCGAGCCGCGAACGTTAGAGAGCGCAAGCCACAACCCGCCGCAAACCGCGCGCCCGCCCGGCGCCGGCCGCAACAGCCCAACTAACGGGCCGCTCCCTCCGCGCTCCCGTAATACAGTGAATTGAACAGCAGCTTGAACGTGCCGTGCGGCTGCGCCCGGAACGCCACCTCCGGCCCCAGTAGGACTACCTTTCCCTGCCCCACCGAAGCCTCCACCGCCGCTGTGCCGCCGTCCAGGTATGGTTGGCCCCAGGCCCAGCCGCTGTCCAGGGTGCTTGCCCCGCTGAACCACGCCACCGGCGCCAGCCGCTTCAGATCCGCCGCCGGCTGCAGCCGGAATACCGGACTGCTATCGAAAAACACGTCCACCGTGCCGGGCATGCCATAGGCCACCGGGTTCGTGTTGTCCACCGTCGCCCGCATTAGCGACCCGGGAATGTAGAACTTCTCCCGCGGCAGCGGATGCTCGGCCCCGTCCGCGCCCCTCTCCACCAGGTAATCCTTCACCGGCACGCCCAGCAGTTCCCCCAAGGAAGTCGCGCTGCCTATGGTCACCACCGTGCCGCCCGCCGCCACAAAGCTCTTCAGGCTCGGAACCGTCCGCTCTTCGGAGATTCTCCCAATCGAATCGCGATACTCCACCGGCACGCTGTCCGGATTCGGGCCGCCAAAGCCTCTCCCTCCGCCTCGCCCGTAGGTTCCATCGGTAAATACCAGGACATCGAACTTGTCAATCAGCCCGCCCGCATCCAGCGTCTTCGCGTGCACCACCTGGAACGGAAACTCGTACTGCTCCAGCAGCCATCGCGTCCAACCCGAGGTCATGCTCCCGCCATACGGATCGTAGAGACCCACCCGGATCGGCTTCAGCTTCATGGCTCCGCCGCCCGGCGCCTCTGCCAGCGGCGCCGCGCCCACGCCGAGTTCCCTCGCGCCGCGCTCCACAATGGGCCGCGCCGCGGCCGACGCCGGAACCCAAATGGCGCCCGGGCCCATCTCCCCTTGCGCCTGGGTCAGCCAGTAAACCTCGCAATGGGCCTTGAGCAGCCGGTTCACCACCAGGAACGAATTGTTGACGCGGTGGTCGATGAGATAACCCACGGTCCCATTCCCCGCGCTCACCGCCGCCGGCGGAGGCGCCAGCAGCCCGCTGACCTTTTCGAATGGCCCGTCGAAGCCGTCCAGCAGACGGTCGAACTTCACGCCCATCTGAAACGCCAGCGTCCACCCGGCGATGTCATACGGCGGGTTCGGAGGCCCGCCTGGATACCGGAAATCGTTGGGATGGTCCTGCGGTTCGAACATGTCCAGGATGTGCGGGCGGAACGCCTGCGCCGTCTTCACCACCAGCGACCCCGCCGGATAGCTCTTCCCGCCCGCCTCAAACGGCGCCGTAGCCTTCAGAATCGTGATGCCCGTCTTGATCAGCGCGTTCGCGAACTCCACCGCGGTGGGGAAATCCGCCTGGTCGCTGGGAATAATGTAGCCGCGCGGAGCGCGCGCCATAGGGTCATGCAGCACCGTGTCGTAGAGCTCCGGAGGAACCGGCCGCGCGCCCGCATCCGCCGCCCCGGCGCCGCCCCGCCCGCCGCGCCCTCCGCCCGGCGCGGCCGCCTCCAACGCCGCGATGCGCTTCGGCGTCACGGTCCATGTGTCCCGGCTGCCCTTCTCAATCGAGTTCCGCCCCATCTGATAGATGTTGTAGAGCCACGTCTCGCGGTACCGCGACGCAATATCCAGAATGGCGCGGTTGTTCGTAATGTCGTAGTCGATGGACTGCCGGTAGTGCCATACCTGCGGCGCAATCGGCATCGGCAGGTCGCCCGCCGGCAACTGCTTGTCCGGCACTAGCGCCACGTTCATGGGCGTCGGGTCGCCGATAATCTCCGTCAGGATCCCGATCATGTTGTGGAAGTAGCCTACCGTGCGCAGCCCGCCGTTCCACCACGTGGAGTAGTCCTGCCCGGACCGCATGGTGCTGCCGCCCTTGCCCTCCGCCACGAGGCGCTCATGCATCGCGGTCCCCACCATCTCAATCCCCAGCGGCACCAGCGGGTCGAAATAGTAATTGAACGGATCGCGGAACGGCGGCATGAAGATCACGGTGCCCGTGGGCCCCGTCTGATGGTGGTTGTATACGATCTGCGGAAACCACTCCTGGAACATCACCCGGTTCATGTTGGTGGTCTCCGGCATGTTGGACATGTAGAAATCGCGGTTATCGTCGTGCCCGACGTACTTGTTGTAGAGCCGCGGCAAGTCGCTCATGCTGCGCTTCAGCGGATCCTTCTCCCGCATATACCAGTTGGCAACAATCTCTTGCCCATCCGGATTCGCCTGCACGCATAGCAGAATCACATCGTTCAGGAAGCGCATGGTCTCGGCGTCCGTCCGGCTCACCATCTGGTACACCATCTCCATCAACTGCTGCGAGCCCACCGTCTCGCTCGCGTGCAGCCCGCCGTCAATCCACACCACAGCCTTCCCTTCGGCCGCCAGCGCTTGGGCTTGTTCGTCCGTGAGCCCCTCCGCCAGCGCCAGCCGGCGCGAAATGTCTCTATAGTGGTCCAGCCTCTTGAGGTTCTCCGGCGAGCTGATGATCGCCATGTACTGCGGCCGCCCCTCGGCGGTCTGCCCGATGCTCACCAGCTTCATGCGGTCCGATTCCGCCGCCAGCGTCTTCCAATACGCTTCAAGCTGCGTGTAATTGGCCACCTGATAGTCGTCGCCGATATTGAAGCCCAGCGCTTCCTTGGGCGTCGTGATCTTCGGAGCGGTTTGGGCAAGCGCGGCGCAAGCGCTCAAAATCACCGCCACCGGAAGGGCCCGCCGAAGCGAAAACCGGATCGTCATATCCATCAAGGTTAATGCAATTCCAACCCATGCTATTGTGAGCGGGTGACGCCAGATCCCCGGTGGGGCGGACCTCCCGGTCTGCCTTCTTTGTTTTTTTCGGAGACTGGGGCAGGTAGGCCCGGTGGGGCATGCGCTCCTGCCCGCGGACCGGCTTCATCCGGCCCAGGCCAGCCCACGCCGGCGCGCACACTGGAGCCCTGCTAACTCATGCAGCTCCACACGCTGGATTGGATCGTCGCCCTCCTCTCGATCGCCGTTTGCTTCGCGCCCGCGCTCTTCTTCGGCAAGCGCTCCGGCAAGAGCACCGCCGAATTCTTCGCCTCCGGCCGTTCCGTGCCCTGGTGGCTGGCCGGCATCTCCATGGTCGCCACCACCTTTTCCAGCGACACGCCCAACCTCGTCGCCAACATCGTGCGCACTCAGGGCGTCGCCGGCAATTGGCAGTGGTGGGCCTTCACGCTCACCGGCGTCGCCACCGTCTTCTTCTACGCGCGCCTCTGGCGCCGCTCCGGCGTCCTCACGGATCTGGAGTTTTATGAGCTGCGCTATTCCGGCAAGGCCGCTACCATCGTGCGCGGCTTCCGCGCCGTCTACCTCGGATTCTTTTTCAATTGCATGATCATGGCCACCGTCAACCTGGCCGCCTGCAAGATCGCCGCCGTGCTCTTCGGCTTCGACCGCTGGCAGACGCTCCTCGCCGTCGGCCTCCTGAATGTGGTCTTCGCCGCGCATTCCGGCCTTTGGGGCGTCCTGGTCATCGACATGATCCAGTTCTTCATCAAGATGTCCGCCGTCATCGCGGCCGCTTACTTCGCCGTGCAATTGCCCCAGGTCGGCGGCATGAGCGGCCTGGTCGACAAGCTCTCCCACGTCCACGGCCCCGGCGGCCTCAACTATCTCAACGTCCTCCCGGACTTCTCCAACAATTGGACCCTCGCCGTCGCCATCTTCGTCATGCCGCTCGCCGTCCAGTGGTGGGCCGTCTGGTATCCCGGCTCCGAACCGGGCGGCGGCAGTTACATGGCGCAGCGCATGCTGGCCTCGAAATCCGAAAAGGACGCCCTCGGCAGCACCCTCTTCTTCAACGTCGCCCACTACGTCCTGCGCCCCTGGCCGTGGATTATCACGGCGCTGGCCTCGCTGATCGTCTACCCGCGGCTATCCGATATTCAGAAGGCCTTTCCGCACCTCGACCCCAGTCTCCTCGGGCACGACATCGCCTTCCCCGCTATGCTCCGTTTCCTGCCCGCCGGATGGGTCGGCCTCATGGTCGGCGGCCTCGTCGCGGCCAATTCCTCCACCATCCTCACGCACCTCAACTGGGGCGCGTCCTACCTGGTTCACGATTTCTACCGCCGCTTCGTGCGCCGCCAAGCTCCTGAGAAGCACTACGTCTTCGCCGGCCGCATCGCCACCATCATCCTGTTCGCCTGCTCCTCCGCAATGGTTTTCGCGCTCGATAACGCCAAGGACGCCTTCCTCCTCATCCTCCAAATCGGCGCCGGCACCGGTCTCCTCTATCTGCTCCGCTGGTATTGGTGGCGCATCACGGCCTGGTGTGAAGTCGTGGCCATGGCCGCGTCGTTCGGAATCTCCGTCGTGTTCCTCATCCTGAAACACAACGGCGCGGCCATCGCCGACGACCAACAGTTGCTCCTCACCGTGGCCTTCACCACCGTCTGCTGGCTGGTCACCGCCTTCGCCGGTCCCCGGACCGATGAAGCCACACTCGTGGCCTTTTACCGCAAGGTGAACCCCATAGGCCCCGGTTGGAACCAGGTAAGAGCCAAGGCCGGCATCGTGGAAAGCGTCAAGAGCGACAACATCCCCTTGGCCCTCCTGGGCTGGTCCGCAGGCTGCGCCATGATCTGGTCCGCCCTCTTCGCCGTCGGCAATCTTCTTTACGGCCGAACCGCCCTGGCCGCCGCGTTAACCGCGGCCTTCATAGTCACCGGAAGCATCGTGGTGCGGGTGGTTAATCGGCTGTGGAACTGAGGCCGCGGAGCCGGCCTCCAGGCTTGCCCCGGCCCGGCGCCGGCCGAGTAGGCGGACCTCCGGGTCTGCCTTCCGGGCTAACCAACGTCGTGCGCGCAGTCAATAGCCTGAAGGCCGGGTGCCACCCGTCTCCGGCGCCGGAATCGCGGTGACCTGAACCGTGGCCGTTCCGGTGGCGCCTAGCGTCACGGTCTTCGCGCGGCTCTCGAAGGCTTTCAGATAGTCCGCGTTCGGCGCCAGGATCTGCTGAACCATTTCGAACGCATACACCCGATAGGTTCCGGAGCGAAGGAACGTAATCCTCCCCTGCCCGTTGTCAAGCGTGATGCCACTTGCCTCCGGCGAGTCGTCCATCGCCGTCACAGTGAACCGCGCGCGCTGCAAGGGCTTGCCATTCTGATCCACCACCGCCACGTTCAACACGCTCGTGAAAGCGGCGAGGGTGACTTCCAGGGCGCCAGCCGCATCAATCACCAACCCGTCCGGTGACGCCGCTTGGCCGCGGTAGCGGAGGGACTTCACATAGCAGGAGCCGCCGTTGCTGAAGAGGAAGTACTGAGCGCCAGTCGAAACGTTCTTGAGCGTGAACCTCGAATCGCTGGAGACCGTCGCCGTGGGCACGCCCACCGGGAAGCCCGACCGTGTCGGAGCCAGCGTAACCGTTGAGCCTGGAACATAACAGGAGTTGTCGGCGGTGATGGTCCCTTGCAATTCGACTGTGGGCTTCATTTGCAGAAGGGCGCCTCCAACGTCCCCGCCCACCTCGACCGTTGTCGATGCGGTCGCCTCAAGAGGCGCGGTGCTGCCTGCTGTGACAGGCCTCGAAGCATAGAGCGTATAAGTTCCCGCCGGCACGCCGGTGAATTCGAACGATCCGTCCGGCTTCGGTCGCACCACGCCGACGTAGGCCCACTGGTCCGAAGAGACCAACCGCGGCGTGACGCCCGTAAGGTTGCCCGGCCCATCCCCGTCCATCACCTTGCCGCGAACCGTGAATCCCGAGATCTTCTTGACATGAATATCGGCCCCGCTTGCCACGGCGGCTGCCGCTACATGAATCCGCGCCGCGTCCTTCGCGGCTGAAGCGCTGGGATGGTAGCCACCCATATAGGAAACGGTCGAGTCGCGGCCCCGGTTCTCGATCCGCGCACCCACAATGTAGTCGCCCGCGCCCAGGTTCGGGATTCGATACTCACCGAGATCGTTGGTCTTTTCCTCGGCGGCGTTCATGATCGGCACGGTAATCCCGTTCGCCGTGCCGGCGCGCTGCACGATGACCTCGGCGCCCACCACGGGATCGCCGTTCTCGTCGGTGACCTTGCCGGCGATTACGGATTGCGGCGTCATCCGTAGCTTAAGGCCGCTCAACTGCTGCCCATCGCCAAGTTCCACCGAGAGGTTCAGACCGCCCCTCGGATCATCGTTCACCACGTACCCGTCGCGGCGCAGGTTGAGGATGTAGCGCCCGGCTTCAAGAGGCTCGAAGACGAAGCCACCCTGGTCGTCGGTCTCCGCCTGAGCCGGCGTATTGCGCGGCCGGCCTGGAACGGGGTGGATGGGGCCGCCCGTCAGGAACACCGCGGCGCGCCGCACCGGAGTCCCATCCACGCTGCTGACTACCTGACCTTCCACCGAGCCAGCGCTCGCCGCCTGCGCGGCTAGCAGCGAGCCTGCCACGGCGAAGCACCAGACGCGCCAGACCGGTCTCACGCCGCTACCTCCACTCTACGGACGCGCCGGAACCACCGTCACCTGCACCTTCTCATCCCCCTTGGCACCCACGGTCACGGTCTTCGCATAACTGGCGTAGGCCGCCAGCGATTCCGGCGGGTCGTAGCCTTCCGGTGACATCGAATCGAAGGCCGCCACGCGATATTCTCCCGGCGGCAGGCTGCCGAAGTAGAAGTTCCCATCCTCATCCGCGTTGCCGGTATGCGCCTGGCCCGATCCCGACGCCGGCGCCACGGTGATGCCAGCCTCCACCGCGGCCCCGCCGGTGGCGTTGACGATGGACCCTTCCACAATCCCCGCCGCGCCCAATACTACCTCAAGGTCGCCGGAGCCATTCATCGAGAAGCCGCTCAGAGGAACGTCCTGCCCGCCATAACGGATCGATTTCACGTACACACCCGCCGGCAAATTTCGCGCGTCCAGGAGGTAGGGCAGCGAACGGACCCCACCCAGCGTGAACGCATCGCCCGTGCCCGGACGATACTGCGCGCTGCCGAAACTTTCCGAAATTAATGAAAAGAAATGCTGCTGCGGGACCGGGCTGCCGTCATCCATCCGGATCGTCCCCTTCACCGTGCGGCCGTCGCCCATCTCCAGTTGAATCCCTTCCATGGGCGCATCCTTCACCTCCACCAATTGCGCCGCCAGCCGCGAGGATGGCCCGGAAGATGGCGCCGCCAGAGCTCCCTCAAACATAACCTGAACCATCGGCCGCGCCACCAGCACATACGAACCCGGCCCAACTCCGGAAATCTCAAACGTTCCGTCGCGGGCCACGACGGCCGTGGCCACCGGATAGCTCATCGCAAAGCCCGCGGGCTCAATTGTGACGCTCACGCTCCCGGTCCCTGCGTTCATCACCTTGCCGCGGAGGCGCACCACGTGGGACCGGCGCCACGTAAAATCGATGTGGCTCAGGTTGGCGCCCATCACCACGCGAATCGCCGCCGCGCCCGCCTGTTGCGCGCTGTTCGGATACCAGAGCGGCAGGTACGCGGTTTCGTCCGTGGGAATTGTTCCCGTAATCGTATCGGGGGTGGACGCCGGCGCCACGGGGGACGGAGGCGCGGCGCCAGAAGAGATTGAGATCGATTGTTGCGGCCCCGCGCCCATAAACGCGGACCCTTCTGTAGTCACGGCGCTGCCCACCACGCCCGCGCGAATCGGCGCATTCAGACCTCGCTCACTCTCCTTCATCACCTGCACGTAGTAATTACCGGGCGTTAGACCGAAGAGCCGGTAATTGCCCAGGTCGTCGGTGGTCTGCGCCCCCGTGGACATCATTCTCGGCTGGCCCACCTGGTTCACGAAGCGGTAGGCTTGCACGCGCGCGCCCATCACCGGCTGGCCGGCCTCGTCCTTCACCGTTCCCGCAATCACCGCCATCGGCATCATCTTCAGCACGTAATCGGCGACCTGCTGGCCTTCCCCGACAACCACTTGTACCGGCGCTCCGCCCGCCACGGAGGGCCCCAAGCCGGCGTAGCGCTGCTTGATGGCCGTTACGTTGTAGCTCCCTGGAGCCAACTCCGCAAACGAGAAGCGCCCCTGCGCGTCAGACTCCGCGCTGACAACCTGCGGCGCGGCGCCGTTAAACCCCAAGCCGCGCAGCGTGATTGCGACGCCCGCCACCGCGGCGCCGTCCGCGGCGCTCAGCACCTTTCCCGCCAGGCTTCCCTTCATGCCGGGGAGCGCCACATCCATCGCGGCTGTCTCCGCCGCCGGTACAGCCGTCACCTGCACCGTCACGCGTCCGGAGCCGCCCACGGTGATCTTCGTCGCGCGGCTGTCCGTCATGCTTGCGTTGTAGGCGTTCCCGGGGATCTGCCCGCCATTCTCCACGGCCAGCACTTCATACGTCCCAGGCCGCACTCGCCCGAAAGTCGCCGTGCCGTTTGCCTGGGTCAACGTAGTAGTAGAGCTCTGCGTCTGCCGCAGCGTAACGCGGGCGCGCGCCGCCGGATTGCCGGCCGCGTCCACCACGCTTACGCTCACCGATGCGTTATACGGCGCCAGGGTCAGTTCCAGGGGCGCGCCCTCGCTGACCGTTACCGTGTCGCCCGCCGCAACAGTTCCTCCGTAGCTCACGGACTTCAAGTAGCAGGCCGACATGGGGTTCAAATAGATTTGCCATTCCCCGCGTGAGACGTCGTTAAGCGTGAACCGCGAATCCTCGCCCACCTGCGCGGGCTGTGGCTGCCGGCCATAGTAAACGCCCGTGGGCTGTCGAAGTTGCACGCTCACGCCGGTAGTGCCGCACTCGCCCGGCGGGTCCGACTTCACCACGCCAGTCAGTTCCACGTTCGGCAGGAAGCGCACCGTAACGCCCTCCACATCGTGGTCCTTTACATCCACGGAAGCCATCGCCTGAAGCACCGGAGCCGGAGCAGACCCCGGACCCACCGACTGCGGTCTCTGCACCGCCACCACGTAATCGCCCGGCGGTACACCCCAGAACCAAAAGGAGCCGTCCTCCTGGCGGCTCGCCTGGAAGAATTGATTATTGACCGGCGTCGTCTCCCGCGACCTCAAGTTCGGGTACGAGTTGATTCCCGATGGGGCCCCCGGATCGTCGACCTTCACGTGCACGGAGTACGCCCGAGTCTTGCCCAGCTTGATATCCACACCGCTCACGGTTGCCCCCGCCGCCACGCGCACCGTTTCCGCCTGCGCGCGGTCCGTGGCCGCCGGATGATAGGTCGCCGTGTAAACCATCTGCGGCCCTTCCGGAGGGCGCTGGTTCGCATACATGCTCCGGCTCCTATCCTGGTAGCTAGCCACCACCAAGTACTCGCCCGCGCTCAAACCCGCTATACGGTACTCGCCTAAATCGTTGGTCTGCACGCTTCCGCCGCTGAGCCCACGCCCGTCTCCCGCGGCCGTCTGTGCGTACACCTGAGCGCCCATCACCGGGTCGCCGAACTCATCCAGCACCTTCCCCGCAATCACGGCCTGCGCCGTGGCGTGAATCACGTAGCCCGTGAGTTTCTGCCCTTCCCCGAGCCAGAGTTCCGAAGCCGGCCCCATGGCAGCGCCGGAGCGCACATACCCTTGGCGCTGCACGGTAACGATGTATCCGCCGGTGCGCAGGTTGGTGAAGGTGAAATGGCCCTGGTCGTCCGTCTCCGCCTGCGACACTCTCGTCATACTATCGGCCCTGGGCGGTTGTCCGGGACGCACGGCATACGGAGAGTTCGTCAGCTGCAGCGTGATGGTCGCGCGCCGTACCGGCGCGTTGTCCGCGCCGCCCACCAATTGCCCTTCCACCGAGGCCATCTTGCCGGCTTGCGCCGCCAAGAACAAGGGCAGCGCCAGAATCGCGGCCAGGCAGAGCGCGCGCGCCGCGCCGCCTCGCGAGGAGAAGTTAAAGAGTGATTGCAACGAGTCACTCACGCGCCCGCAGAGAGTCTTCATGATGATTTCCTTTCCAAGGCCTTACGGCTTATGGCGAACGGCGTCTATGTCCCGCGCCGGAATCAAAGTCAGCGTCACGGAGGCCGGCGTACCGGATGCCACGGCCACCGCTTTGCCGCGCTCCCGGTACAGTTTGGTGAAAGCGGCGCCATGCGACTCCCGAACCTCGCCCACCAGTTCCGCCCAGGCCGCGGCGGTGTAGGAGCCCGGCCGCAGCGCCTCAAACACGAACTTACCCTCCGCGTCTCCCAGGACGCCCTTGGCCGACGCGGCCGGCCCTCCATCGGAAGGAACAACCGTGACCCAGGGGTATCTCACCGGCCGGCCGGAGGCGTCCCGAACCGTTCCCGTCAGGCGCGCCGCGCCCAAAGAGCTGATCGTAATCTCCAGCGTCCCGTTTCCCGTGGCCCAAAAGCCATCGCCGCCAATTTCGGCGCCGCCGTAGCGCAGAGACTTCACGTACGCGTTCTCCGCCAGCCCGTTCAGCTCCGGCCTGTAACGGATTGTGGAAGCGGCGCGCGTCAGGGTGAATGCGCCGGCGGCCTCCAGCGGCGTCTCCCGGACCATGTGGAGGAGCGTTCCCTTGAGGTTCACATCGCCTTCCAGCGTGAGCATACCGGGCATAGGCTTCGCCAGTTCCAGGCGGATCTTCAGGCCATCCAGGTTCCCCAACACGTCCACATCCTGCACGCCCCGCGCCAGCGGGTTGTTCGTGCTGGCCGTCAGCGTATAAGCTCCGGGAGGCAGATCGACAATGCTGAAGCTGCCGTCCTGAGCGCTCGTACTGATGCTACCCACCATGAGCAGTCCGGAGGGCGGCGAACCCTTGGGCACAATCCCTATCCCGGGATTGCTCAGAACGCGGCCCTGGTCGCCGGTAAGATAGCCGTTGACGCGGCAGGCGGGCCCCTTCTTGAGCGTGAAATCGGCTTTCACGGTCTTACCGCTCGCCACCGTGAGGAACTGAGCTTTGTCCGGGCCGGAAGCGTTCGGGTAGTAGACAACAGGATGCCCCGTCCCCGGCGTGAGATCCGGCTCCAAGCTTCCGACTCCGAAAGGATAGGCCGCACTGATGATGTACGCGCCTTGCGGCCGCGCTACGCGATACTCGCCCAGGTCGTTGGTGGAGGCGAACTGCCCGGCGCCTTCCGGCTGCGCGCTGCGCGCCCATTCGCCGTCCGCTGCGTACCAGACAGTGATGCGCGCGCCCGCCAGAGGCGCGCCTGTCTCATCCACAACCTTACCGGCAATCACACCTAGCGGAGCGAGCTTGATGACCACGCCTTTCACCGGCTGGGCCGATGTCAATGCCAGCAGCTCCGGCGCCAGGGGATGCCAATAATACTCGCCGCCCTCTTCAAAGCCATTGTGCGCCGCGCGAAGTTCGTAATTGCCGGGCGCTACATTGCGGAAGGTGAACTCGCCGCGGTCCGCCGTCGCCACAGTCGAGCGGGTCAGCCCCTCGACCGAAGCGCCAGGCGGTTCGATGCGATTCGGGAAAGGGCCGAACAGGAGGACCGTGGCATCTCTCAGCGGAGCGCCTGTGTTCTGATTGATAACTCGGCCTGCAATGGATACGTTTTGCGCGAGGGCGGGGAGAGTCCAGACGGACGCGCAGAGCACGAGAGCCACGCGAGAGAGCAAGCAGCGCCTCCTGGTTCACAATTAGTATACACCCCGCGCGGCTGACTCAATGGCTCTTTGGAACCACGCACCGCGAGTAGCGACTCACGCCGCAACCGCGCCGAAGCCAGCTAGCGAGTAACTCGGCTGAGTGTTCCAGAAATCGGACTCCGCGGCTCCGGTATCGCGCCGCCGCTCCGAGCCGGAAGGGCCGGGGAGCGCGGCTCAACTCGCGCGCTAACTTAACCCACCGGCCATCCGAGCTAACCCCGCATCTAGCCGTAAGGCCGCCGCCCCGGCGCCGGGGCTCTTCGCCCGCCGCTTGGCAACTTTTCACAGCGCTTCCGGGCACCGGCGCCAAGCGGCGGCCGGTATCCGGCCCAAGAGGTCCAAACCGGAACGGCCCGCTCCGCCACTTGGATTGCGCGCCAGCCAACATTATGTGTATGCCGTGATCTCCGTTACGCCCAACCGCTTGCCCCGGCGCCGCCAAGCTGAACTAATGAGAAATCTTAGGGCACTCCGCGACCACTTGGGCGAAAACGCCGGGCTGGCAGGCTATCAAAAACCACCACAAAACAGAGGTGGCGCGCCGCCTTGGGAAAGCCCCACGGGAGGGCCTGGCGGCGCATAAATTCTGCATTACTTGCTTCCTGTGTAACTCTAAGACCCAGCATATAGATATTTTCCTTGACGCCCTACCATATCTTGGGGCACTATTACGAATGCGAGTCTCCGGGAAATGGGGACCGAGGAGGGTGAAATGAGCCAGATTTCAGCCGGCGCAGCAAGTGCGAAAATGGTCATGGTGAAGACCGACAATAACGTGCAAACCAAAACCGGGATTTCCTTCCCGCGCTATTTTACAGCCCGGCTCGAAGCCGGCAAGACCCCTTACGACGACATCCGCTGGGAGACGCGGACCGCTTCCATTGGTAATGACAAAGGGGCCGTCATTTTTGAGCAGCGCGACGTGGAAGTCCCCATGGATTGGTCGCAAACCGCCACCAATATCGTCGTCAGCAAGTATTTCCATGGCAAAGCCGGCTCGCCCGAGCGCGAAACCAGCGTCGGGCAACTCATTCAGCGCGTTGTGGATACCATCGCGGGCTGGGGCCAGAAGGATGGCTATTTCCGCACCGCCGAGGACGGCGACAACTTCCGCATGGAGCTTGCCCACCTCATGCTCACCCAGAAGGCCTGCTTCAACTCGCCGGTCTGGTTCAACGTGGGCGTGCCCGAGGCCCGCGGCTACGGCTGGGTCTATCAGAAGGAAACCGACAGCATCGGCAAGCTGGAGCCCGGCGTTTCGCGCCCCCAGTGCTCCGCCTGCTTCATCGTCTCCGTTAAGGACTCGCTCGAATCCATCCTCGATCTCGCCAAGACCGAAGGCATGCTCTTCAAGTGGGGCTCCGGCACCGGCACCAACCTCTCGTCCCTCCGCGAGGAGAACGCCATCCTCTCCGGCGGCGGCCGCGCCTCCGGCCCGCTCTCCTTTATGAAGGGCTTCGACGCCTTCGCCGGCGTCATCAAGTCCGGCGGCAAGACCCGCCGCGCCGCCAAGATGGTCATCCTCAACGCCGACCATCCCGACGTCGAGCGCTTCATCTCCTGCAAGGCCAAGGAAGAGAAGAAGGCCTACACCCTGGTGGAAGCCGGCTACGATTCTTCGCTCGATGGAGAAGCCTATAGCTCCATCTTCTTCCAGAACGCCAACAACTCCGTCCGCGCCACGGATGAGTTCATGGAAGCTGCCGTCGCCGATGGCGATTGGTGGACCCGCGCGGTGGGCAGCGGCCAGCCCGTCAACCGCTACAAGGCCCGCGACATCATCAAGCAGATCGCCGAAGCCACCCACCAGTGCGGCGACCCCGGCATGCAGTTCGATACCACCATCAACCGCTGGAATCCCTGCAAGAACACCTCGCGCATCAATGCGTCGAATCCTTGCTCGGAATATATGTTCCTGGACGATTCGGCCTGCAACCTCTCTTCCCTCAACCTCATGAAGTTCGTCGGCCCGGACGGCCAGTTCGACGTGGAAGCTTTCCGTAA
>DATKOS010000148.1:0-15084 GCA_035524535.1 Bryobacteraceae bacterium
CTGGACATCCCCTCGGCTGGCTGCTGGCAAATCTCGGCCCGCTACGCGTCCAGTCCGGATTAGGCGGAGACTTTGTCGTATACGGTGCTCGTCGAACCCTGAGGGCGGCGGAGGGTGGGCCGGGCGTGAGGCTCGCTTAACTCCGGAACCCGCAGCCTAGCTTTTCCAGATACGCCTTGGACGCCTTCGAGCACTCGATGGCCGTCAGCGGCATCTTCTCGGACTGGTCCAACTCCACCATCACCATGCCCGCCAGTTGCTTGCCCTCGAACAGGTCCAGAATCGCCGGGATATCGAGCTTCCCTTGCCCCAGCGGGCAATAGCCGGCCCAGTTCGGGCCGCCCAGGTAGTCTTTCAGATGGCAGTGCTGGACGATGGGCAGGAAGTGCTTGAGGATTTCGAGCGGGTCCGCTCCGCCCTTCTGCAACTGCCCGATATCCGGCCCGAACTTCACGTAGCGCGTGTCCACGGCTTCCATCACGGCCACGGTTTCCTCGCGCGTCTCAATGCACGTGGACGTGTGCTGGTGGAAGACGGCCGTGAGTCCCAGGTCCGTGACGGCCTTGCCGCACTCGTTGAGGCGGCTCACCATCTGGCTTTTGTAAGCCTTGAAGTCGTAAGTCTCGCGAGGCACCGCGTTCGGCCCCAGCACGGCCACCCGGCCGCCGGCCTTCTTGATGATGTTCCCCGCTTCCACCAGCCGTTCGAGGGACGTCTTGAAGAGCACCGGGTCCGTCAAATGCACGTTGCAATAACACGAGACAAGCGGCACGTTGTACTTCTGAAGCAGCGGGATGAGGGTTTCGCCGTTCTCCTGGAGGGCTTGCAGATTCGTGCCGAAAAGCTCGATCCCGTAATAGCCGAGGCTCGCAATGTCCCGGATGCCCTGCTCGATCTGATCCGGCTCGGCCAGTGGCATCGCCCAAGTGAGGATCGTCTGGCCGATCTGGATGGCGCGGTGCTTGCCGGTCAGCGCCGAAGCCGCCGAGGCTGCACCCAACCCCAGCGCCGCAGTCTTCAGAAAGGTGCGCCGGTTGAATGCCGTTATCATGCGCTGACAGCCCCGTATTTCCGCACGTACCCGCAATTCGCCGCCACCTGGTCCACGTACCTGTCGTACATGCCCACAATAATGGCGTCTGTCGGCTTAATATTGGCGAAAGCGTCCTTGAAGGCGTCTTCCACCGCCCCCGGCGTCTGGCATTTGCGCCCCGCCGCCAGAATCTTATACGCGAGGCACGGCTTCCTGGTCTGCTGGATCCGCTTGAACATCTTGGGCGGATCGCCGTTGAGGAACACCTCGGACCATCCGTCGCCCACTATGTAGCTGTATGTCTCCACGGGGAGCAGGTCCTTCTTGTCTCCGAAGAGCTGCTCCAGGTCCTCCGGAGTCCGCCCCCAGTGGTACAGGCACAGCATGTAGTAATCTACGTCCCAGCCTGCGGACTCCACAATGTCGAACACGTCCGGGATGTGTGTGGCAAAGCCCACCAGCACGCCCGCATCGCGCACGTGCTTCAGGTACTCGCGCGCCTGGCTGAGCTTGCCCTGCCTGTACAGCGTGTCTGTCTGGACGCCGTAGTGCTGAATGCCGATGGCGCCGTTCTCGATCATCGCCGGAATGCGCGCCGGATCGCCGGAGCCGTTCTGGAAAACCTGCATGGTCCCGCCCGCCTTCACGAAGGCCTGGTAACGCGGCGCCGTGAGCGCATGCACGGTGTTGATGCCTTCGGCCTGGCAGCGCAAAAGCGTCTTGACGATCTGGTCCATCGTGTAATACTGCCGGAACTCGTAATCCAGCATCGGCGAGATGTGGGTCACGGGGTTGAAGGGGTTCGTTCCGCAGATCAGGCGGGAGACGGAATACTTGCCGAACTTGACCTGCGGCAGCGTCTTGGCCTCCGCCGCGCCGGCAGCCTGGGAAACCGCGCCTGCCGTGGCGGCCAAGGATCCGGCGGTGAGCAGGAAATTGCGGCGGGAATGTTCCGGAGCGGAGGAGACCTCGGGAGATGGCGTTTTCATGCGTGCGCCCCCAAAATCCAACAATATCTTGCATCAAAATTCGTGTCAAGAGATATTCGGATATTGTTGACTGTATTTGTGTGCAATGACGCCGCAACGGCCACTTGCGTCTCGGTTCACCCGCGGCCCTAGCGGTTACCCGTACACCTGCTTTACCTTGCCTTTGGCGACGCATAGTATCATTAGGCTCTGGACCTTCAGATACGGCGCGAAAAGCCGAAATCATCCATTTTGGGGAGATTATGAGCGTATCGGAGGCGGCTGCCGGAGCCGCCAGTCATCTGAAAAGGGATTGGTTCGCCGCGAACAACCGGCTTCGAACCGAGGGCGTTCTGAAGCTGCTTGCTATCAAAGATTCCGATATCCGGCTGCTCAACCTGGAACAGGCGCGCACCGCCGTCGATAAGGGCATTCACGCGGGCGGCGCATTCTCCGCGGTGATTCCGCTGGTTTCGCTGTTCTACGGCGGCTTTATCGACCCCGACGTGGAAGAGCCCACGCGGCCCGGGCAGGACATGTTCGTCCTGAGCAAAGGCCACGCCGTGGCCACCATGGCGTCCATTTACGCCGAATTCGGATATTTTGACCGCGCCCTTCTTCGCAATTCGCGCTCCTATGACAGCATTCTGAACGGCCATCCCGGCCCTCTGCTGCCCGGCGTGCACATTGCCACCGGGCCCATGGGACAGGGCCTGGGAGTGGCGCAGGGTTTCGCGATGGCCGGCAAGAGGAGCCCGCGCTTCGACGTCTTTGCGATGACGGGTGACGGCGAGCTGCAGGAAGGCCCCATCTGGGAAGCCGTGATGTACGCCGCCTACCAGCGCCTGGATAACCTCTGCGTCCTGGTGGATCGCAACAACGGCCAGCTTGACGTGGTGGAGCGCATGGTCTGGCCCGCGCCGGACCTGGAGTCCGTGTTCCGGGCATTCGGCTGGCGCGTCGAGAATGTGGACGCCACCAAGTATGAGCCGGTTTGCGCCGCGCTAGACCGGTTCCGCAACGGCGAGCGCAACGGCAAGCCGACGGCGATTCTCTGCAACTGCTCGAAGGGCCAGGGAGGATTTTCGGACTTCATCCGCAAACATAAGGTGGAGATGCCGGACGCGCTCACCGAGCAGGAGACGGTGCTCCAGGAGAGCCAACGCGCCTCGCGCGTAGCTGAGTTTGCGGAGTATTGCCGCCGCCTGGGCGGAAGCCCCGAGGGCGAAAAGCTGAAGAGCGAATTGCTGGCGCTGGCGTGCGAAATGCGCATCGCCATCCGTGAGGACGCCTCGGGCGCGCTCTCGGCCGCCTCCATCGTAGGGCCCGCCATCACCCGGCGCGCGCCGCGCCGCGATAAGAGCATCCGCTACGATGCGGCCGCCCTGCCGCGCATCGAGAAAGGTAAGGATTACGCGGCGAGCGCCATCATCACCGCCGCCATGAAGGTCTTCGCCAAGGATTCGCGGGTGGTCTCGATAGACTCGGACCTGGCGAGTACCAGCGGATTGGAAGCCGGGATCGCCGCGGTGGATCAGTACCGCGCCTTCAACGTGGGCGTGGCCGAAGCCAACATGATGCTCATTGGCGAGGCCTACGCCGCCCTGGGCTGCAATACCTGGGTGAGCACCTTCTGCCCGTTCTTCGATTGGAAAGTCCTCCGCCGCATCGCCGTCGGGCACCAGGAACGCCTGGAAGCCATGGCCATGCCGGACGGCTGGCTCACCGAAGGTTATGGTCTGGACCTCAACTTCCTGGCCACCGCCGCCAACTTCGAGACGCGCACCAACGGCGCCACTCACATGGGGAACGATGACATCACGATCTTCGATGGCATCGCGCACCTGAAGATCATCGATGTCGCCTGCCCCCAGCAGTTGCTCGGCATCATGAAGTGGATCATGGCGGGCAATCGCGGCCTCACCTACGTCCGCGTGCTGCGCGCGGCCTCGGGCGTCATCTACGGGCCGGAGTTCGAGTTCGAATTCGGCAAGGGCTACTTCCCGCGCCGGGGGGCCGACGACGCGGCCGTAATCGTCAGCAGCGGGCGCGGCGTTCATGAGGCGCTGGCTGCGGCGGCTGAATGCGAAAAGCGAGGCCTGAAGGTCGGCGTGGTGGACATGCCGTCCATCGATGAAGCGCTGTTGCTGAAACTTCACGATTCCGGCAAGCTGCTGTGCTTCGCCGAGCAGAACAACGGCTACATCTGGCGCAACTTCCAGACCGCGCTCTTCCGCCGCGGGAAACCCATAGACCCCGCCAGGGCCTTCGCCGTAAATACCCTGGACGCGCAGGGCAAGCCGCAGTTCATTCACTCCGGAACGTACGCGCAATTGTTATCCGCGTTTGAGCTTTCGCCTGCGCAGCTCGCGCTGGCCATTGGGAGGAAATTGCAATGAAGCCGCATGTGACGCATGAAAGCGACGTTCCCGAACTGGATTTGCCGGGCCGCCATTTGCGCTGGCTGGCGAATGCCGATTCGCTGGACCCGAAGTATATGTCGGTCAGCCTCATCCGCGTGGCCCCCGGCGAGAAGGTGCGCCCCGCGCATTCCCACCCGCATGGCGAGGAGATCATTTACATCATCCGCGGAACCGGCCGCGTGCTCGTCGGCGGCCAGGTGGACCCTGTTCGCGAGGGAACCACCGTGCTCTTTCCCCAGGGCGTGGTGCACATGCTCCACAACACCGGGGACGTGGAAATGAAGGTAATCTGCTTCTTCGCGCCTTCCACCACGCTCGACAACTACAAGTTCTTCGACGACGTGGATTTTCCGGATTAGACCTGGAGCCGCTCCATGAAACGCAATCCGATTCTGGACTTCGAAATCGACAAGTCCGCCCTTCGCTACGTGGGCAAAGATCTTGCCCGGCCCGAGTGCATTCTCGCCGAACCCAACGGCGCGCTCTGGGCGGCCGACGCCCGCGGCGGCGTCACGCGCATCGATCCGGACGGTTCGCAGAAGCTCATTACGCAGAAGCGCTCCGAACATTTCGGAGCGGCCGCGGACGAAGCCACCCGCTACCTGACGGGTACGCTCCCCAATGGCTTGGCGTTCGCCGCCAACGGCGATATCCTGATTTCCAACTTCGGAACCGATTGCCTGGAGCTGATGACGCGCGACGGCGATACGCGCGTGCTGGCCGACAGCATCGACGGCGAGCCCATCGGCAAGGTCAATTTCGTCCTGCGCGATTCCCAGGACCGCATCTGGATCACCGTCACCACCCGCATCAAGAACTGGATGCACGCCCTTCGCACGGATCTGGCGGACGGCTACATCGCCCGCTACATCGACGGCAAGTTCCGGATCGTGGCTGACGGCTTCCACTTCACCAACGAGATTCGTTTTGACGCCAAGGAAGAGTGGATGTACGTGGTGGAGACCACCGGCGGCTGCGTCAGCCGGCTGCGCATTGACGGCAAGGGGAACCTCAGCCAGCGCGAGATCTTCGGGCCCACGCGCTTGGGCAAGGGCGCCTGGCCGGATGGCATCGCCTTCGATAGTTACGGGAACCTGTGGGGCACCATGGTGTACTCGGACAAGCTCTTCGTGCTGACGCCCGAAGGCGACCTCAAGGTGCTGCTGGATGAGGGCGACCCGGCGAAGGTGGACGCCCTCGAGCGGCAGTTCTTCGAAGGCAAAGTAACCGAGGATGTGCTCTTCGCCACGGGCCAGGGCATTGCGCCGTGGATGGCCAGCGTCACCTTCGGCGGCCCGGACCTGCAAACCGTCCACATCGGGTCGCTAAGGGGCAAACAGATTCCAAGCTTCCGTGCGCCGGTCCCCGGCCTGCCCATGGTGCACTGGCGCTAGAGCTTTTCCGGAGATCCGGGTTGGCCCGGCGCGGCTTGCGAGACGCCACGCCGTTCCCCAGCCGCCGCTACTTGGCGTCAGCGCTTATCACCGTCACGTCCTTGGCCCGGGCCGCGGGCGTGACTTTCAACCCTGAGACGGCGCCGTTCTCCACGTGACCTTCCACCGTGGTGTGGCCGGGCGCGTGGAGCTTGAAATCGGCGGTCCAGTTCTTCGGCCACGCCGGCAGAAGCAGAATGCGCTTGCCATCGGTTTGCATGAGCATAAGCTGAAGCGTGATCATGCCCGTGCCGCCGTTATCGAGATCGGGAATCCAATCGTGCCCAGTCCTCCAGAACCAGGAGAAGCGCTCGTTCCCATAGGCCGAGAACTCGTCCGTGGCGGTCTTCTGCGCGATGTCGGTGAGCCCCAGCACCGCCGCCTGCGGCCCGTCCTGGCCCCAGCAGGTATCCTGCGGGAAAAGCCGGGCCTTGAAGGTGTCGCGGGCCAGCTCCAGATTGGGCTTCCCGACGCCGTATAGCTTGTACGGAAACGCCACGTAGCTCTCGGGGTTTTCCGAGTTGCTGGTACGGTCATAGGAAGCCGCCGGCAGGATGACGGTAGTCCCATTGGGATCGCTCTGCTGGCCGGCGCGGGGGATCCTGCCGTTCACGGTCTTGCCCGTGGCGATGGGCGGCAGATCGTCCAGGGTCTTCTTCCAGCCGGTCCTCTGCGCGGCCGTCGTGAGCGTCTGGGGCAGCGCCAGCATTCGCGGTATCACGTATTCCAGGCCCGCGATATCGGGCGTCGGATTCACCGCGTTGAGCTGATACGTCTCCAGCGATTGCGCCGGCGCCATGTGGATCTTGCCATCCGCATCCAGCGGCCAGTGCACGCCGTAGTAGGTCAGAATCGCGTCGCCGAAGGGCACAATGTCGCGCCGGGCGAAGGCGGCGTCCTGGGTCACGTCGTACTGGTCCAGCATCTCCGCCAGCACTTCCAGCGCGCCTTGAATGTGGTATCGCATAAAGCGGCTCTGCACCTGGGTGGTGGCATTATCCCACCCGAAATCGTTGATATTCGGAAGGCCCCAGAAGTCGATGGTCTCAATGAAGGAGGCGCCGGCGTGGTGGAAATAGGCCTCCGTGCGGTCCTTGGCCATCGGCAGGTCATTCATGTACATGTCGAACCACGGCTTCAGGAGGTCGAAATCGCCCGTCTGGACCAGCGGCCAGTAGAGCAACCGGTTGTTCTGGTTCCAATACGAGCCGCCCCACTGGCGGAAGTCCGGATTGTGGTTGCGCGCGTTGGATTCCACGGCGCCGGTCATATCGTGGCCCACGGTGAACAGACCACCGTTGTACTTGGTAGGAAAATCGCCGCGCGAAGAGGCCGCCATCATGAACCGCTGCATGATGTAGCCCTGCGAGACCTTCGATGCCTCCGGCCCGCCGCCCACATGAAGCCAGCTACGGTTCCACAGTTCCGTCCACCAGCGGTCGTGCTCCGTGCGCGCTCTGGCCAGCGTCCCGTATCCCTTAGCCAGCAACGCGGAGATCTGCGCATGCCACGCCTCTGGCGAGCTCGTCTGCGTAGTGGTCAACGCCGTGAGGTCCAGCAGAAACGTGCGCGCCGGTGCGGACGATTTCAGCGCCTGGTTGCCGTCGCTCACCAGGCCAGCCCCGCTGAGAGCGGCGCCGAAACAGCGGTGCAGCAGGGGATCGGGAAACTTGGTGAGTTCCGCCTCCAGATGCTCCTGCTTCAGAATGATGGGGTAGACCGACTCCTTGTTGTAGTGCGCCCACATCACACGGTCCTTCGCCGCCGGAAATACCGTGTCCGCCTCCCAATCCATCGGGATGGAATGAGAGCCAAGGCCGAATAGCCCACCCTTCTCGGGCGATGGCTGGTCATAGGGATGGTCCTGCGTGCGCCAGATTTCCACCGCCGCGCGCATCGCCGTAGGTTGCGCGAAGCTGCCCTCCACGTGCAGCACCGGATGATTAGCGTCCGCCCAGACCTTCACCACGTTCGCTCCGCTCTTCACTTCGATGGTGGCGTCCTCCAGGCGAAGCGTCTGCGCGAAATCCGCGGCTCCGGCAAACGGATTTGGCGTCAACTGGATACGGATGCGGCCCAGCTTCAGCGGCTTGTTGAGCTCATCCCAGGCGTCGGCTTTCGAAATCAGCAACACCAGGTCGCCGTTTTGCTCGGTCCAGACATTGGCTCCCAGGTCCCCATTGCCGAGCGGCATGGAGTCATTCTCATCCTTCCCCAAGCTGTTCCACGTGACGTCGTTGGCTGTCACGAATGGAGCGCTCTGCGCAAACGCCGTGGCGGCGCAGACCACGCAGAGCAGAGCAAGCGTCGGCGCTAATCCGCGAATCATGATTATTTCTCCCCTTAATCGATAACTGAAACCCCATGATATGCCTCTTTCACGGACAGGTTCCAGCCCCTTCCGGCGCTTCGTCCCGTGCTGTGAGCGGTTGCACACCACGCATCGCGAAGTCACTCCGCCGCGAAGCGTAATCTTGCTTGGTGAGATCCAGATAGTATAGAATCGCTCATGCCGTCGAGAGGCCGCTGGCCATAATCTTCCCTTGGCTGGCGCGCGAAGCCCACGCCAAGCCTTCGCGTCTGGCCGAGGGATTCCCCGGAGATTACGCACATGATCGCCGTCTGCACACTCGGTTGCGACCGCAAGATCGACCGCCTCTTTGGCTGGCCGCACCTCACGAATCTCTCGGGGGATTACCGCCTCTACTACAATTTCGAGTTCTCCAACCCGGAGACCGCGCGGCAGGTCGCGCAACAGGTGGAGGAAATCCTCGGCCCCGGCAACCCCCGCGGCATCCAGGGAAATCTGGACCTCTGGTCCTGGCGAACCGCGGTCGGTCCTTCCTGGCGCAGGCTCCCGGGGTTTGACCAGGATCAGGCGCGCCTTGCGCCCATCGTCTGTGCGCGAAACATGTGTATCGATTTCGCCATGCAGACGGGAGCATCGCATCTCCTCTTTATCGACGGAGACATTGTTCCCCCGCCGGACATTATCCCCAAGCTGCTGGCGGTCAACCGTTCGGCCGTCGGCGGCCTGGTCTATGGCCGCGGCGTGCACGCGCGCTGCCCGTACATCTTCGGTGAGCGCCGCCGGTGGACCGAGGGTGAGCCGTCCTACACGCTAGTTGAGGTGGAAAACGGGAGTATCGGATTCACCATGTTCTCCCGCAAGCTCTTCGACGCCATTCGCGTGCGTTGGGGTACGGCCGGTTTTCCCGGCAAGCCCGACGAAATGAGCAGCGAGGATCGCGCGTTTCAAGCCGACGTGGTGGCGAAATTCGGCGAGTGGATGTGCATTCGGACGGACGTTGTGGGGAAGCACCTGGGGGACTTGAAGGCGAACGAGATATCGAGCATGACGCCGGTTGGCTGACGCCGGTTCGAAGTTTAAGCCATGCGGCCATCTGCAGTCATCGGCGCGGCGGTTGCGGAGTTTGAGTGGCTCCGGCCGCCGGGCAGCGCCCAGGCGCCCGCGGTCTCCATTGTCACCACGGTCTACGATCGCGTGGAATGCCTGCGGCGCTGCATCGAATCGGTCCGCCGCCAACGATTCACCAGCTACGAGCAGATTGTGGTGGCGGACCGTCCGCCCGATGCCGTTCTTTCCGAAATCGCCACTGCGGCCGAAGCAGGTGGCGCGGCGCTGGCGGCGCTCAAGACCCGGCGCAACGATTGGGGCATCTCTCCGGCGGCCGTGGGGCTTTCTCTGGCGCGCGGCAAATACGTCTGCTTCCTCTCCGATGACAACGGCTTTCTTCCGGATCACCTCGGGCCCCTGGTCGCAGCCCTCGAAGAGGATCCCGAGCTTGGGTTTGCCTACAGCTCGTGCCTCTATGCCGGGCGCCGGGAGTTGCGCCATTCGGCGCCGGAACCGGGACAGATCGATCTCGGCCAGCCCCTGTTCCGCCGTGAGCTTTTCGGGCGCCACTTGGGCGGCGCCATTCCCTTCCGCGAGTTCGGCTGGGATTGGCGCATGATCAGCGCCTTGATGAAAGCCGGTGTGCGATGGAAACACATCGACAATCCCACCTTCGTCTTCCGTCTGGATCAGTACGCTCCAACCGAAGCGCCCGCGCCGCGATCCTCCGCCCCGCCCTCGCTCTATGCGCCGCCGCGAGACGCCCTGCTGCCCCGCGATTTGCCGCGCGACCTCGCCGGTTTCCGCGGCTTCCACGCCGGCCAGACGCTGCTGGTGTGCGGCTGCGGTTCCTCACTCGCCGAAGTCGAAGCCCCGGAGCGCTTCGTCACCGTCGGCGTCAATGACGTCGGCCGCCTCTTCCAGCCCGACTACCTGGTGGTGGTGAACCCGCGCAGCCAGTTCTCGGGCGACCGCTTCCAGTTCGTGGAGAACAGCCGCGCGTCGGCCGTCTTCACCCACTTGGATTTGGGCATCTCCCATCCCAACATCGTGCGCTTCCGCCTCGGCCGCCGCGGCGGCACGGATTGGAGCGACCCGGCTGCGCTGCCCTACACCCGCAATTCCCCTTATGTGGCCCTCTGCCTCGCGCTGCAAATGGGGGCCAGGCGCATCGGCTTGATCGGCGTCGATTTCACGGAACATCACTTCTTCGGCCCCACCGGCCGCCATTCCCTGGCTGGCGAGGTGGCGCAGATCAACCGCGAGTACGAGGCTCTCGCGCTGGCCTGCCGCCAAATGGGCGTGGAAGTCTGCAACCTCAGCGCGGAGAGCCGCCTCACCGCCTTCCCGAAAATCTCGCCGCACGATTTCGCGCGCACCTCGCTGGTCCCGGCCCGCGCCGCGGGGGCCGTCCGCGGAGCCAAGACGTTCTTCGTCAATTACCGCTTCCTCTCTTGCGGCGAGGTCTTCACGGACGGGCTGAACCATGCCGCGCGGGACCTTGGCGTCCAATCCGAATCCGCCTATTGGGACGACCCCAATCTCCCCGCCCGCATGGAAGCCTTCGCGCCGGACCTTCTGTTCGTCGTGCACGGGCGTAAGTACAGCCAGCGCTACCGCAAGCGCGCCGCCCAATCGGCGGTCTGGCTGCTCGACGAGCCCTACGAGGTGGACGATACCAGCCGCTTTTCGCAACAGTTCGAAACCGTGTTCGTGAACGATCCGGGCACGCTCCACCGCCACCCAAACGCCCATTTCCTCCCGGTCTGCTATGACCCGGAGACTTACAGCTACCACCCCGGGCCGCGTCCGCGCGGCGTGGGCTTCATTGGCGGCGGCAATCCGGCGCGCGAAAGCATGCTGGGCGAACTCGCGCGCCGGGGTCTGCTCTCCTACGCGGTGGGCGGTCCGTGGCGTGATGCGGCCATCCAGCGCGTCTGCCTGAGCGGCAACATTCCGGCGGCGGATACCGCCGAGCTCTACCGGCAAACGCAAATCGTCATCAACGTCTTCCGCACGCAGCACCACTTCAACCGCGAACGCATCCCGGCCGTCTCCATGAACCCGCGCGTCTACGAGGCGCTCGCTTGCGGCGCGCTGGTCATTTCCGAGCGGCGGCCGGAAATCGAACAATGGTGCCCGGAGATGCCCCTTTTTGATGGGCCTCGGGAATTGGTCTCGCTGGTGGAGAGTCTCCTGAGCAATCCCGCGCGCTGGGAGTCCGTGCGCAAAGCCTGCATCCGCCGCCTGGCCGGCCACACCTATGCCCACCGCCTGCACGCCGTGCTGGCCGCGTCCCTGAGCAGGGCGCCGGAGCCGCCATGGATCGCCTATTCGGCCGTTGGCATTCCCGTGGCCGCGCCGCTCCTAACGCCCGCCGCCGCTCCGGTCGTGGCCGCCGTGCCCGTTCCCACTCCCGTTCCGGCCCCTCCGGCCGCCCGCGCACGGGTGGAACCGGCGCCGTTGCCGCCTGCCCCGGCGCTCCTCGAAATCATCCCCGGTTGGGAGGGCGATTCCCGCAGCGTTCGTTTGGAAGAGGATGGCGCCATTGCCATTCACAATTCTCGCGCCGCCATGCTCGGCGGCGAGACCGGCCTGTCCAGCCGCGAGTTTCATTTCGAAGTGCGCCTTTCCTTCGAAGTGTTCCTGGAGCCCGGAGCGGTCTTTCTGGCGAAGGTGCGCTTGCAGGACCCGCGCAACCCCAAATCCAACTCGTACCATCTGGTGGTCAACGGCGCGGTGGCCTACGTGGCCCGCCATAATAAGGTCCTTCTCCGTGTCCCGGCGCCGGAAGCCGGATGGCAGCCCATCGCCCTCATCTGCCAGGGAGGCGCCGTCGCCGTGGAAACCGGCGGCAAGGTACAAGGCGCGGTTGCCGATGACGTTCTCGAATCCGGCTTCTGCTTTCTCGGTGTGCAAACCGGTTCGGCGCGCGTACGCCACATCGCCGTGCGCCATCCCCAGTCGGAGGAGTCCGCCGCCATTCGCGCGGCTCTGCCGCCTGCCGGGGCGGCCAATGGCGCCATGGCGCCGCGCCCCGCGCCCAGCCTCGCGCTGCCGCGCCCTCTCGCGCCGCAATCCACGGGCCCGAAGCCATGCCCGGAGCCCCTGCCCTTCACCGCTCCGCCGCTGCGCAACCTCATCTATCACATCTGGCCGGTGCGCGGCCAAGTCTGGCAGTGGAACATCCAGCAGCTCAAGGCGCGCATTGATCTTTTCAACGGCCGCCGCGTCATCGGCATCGTCCATGACGCGCGCTCGGAAGATCCCTCCGCCGTCCAAGCCGCGCTGGAAGGTCACGGCTGTGAATTCGTCGTGCTCCCCAATCAGCCCTCCGGCGAAGTCGCCACATTTCCGGTCATGCTGCGCCGCGTCGCCTCCACGGACCTGAATGAAGTGACCTTCTACGGCCACGGCAAGGGCGTGAAGCATGAGCCCTCCGTCTCCGACGCCGTGCGCCGCTGGGCGGAGATGAGTTACCGCGCCGGCCTGGACGATTGGCGCCAGGTGCGCTCCCAACTCGAACGCTTCGCCCTCACCGGGGCCTTTCGCATGTACGGCCGCTTCCGCTCCCACCGTCACACCGGAGACTGGCACTACAGCGGCACGTATTACTGGATGCGCCACGCGCGCGTCTTCGCCAGGGATTGCTTCTCGGTTCCGCCCTTTTACTGCGGCGTGGAGGCTTGGCCCGGCAAACACTTCGCACGCCACGAGTCCGGCTGTCTGCTGTTCGACGACCTCCGTCAGTTGGCGTATGACGAGCGCTTCTGGGAAGCGCGCCAGGCCGAGATCGCGCTTTGGGAAGCCGAACACGCGCAACTCCACCCGCCGCCCGGCGCCAATGAGCCGGTCGCCTTCGAAGGCTGCGATTGGCCGCGCATTGCCCACCGTCCCGACGAATTTGCCTGGCTGCTGGACAAGCTCTCCGGTCCGCCGCGCTCCGTGCTGGCCCTCGGCGCCTCCCAGGCCGCGGCCGCATGGCACTTGGCGCGGCGCTTCCGAAACCAGGAGCAGGACGTGAAAATTACCGCCGTCGCGCCGGGCGCGGAAGCGCACGCCGTTCTGGAAGATGCGCGCCGCTTCGGCCAGAAGATGCGTCTCGTGCCCGGTGATCCTTCCTCGGCCGGTGCGCAAGCCCAGGTCGAAGCGCATTATGACGCGGTTTTGATTGACGGCGAGCCCGGTTATCGCGGCGCGCGCGGCCTGTTCGATTTCGCGCTTTCGCGCGGCCCGCGCCTCGTCGCCCTCCACGGCATCGCCGATTCGGATTGGCACGCGCAGACCCACTGCTGCGTTTCGCGCCTCTGGAATGAGGTGCGCGGGAACTGCAAGTCCGAATCGCTCGCTTCCGGCGAGTGGGGCGGCATCGGAATTCTGCACTTGGATGAAGCGAACCAGGGTTAACGAAGAAGTGATGGAAATGTTCGCCAGGAGACGCTGAAATGGCTGCCACGGTCAAGCCTCTGGGCCTTTACGATTTGCTCGCGCCGCAGTTTGGGCTGGGCTTTCAATTTCCGTCTTATATCGATAAGTATCTGTCCCAACTGGCCGTCGCGGATTTCACCGGCGTCAGCGACGCCGCGGCCATTCTCTACACCGGCACGGTCTACTGGCCATCCCCTCCGGGACAGCCTCCCGTGCTCACGCACCAGGACCCCAGCGGCGCCATATTCGATATCCACGAGGCCAGCTTCCAGTTCCGTCTCCTGATTCCCCGCACCGGAAGCGATGAGCTGAAGACATGCCTGGACTTCGTCCAGAGCAACGCCTCCTCGCTCTTTCCGCCCTCGCTCCAGCCCATCGAGGACGGCGTGTTCGGCGCGCCCAGCTCCCCGCCCACCGGGCCCACGGACTACCCCGGCATCGCCTTCCAGTTGGAACTCCTGGTGAACATACTCACGTTCCACATGGGCCCGGACTGGAAGCCCGCCGTGATGAACTCGGAGGGTTCCGTCTCCGCCGACCCTGGCTCGCCGCCCAACAGCGACGTTCGCATTCTCATGCCGCAGATCCTGCTCCGCTACACGCAGGTTCAGGATTTCTCGCAGGCGCCAAAATGCGAAATCGCCGCCTGGGGCAACCCAGGATTCGACGCGCCCAATGACCTCGCCGAAGGCCAGCTCGCTACCATGGACCCGCCGCTCGCCATCCACTCCTCCGGCCGCGTCGCGTTCGGGATCCAGACCATCGTTCTCGATCTCAGTCCCGATAACACGCCTTCCTCCCTGCTCCAATACTTCGGCGTCGATCAGAGCTTTGAGGGCCTCTATGCCAAGGCCATCCAGGTCTATTACACGGACACCAACAAGGACTTCGCGCTGAATTTCCTGGTCCGCGATGCCCTGGTCTCCTTCAAGGGCGAAGTGTGGCTGGAGGCCGAGCTCGATTTGATCTTTGACGCCTTCACCGTGAACGTGACGGCCTGGTATGGTTCCTCCGCCGTGCCCGTCAACGCTGGCTCGCAGATCAATCCCGGCGCCTGGTCCGGCGGCTCCATCACCATACCCTCCGGCGGCGCGCTTTATTTGCAGACCGCCGGCGGCGTGCCGCCTTACACCCAATCGGTGGTATTTACGCCCACCGGCGGGACGGCAACCACCAACCTATGGCAGAGCGACATTTGCATGGCGCTGTTTCCGGCCAGCTCCACCACCGAGCAAGGCACGCTGGTCATCTCCATCCACGATTCCTCGGTTCCTCCGCAGACTTACAAGAACACGCTGAACTGCATTCTGGCCGCGGACACGGATGCGAATCCCCTGGCCGATGCGCCCGCCCCTCCCCAGGCCTCCGCCAACCCGAAGCCCGGCTTCTTGCGGCGTCTCAGCATCCAGTTGCAGATCGAGAAGAACGAGTTCGTGCGCGC
>DATKOS010000149.1:0-9320 GCA_035524535.1 Bryobacteraceae bacterium
GCACGCGGCCCGCCAGCAGATTGCGCACGCTGGACCCTTCCGGCGCGTGACGCGCCACAGCGATGTCCTCGGCTCGAATGCACGCCCACCGCGGCTCGCGCTCCGTGTCCAGGGCCTGAAGCTGCGCCTGGCCCACCCGCACGGTGGCCAGTCCCGCTTCCCGCGCGGCCACCGCGGCCGGAATCACGTTCTCCATGCCGACGGCCTCCGCCACCGCCGCGCCCGCCGGGCGGCGGAAGACCTCCTGAACGGGGCCTTCCTGAGCCACGCGCCCGTCCAGCATCACGGCCATGCGGTCGCCCAGCGCCAGGGCTTCCACCCGGTCGTGCGTCACCACAACGCTGGGCACGCCGCTGTCGCGGAGCATGTGCCGGAGGTCCTGCCGCATGCGGGCGCGCGCGGGGGCGTCCAGCGCGGAGAGGGGTTCATCCAGCAGCAGCAGCGCCGGTTCCGCGGCCAGCGCCCGCGCCAGCGCCACGCGCTGTTGCTGTCCTCCGGAAAGCTCGCGCGGCCGCCGCGCGGCCAAGTCCGCAATGCCGAAGGTTTCCATCGCCGCCCGCGCCTTTTCCGGCCGCGCCGCGTAGGCCACATTGGCGGCCACGGTGAGATGCGGAAACAGGGCGTAATCCTGAAATAGAAATCCGGCGCGGCGGCGTTGCGGCGGCAGGCAAAGGCCGCGCGCGGAATCGTACCAAGTCTCGCCGCGAAAGCGGATTGCGCCGGAATCCGGCTCTTCCAGCCCGGCTAGCAGGCGCATCAGCGTGGTCTTGCCCGCGCCCGAAGGCCCAAACAGCACGCTCACCGGGGATTCGAAAAGGCCGATGCGCAGGCTCGCGTCGAGGTCGAATCCGCCGGCGCGGCGCTTGCGGCAGGCGCAGATCAGCTCATCGGCCATAGCGACCAGAAGCGGCGCTGCATCGCGTACGTGAACGCCAGGACAAGGAATGAGACCGCCAGCAGGACCAGCGACGTTTTCGCCGCGCCGGCGTAGTCGAGCGATTGCGCCTGGTCGTAAATGGAGATCGATACCGTCCGCGTGACGCCGGCGATATTGCCGCCGACCATCAGTACCACGCCGAATTCGCCCATGGTGTGGGCGAAGCTCAAAATCGCGCCCGTGGCGATGCCCGGCAGCGAGAGCGGCGCTACCACGCGCCGGAATGTGGCCGCGCGCGAGGCGCCCAAGCACCAGGAGGCCTCCAACAGCTTTCGATCCACGGACGAGAATGCGGCGGCGATCGGTTGCACCGTGAACGGCAGGCTATACAGAACCGATGCCAGCAGCAACCCTTGGAACGAAAACGGCAGCATGCCGCCCGTCAGCCGGGCGTAGAGCGCGCCCACGGGACTATGCGGGCCGATGGCCAGCAGGATGTAGAAGCCCAGCACCGTCGGCGGCAGCACCAGGGGTAAGGCCACCACCGCCTCCACCAGGAACTTCCAGCGCCGCGGCGAAAAGGCCACCCAGTACGCCAACGGAACGCCCAGCGCCAGCAGCACAGCCGTAGTGCAGGCTGCCAGGCGCAAGCTCAGGCCGATGGCTTGCCAGTCCACTAATAGCCCTCCGGCAAATAGAAACCGTACTTCTTCAGAATGGCGCGGCCTCCGGCGCTCGTCAGGTAAGCGCGAAAGGCCTGCGCGCCGGGCGAGTCCTTCAAGATCATACCGCCCTGCTCCATGCGCGGATAATCGTCAAGCGGAATTTCCCAGTAGCGGCCCTTGCCGTGCGCCTGCGGCGCGAGCGCCAGAGAGAGCGCCACAATACCCGCGTCCGCTGCGCCGCTTTCCACAAAGGAGAAGGTCTGCGCAACGTCCTCTCCCATCACCAGCTTCGGCTTCGCCGCGTCGTATAAGCCCAACGTGTGCAAGGCGGCTTCCGCGCCGCGTCCGTAGGGCGCATGTTGCGGATTGGCAATGGCGATATGCCGGATGCGCGGGCTACCCAGCGCCGCGGCCGGGTCCACCGCCGAGCCCGCAGGCACCCAGACCACGATTCGCCCCAGACCATAAAGAAAGATGGATTCGGGCTTGGCCACGCCTTCCTGAGCCAGGCGGCGCGGATAGACGACATCCGCCGAGAGAAACACGTCAAAGGGAGCGCCGTTGCGAATCTGCGCGTAGAAATTGCCCGAGGAGCCGTAGCTTGGCCGCAGAGTCACCGCCGGATGCGTGCGGTGGAAGTCCGCCGCCAGTTCATCCATGGCGAATCTCAGGTCGGCCGCGGCGGCTACGGAAAGCGTGCTCGGAGGTTCAGGCCCACGATGACACGCCGCCTCGCAGCAGCAGAACAGGATCACCCAGAGAGTGGCGCCCGAACTCCTTCGGAAGGCGGCAGGGAACATCTATATAAGAGAACATACCATGGCCCCGGACGGAGTCTTTCTTCACGCTCTCGTTTCCCGGCGCTGTTACCGCGCCCTCTCCTGCTAACCTGAGTTTCATGTTCCAACCGAGCGCCTACGGCGCGGATGTGGCCCGCATTCTCTCGCTCGATGGCGCCGGAAGCCGCCCGATGCCGCTTGCCGGCGGCCTATGCTCCTCGGCGCGGGCGCTGGCGGAGATCGGCAAAAGCACGCCCTCCAAGCTGTTCCCGCATTCGCGCGCGCCGGAGGCGGCCATGGCTGGGCTTTATGTTTACTACTCCTGCTGGAACCAGGCGCATGAGACGGCCCAGGACATAGCTACCCCGGACGGAAGCTACTGGCACGCCATTGTGCACCGCCAGGAGCCGGATGCCTCCAATTCAGCCTACCGGTTCCGCCAGACGGGCCGCCACGCCATCTTTCCGGCCTTGCTCGAAGCGGCCGCCGCGGAAGGCATGACTACCGGCAGCCAATGGCACCCTTTCGCTTTCCTCGACTACTGCGAGCGGGCTCGCGGCCAGAAAGGCTCCGAAGGCGAGCGGATCGCCTTGGCCGTTCAACTCGCGGAGTGGCAACTGCTGTTCGACTACTGCGCGGCCTCGAAGTGAAGGCCTGGCGGGGCGTCTCCGGCTACCTGCATGGAAATCGCGAACTCCATCTTCGACCGCGCTGATCCCCGGTACCTTCCGGACAGCGGCGCCGCCAGCCGCGGATCGGCCGACGCGGCCACCGCCACGTGCGTACCCGCCACCGCCAGTCCCTGGGAAGGGTCGTACCCGCGCCATCCGCCTCCCGGCAGATAGACTTCCGCCCACGCGTGCATGTCCGCCTGTTCCGTCATCGACGCGCCCATTTCATAACCGCTCACAAACCGCGCGGCGATTCCCATGCTGCGGCTTGCGGCGCAGAATAGCAGCGCCAGGTCGCGGCACGAGCCTTCCTTGCTGCGCGCCGTCAAGTCCGGCGGATGCGGCGGCCCGTTCTCGCGCACCACGTGCGCGAAGTTCTCATACAGCGTCCGGTTCAGTGTTGTCAGAAAGGCCAGCGTTTGCCCCCCGGCCGCGTCCACCACGGTCCGCGCCAGGTCTCGCACCACCCCGGTTTCCGGCGCGCTCTCCAGACACGGCGCCAGTTCCGCGCCAACCGGCCCGGAGTAAGCGAACGGCAGGGCGTCCGCTCGCGAATCCGCCAGCACGAAATCGAAAGGGTTCTCTCGCAGCGTCTCCACGTCGAACGAGCTGGTCAGCTTCAACTCCTCCACCGGCCGGTCGAACCACGCCTCCACCACCGCGTTTCCGTCCTGGTCCAGGCACTCCGAGCGCCCGCCCGGCGCCGGAGAAATCTCCAGCGCATACCGCCGCAGCCGCTGCGTCCCGTCTTCTCGCGGCCGTAGGCGCAGGGTCTGCGGCTCCAGGTACACCGGCCCTTCGTAACGGTAAATGGTGGAATGCGTCACCTGGAAGCGCATGGCGCGGTATGCCTCAAACGGGAATTTCGCCGTGCGTCATTCGGGAAAATGCCGCTTCGATCCACTCCGAGGGCAGGTCCTGGACGCTCCGGCGCATCCGGTCCTGCCACCAGTCGGAAATTTCGCGCAAGTCATTTCTGTCGAAGCGCTGCTCCACCAGTTGAAAGCTGCCTCGCGCGTAGAGAATTACGTCCATGGGGAAGTCCACGTCCGCCGCGCACAGGCGCGTGGCGTCAAAGGCCAGCAAGCCCACCTTAAAGGCGTAGCGCATGGAATCCGACTGCGTTACGGAGCGCTCCAGAATGGGTTTCCCGAAACCGGAAGCGCCGATAATCTGATACGGCGTGTCCGGCCCAATCTCCACCCAGTTTCCCTCCGGGTAGACCATGAACAGCCGGTGCGACGAGTCGCCCGACATCTGTCCGCCAATCAGCGAATAGGCGTTGAACTTCAGCTCCGCGCTCTGCAGCGACGGTCCGTCCTCCTCCGCCACGCGGCGCACCTGCTTGGCGTATAAGTCCACCACTTTGTACAGCCGCTCGCGCACAATCGTCTCCTTGGCGAAAGCTTCTTCAAAATGCAGCAGGATCTTGTCTCGCAGCGAGCGCAACCCGGAGTGCATCACGAAGAACGCGAATCCGGGGCCCTGGTAACTGGCGGTCTTGCGCGCCACCAGGCATTCGTTGCCGGCGGTCACGCGCGTGTCCGCGATTCCAACCAGACCTTGATCGACGGTAATTCCCAGGCAGAATGTCATATTTCTCGGTGGGCTATCCCTCGGCGGCCGAAGCGTAAACCGGCAGGGCGAAAAAGTCGCCGCGGATGCATTCATCAATTGTATTCATTCTGGACTGCAGCCCGTCGAAGAATTCGTGGAGCCCGGATTGAATAATCGAATCCACCTGCGCGTAATCCAGCTCCGAGCGCAGGAGCCCGGAACGGCGCTCGGAGGCGCAGGAGTACGTGGCGTTCGGCGCGCCCGTAATGTTGTGCAGGGCCTGATCCGCCTGCCCCAGGCAATAGCGTACGGCGCGAGGAAAATCCGCGTCCAGCAACAGGAACTCGACAATCCGGTCCGGCGAGATGCGCCCATGCCGCTTGCGGTACATCTCAAATCCGCTGACCGACTTCAGCACGGCGGACCACTGGATATCGTCGTAGGGCGTCCCCACGTCCGCTACCGATGGCAGAAGGATGAAGTACTTCACGTCCAGGATGCGCGTGGTCTTGTCGGCGCGCTCCAGCATGGTCCCCAGCCGGATGAAGTTCCACGCCTCCCCGTGGCTCAGGGTCACGCTCGTGATGCCCTGAAACAGATGGCAGGCCATGCGAACCTGCGTGCAGAACTGAGCCAGTTGCTCCTCCACCTTTCGGAACTCCAGGCCGGCCATCAACAGGTACAGGCTGTTGATCTGCTCCCACATCTCCGAGGAGATGGTCTCTCTCACGGACCGCGCGTTCTCGCGCGCCGCAGTCACGCATGAGCGGATCGAGTTCAAGTTGTCCTGGTCGAACGCCAGAAATTGCAGCACGTTCTCCCGCGAGGCGGCGGGATAGCGCTCCAGGAAGATGGCGCGGTCGCCGGTGGTATCCACAATCGGCTGCCACTGGTCCGAAAAGCCGCTCGGCAAATCGAGCATGAGCTTCTGGTTCACGCCGATCACGCGCGCCACGTTCTCCGCGCGCTCAATGTAGCGCGCCATCCAGTAGACCGAGTCCGCCACGCGGCTCAGCAGCGGTTGCGAGACTGTTCCGCCCGTCACTGCGCGCCTCCTTCCGCTCCCAGCACCCAGGTGTCCTTACTGCCGCCTCCCTGCGAGGAATTCACCACCAGGGATCCCTTCTTCATGGCCACGCGCGTGAGCCCGCCCGGCACCACGTAGATTTCCTTTCCGCAAAGCACGTATGGCCGCAAGTCCACGTGCCGCCCCTCGAAATGATCGCCCACAATGGTCGGTACGCGGGAAAGCGCCAGCGTCGGCTGGGCGATGAAGTTGCGCGGATTCGCCCGGATTTTGGCCGCGAAATCCGTTTGCTGCTCCCTGGTGGAATGCGGTCCCACCAGCATGCCGTAGCCGCCCGATTCGTTGGCCGATTTCACCACCAGCTCGGCCAGATGCTCCAGCACGTAGGCGCGGTCCGAGTCCCGCCAGCACAGGTACGTCGGCACGTTCGGCAAAATCGGGTCGGCGCCCTCGTAGTAGCGGATCATCTCGGGCACGTAGGCGTAGATCACTTTGTCGTCTGCCACGCCGTTGCCCGGCGCGTTGGCCAGCGCCACCTTGCCCGCTTCGTACGCCGCCATCAGGCCCGGCACTCCCAGCAGCGAATCGGCACGGAACGCGAGCGGGTCCAGAAAATCGTCGTCGATCCGCCGGTAAATCACGTCCACGCGCTCCAGGCCCTTGGTCGTGCGCATGAACACGCCGCGGCCGTCTACCGTCAGGTCGCGCCCCTCCACCAGTTGCACGCCCATCTGCTGCGCCAGGTAGCTGTGCTCGAAGTAGGCCGAATTGTAAATTCCCGGAGTCAGCAGCACCACCCGCGGTTCGTCGTGCTGCCGCGGCGCGATCGATTCCAGCATCTCCAGCAGGTGCCCGGGGTAGCCCGTTACCGGCCTCACCGAAAGCCCTTCGAATACCGCCGGGAAAATGTGCTTCATCACGTCGCGGTTTTCGAGGACGTAGGAAACCCCTGAGGGCACCCGCAGGTTGTCTTCCAGCACGTAGTACTTCCCGTCGCGATTCCGCACCAGGTCCGTTCCCGTCACATGGCACCACACGCGGTATGGCGGGTTCAACCCCTGGCATTGCTTCCGGTAGGAGGCGGCGGAGAGGATCACATCGGCGGGAATGACGCCGTCCTTGAGAATCTTCTGGTCGTGGTAAATGTCGTCGATGAAGGCGTTGAGCGCATGGACGCGCTGCTTCAAGCCGCGTTCGATGCAATCCCAGTCGTCCGCCGGCACGATGCGCGGAATTAGATCGAACGGGAAGATCCGCTCCGTCCCGGCCGAATCGCCATAAACGTTGAACGTGATGCCCATTTGCAGCAGCATGCGTTCAGCCGCCTGCTTGTAGCGCAGCAGTTGGCCGTCGGAGAGAGATTCGACGATCTCCAGGAGAAGTTTGGCATGCGGCCTCGGCCGGCCATCTGCCTCGAACATCTCGTCGTAGAAATTTTCGCTGTCGTAAGAGGCGAACTGCATGGGCGAGGCGCTCACACCCCTGCAAACTATCGTGCCGCACTTGAGTGCTCCAGAGAACCAAATTCTTCCTATGAGGGGGATTTGGATTTTCAATCCAGCGGCGCAACGGGGCTATTCTCTAAGTAACCGATGCGACTCCCGGTCCGTCCCTTGCCGCCGCTCCCGGCGATAACCCCGCACTTGACCCTGCTGCTTCTGGCGGCGTCCGGAGCGATGGCCCAAACCCGGCCGCTGCGCGCCCCGGATGTGCGCTACGAGCCCTCCACTACCATCCAGACCGTGGCCATGCTACGGCTGGCGAATGTCACGAAGAACGACGTGGTCTACGACCTGGGCTGCGGCGACGGGCGCCTGGTAATCATGGCAGCCAAGGAGTTTGGCGCCCGTGGCGTCGGCGTGGATATCGATCCCGTGCGCATCCGGGAGTCCCTGACCAACGCCCGCCAGGCGGGAGTGGAAGGGCGCGTTCGCTTCCGTACCCAAGACCTGTATGACACGGACATCCGCGAGGCCACCGTGGTGATGCTGTACCTTTGGCCGGACATGAACCTGAAGCTGCGCCCGAAGCTCTGGAAGGATCTGCGGGTGGGCGCGCGCGTGGTTTCCAACGCGCACGGCATGGGCGACTGGAAGCCCGACAAACACATCCTGGCGGATGGCGCCAATCTCTACCTCTGGTACATCACCGCCGCCCTCAAGAAAGCAACGCCGTGACACTTGATATGATGTTCATCCAGGTGGCCGGAAACCGGCGCGTAGGAGGATTTAGATGGCAGTAAGCAGATCGACGGCTAAGTTGCTGATCGGCGTTGGCGCGGCGGCCCTGTGCGCCGGCGCATTGGCTTGGGCGCAGGCCCCCGCGGGACGCGGCTTCGGCGGGCGCGGCGGGCGTGGCGGCCAGGCCTCCACGGTGTTCAACGCGGTGGATGCCAACAAGGCGGGCTTCATCACGCGCGACGAACTGAAGGCCACGTTCGCTAAGTGGCTCTCCGAGGGCGACACGGCGCGCTCTGGCTCGGTAAACGAGGAACAGCTTGCCACCGCCCTGAGCGCCGCCTTCCCGGCGCCTGCCGCTCCCCCCGCGGGAGCCGGCGGAGGCCGCGCGGCCGCCCCACAGAACCAGACTCCCAAGCCGGCCGACGTGGAAAAGATGATGGCCGCCCTGCCGGCCACGGCGCCCGCCAAGCCCAAGCAGCCGCGGAAGGTGCTGGTGCTGGCCAAGGCCGCCGGTTTCGTGCATTCCTGCATTCCCCTGGCCGCCAAGACCATTGAGGCGCTCGGAACGAAGACCGGCGCCTGGAGCACCACCATCACCTACGACCCCGCCCAGATAACGGCGGCCAACCTCAAGCAGTATGACCTGCTGTTCCTTGACAACACCACAGGATCCTTCCTCGACGATCCCAACGACCCGGCGGCCACGGCCGCGCGCAAGCAGGCGCTGATCGATTTCGTCCGCAACGGCAAGGGCCTCGCGGGCATTCATGCGGCCAGCGATTCATATCACGAAACGCGCAACCCCGCCGCCACCGCCGCCGCGGGCGCACCCCGCAACCCCGCAGCCAGTATGCTGGCTACGCAAATGATTGCGGCGGGCGACAAGAACTCCGACAAGAAGCTCAGCCGCGACGAACTGAATGCTCTGGCTGACGATTGGTTCGATAAGCTCGATCCTGACAAGACCGGCAAGGTGAGCGAGGCCGATTTCACCGCCAAGTTCAACTCCGTGATGCCAGCGGCGGCGAATCCCGGCCGTGGCGCGGGCGGCCCCGGCCGCGGTGCGCAACCCGGTCCCGATATGGAAGTCGGCACCTGGCCGGAATTCAACCAGATGATCGGCGGCTTCTTTAAGTGGCATTGGACCTTCCCGCAACTCATCACCGTGAAGATCGACGACCCCAAGAGCCCCCTCACCGCCATGTTCCACGGCGAGGAATGGGACATCCATGACGAGACGTACACCTTCGGCATGCAAGTCTGGTCGCGCAAGAACCTGCATGTCCTCACCAGCATCGACTACTCAAAAATGAGCGACGCGGACAAAGCCAAGGAGAACTGGCCGCGTGCGGACCACGACTACGGTCTGAGCTGGATTCGCCGCGATGGCAAGGGCCGCGTCTTCTATGAGGCCCACGGGCACGATGAAGGCATCTACGCCTTGACGCCCTTCCTGCAGCACATTCTGGCCGGCACACAGTACGCCTTGGGCGACTTGAAAGCCAACGATGCGCCGAGCGTGAAGTAAGCGGGTATCGGTTGTTTCCAACGGGCGGCGCATCCC
>DATKOS010000150.1:0-3116 GCA_035524535.1 Bryobacteraceae bacterium
TCGGCATCATCATCGGCGTGGCCAGCGTCATTCTGGTGGGCTCGGCCATAGCGGGCCTGGGCGTCTACGCCCAAACCAGTGTTTCCAAAGCATTTGGGTCGGATTCGTTCATGGTGGCCCAGCTCGTCCAGCAAGGCAACATGAGCCGCCGAGAGTATTTCGACAAGATCAAGCGCAATAAGCCGATCCGCGACGACGACGCGCGCTTTCTGGAATCCGTGGATGGCGGCGACGTCCTCTACAGCCCGTACCGGCAGCACACGTCGGACATCAAGCGCGACAACCAGACCAGCGAAGACGCCTCCATTCTGGGCGTCTCCGCCTCCATGCAGGACATCCGCGACATCGCCGTGATCGACGGCCGTTTCTTCACGGAAAACGAGGCGCACTCGCGCCCGTACGTCGCCGTGATCGGGCAGACGGTGCGCGATACGCTGTTCCCGGGCGACACCTCGGCGCTGGGCGGCATCATCCGCATCGAGGGCATTGAGTTCACCGTGGTTGGGGTACTGGATAAGCTCGGATCGTCTTTCGGCCGCGACCAGGACAACTGCGCTTACGTCCCCAACTCGGCCTTCGAGCGGCTCTACGGATCGGGAACGGGCTTCGCCCTTTTCGGCAGGCCGCGCCGCGAAAGCGGCCTGACGCTGGAGCAGGCGCTGGATGAAACGCGCATGGCGCTGCGCATCCACTTCCACACGCCGCTGGGCCAGGATGACAATTTCGACACGCTCACGCCGGACGCCATCCGCGGCTTCATAGACCAGGTGCTGGGCATGATTGCGGCCGTGGTGGTGCCGGTGACGTGCATCTCGCTGGTGGTGGGCGGCATCGTGATCATGAACATCATGCTGGTGAGTGTGACGGAGCGGACGCGCGAGATCGGCATTCGCAAGTCCCTGGGAGCGCGCCACGCCGACATTATGCAGCAGGTTCTGATTGAAGCCATGACGTTGGCGGTGGTGGGCGGAGCCATTGGAGTGGCCCTGGGAGCGGCCGCCACGGCGGCGCTGGCGGCGGCTTTCGACCTGACTTTGCACATCACAGCGGGATATGTGGCGCTGGCGCTGACCGTGTCCGGCATCGTGGGTGTCGCCTCGGGATGGTATCCGGCGCGGCGGGCGGCGCGTCTGGACCCGGTGGTGGCGCTGCGCGCGGAGTAACCATGAACGTCAGCGCCTCGGAGAACATACAAATCGCCATTGAAGGCGTGTGGACGCACCGGTTCCGTTCGCTGCTTACGATTCTGGGAATCGTCATCGGCATTACCACGGTGGTGACGGTCGCCTCCCTGCTCACCGGGCTGCGCGAAGGCGTGGTGGTGTTCTTCCAGGAGCTGGGCCCGGACAACGTGTTCGTCTACCGCACCTCGGGCGACCCCAACGGGCCGGTGGCCATCAAGGAGCGCAAGCGGCGCTCGCTGAAGCCGGAGTTCGCCGATTACATCCGCAAGACGTGCTTATCCGTGCAGCAAGTGGGGCTGGAGCTGATTATTCCGGCCGTGGTGGACAACAAGCCCATTACGGCACGGGTGCCCGGCTACGAGACAGAGACCATCAACCTGGCGGGCGCGGAGCCGAACATGGAGGATATTTCGCCGCGCGATTTCGCCTCCGGGCGCTTCTTCACGGCCGCGGAGAATCAGCGCGCCGCGCATGTGGTGGTGATTGGCTCCAACGTGGCGCAATCGCTCTTCCCCGCGGGCGACGCGATAGGCCACCCGGTGATGATTGACGGCGCGGAATACACGGTGATCGGCGTTTACGCCAAGGCCAAGGGCGGCTTCTTCGGTGAGAACGGGCAGGACGACGCGGTGGTCTTCCCGCTGCGTACGGCCGAGACGCACTACCCGCAGATCGACAACTACTTCATCACCGCCAAGGCGCTGCCGGGCAAGCGCAACGACGCCTATGACGAAGTGCGCTGGGCCATGCGGCGGCTGCGCCATCTGCAAAGCGGCGACGAGGACGATTTCGCGATCTCCACGCCGGACCAGATTATCCACCAGTTCGACCAGATCACCGGCCTGATCGGTCTGGTGGCCATCGCGATTTCCGGGTTGGGCCTGCTGGTGGGCGGCATCGGCGTGATGAACATCATGCTGATGAGCGTGACGGAGCGGACCAAGGAAATCGGCATCCGCAAGGCCATTGGCGCGCGGCGGCGCGACATCATCGGCCAGTTTCTGGTGGAAGCCGTGGCGCTAACCGGCGCGGGAGGCACGCTTGGCGTGGTGATCGCCGTGCTGATCACCATGGCGCTGGGGGCCGTAATCCCCTCGCTGCCTTCGGCGGTGCCGGCGTGGGCGGTAATCGCAGGCTTCGGCGTATCGATGGCGGTGGGGGTTTTCTTCGGCGTCTGGCCAGCGGTCAAAGCCGCGAGCCTGGACCCGGTGGAAGCGCTTCGCTACGAATAGGCCCCGCTACTCACCGTGCACAAACGCAACGATTTCGCGGGCCGCCTGATCGCGGCGCTCGTCGGTATCGAGCACGCGCGGCGTGAGGGCCAGCGCGCGGATGCCGGTCTCATTGTTCTCCGCATTAACGGACTGCACCAGCGAGTAGAGCGCCGCCTTTGAAGCGGCGTAGGCCGACACGGTGGCCGTTGGTACGCGCGCGGCCTCCGCGGAGATGGCCACGATGCTACCGGATTTCTGCGCCGTCATGATGGGCAGCACGGTTTGAAACGCTCCGAGCGAGGTGCTGAGATTCGCCTTCATCATGGCGGCGAACACGGAGGGCGGGGTGTCTTCCATGCGGGTTCCGCCTTCAAAGCCGCCCGCCAGGTGGACCAGCGCGTCCAGCGGCTGGGCGCTCCGCGCGATGCGTTTCAACTCGGCGAGCCCGCTCGATTCGGTAAGGTCGAAGCCCAGTGGCAGGAGGAGTGTCCGGTCGCCACGGTCTGCGAAAGCCTGGAGGACGCGCTTCCCCAGGTTCCCCTGAGCGCCTGTCAGCAGCACATTCATGCCAGTAGTTATCGCACACTTCGGCGCCGGACGAAACCGCTGGCGCGGGATTCGGTGCTGCATGGCGCGTCCGGACCGCCCCCGGCGCCGTTCAACCCGCAAACGGCGCCAATCGCCCCCCCACTCTCGGTAGGCGCCCCTGGATTATGTT
>DATKOS010000151.1:0-18599 GCA_035524535.1 Bryobacteraceae bacterium
TGTGGAAGGGATCTATACGTCGATCCCGCTGCACCAGCGCATCATGGCGGACGCGGATTTCCAGTCAGGCCGTTTCGACACCAACTTCATTCCGCGCTTCCTGGGAAAGTAGAGACCCGGGAGCTGCGCCGGCAAGCGGCGCGCTTCCGGTGAGCCTTCGCGCCAGGGCGCCGGCCCGCGGGCGCCGGAATGGAAGCGCTACCTGGGAATGCGGCGAATGGGGAGCAGCGGAGCGGGCGCGCTCTTTTCTCCGGGCGCGGATACCGGAGCGATGTGCGGCGCCGGATAGCCGGCGAAATTCAAGTCGTCGCCGGAGAAGGTGATATCGCGGTCGAGAACCATTTCCACCGTGTCGCCCTTGGCCAGTACGGCATCCGGACCGCGCGTGGCCAGCACCGCGATGAGTCCGGCGGCCGCGCCGGCGCCGGACCCAATGCCCAGGCCCAGGCCCGCGTGGCTCATGGCGCTGCCGGCGATGGCGCCCACGGAAGCGCCCGCCGCGGTGGTCTCACCCACGGTGCGCGCATCCCCGGCCTTGTTGCCGTCGCTGATCACTTTGCCTTCGCTTTGGTTGAGCTGCCCCGAAGCCGTGCCATCCAGCCCGCCGATGCGCGCCAGGAACGACCGGGTGACGCCGTTGGGCAGCGTGAGAGTTTCAAAGCGAATATAGATTTCGCCGCGGCCCTTCACGCGGCCCGGCTTCTTCACCTGCGTCACCGAGCCCGAGACATAACTGCCCACGGGAATGACAATGCGGCCATCCACCAACACCGGGAAAGCGGTCTCCAGATAGACTCGGTCCCCGGCCACCGAGTGTTTGGTGCTGATGCTGTTGATGAGGCTGAGCGGCACCTTTGAGCCCGTTTTGACCGTAAAGACAGACGGCGCGGGCGCGGCTGCGTTTTCCGCCGGCGGAGCCTGCGCGGCAAGCGCCACCGCGGTCAGAGCCATGGATCCAAAAGCACGGCGTAACATCGTGGTACTCCTGAATCGATTGTAGCCCGAACTACTGGACAGCCAGAGCCAGACCCGGGGCGCTCACGGCGTCCGCCATGGCCACCTGGATTTGGGGATTCAACGGCGCATCCGCCGGCAGGATCAAATCGATTTGGTACAGGCCCGCGAAATTCGGGCAGATACCCGCGTAAAGGACCTGCGACGCGGGGAGGGGCGCGCCATTCAGCAACACCCGCAGATCCGCGAATTGCACAATCTCGCCGGCGAACGTGGGGATTTCGGCGGGCATCACCGGGTATGGCTCGGTGGGGCCCAAACCGGTTGCGTAGAGGATCACGATGGCGCCCGGCGGGGCGGGCGATTCCGGCGCGATCACCCCATACAACGGCCATTGCTGCGCCACCGCGAAGCCCGGATCCGCGGCGGAGGCGAACAGAGCCGGGGCCGCGGCCTGAAGGGTGATGGTGACCAGCGGGCCCGCCGTGGAATTGAGCACGGTCCAGATGGTCACCGGCCCGGCGATGCGGTTGGGCGGCATCAGGAAGTTGATCTGCCCCGGCGAGACGTAGAAGAGCGGCGCGGGCGAACCATCCACCATCACCTGGACCCCATTGAGCAAGGTGGGCACGCTGCCGCCCACCACGTCCGCGCTGGTGAGCGAACGCGCCGAATAGGCCAGGCCCGTTCCGAAAATGCTGAGCAGCGAATTGGGGGCGTACGGGCCGGCGCTCTGATCCGCAAGGTTCACAATGGACGCGGCGGAGTAGCTGGGCTGGCAGAGCAGCGCGCCGCACGAAAGCAGCGTGAGCGCGGCCGTGGCGATGAGGCGAGACATAATCATCCTTGAACTGGATGTAGTGGCCCGGACGGGGGTAAATTCTCACAATTAAGATGCTCCAGGCTGCGCCGGAGCCCCGCGACAAGCGCCCGTCGCTTGCCGCTTGCTCCAGCTTGGTGATACTCTCGCGGCAGCCGCCTTGCGGAGAGATATGGTCATGAATGCCCGCACCGCCGTCTTCCTGGCATGCGCCGGCGCCGCTTGCCTGGCCGTTCTGCTCCTGGCCGGGCCGCGGCCGCAAACCGCCGCTGACGCCGACCTCGGGTTCACGGACACGCCCATGCTGCCGGGCCAGAAGTGGCACGTGCACGATTCCCGGCGTCCCTACCCGCCGGTGGTCGCGCCGGGCCCGCAGGGTGAAGCCGCGCCTCCTTCCGACGCCATCGTGCTCTTCAACGGCAAGGACCTGTCCCAGTGGGGCCAGAAGAGTCCCAACGGCGGCGCGCTATTGCCGCCGAAATGGAAAGTGGAGAACGGCTACTTCGAAATTGTTCCCCGCACCGGCGACCTGGTGACGCGCCGGAAGTTCGGCGACGTGCAGCTTCACATCGAATGGTCCGAGCCGCCGGACGTGACCGGGCGCAGCCAGTCGCGCGGCAATAGCGGCGTCCAGTTGATGGACCGCTACGAGATCCAGGTTCTGGATCCGTGGAACAACCCGACGTACGCGGACGGAATGGCCGGCGCCATCTACGGCGCATGGCCGCCGCTGGTGAATCCGGGGCGCAAGCCGGGCGAGTGGAACGCGTACGATATCGTCTTCAAGGCGCCGGTGTTTGAAGGCGGGCGGCTCAAGTCTCCGGCCTTCGTGACCGTCTTCTTCAACGGCGCGCTGGCGCATGACCACCAGCAGATGCCGGGAACCACGGTTTACCGCCAGGTGGCGCGCTACGCGCCGCACGGCGCCGAAGAGCCGCTCTCCCTGCAGGACCACCGGTCGCGCGTCCGCTTCCGCAACATTTGGCTGCGGAAATTGAAGGGCTACAGCTAAACGGCGCTTCTCCGATGGCATAGTAGAAACATGAGATTGAGGGCAGCGGCGCTCGCGCTGCTGGCCGGAATGGGGATTGCGGCTTGCGCGGCGGAGCCGGTCCTCATGCCCATGCCAGCGGTGATGACGGCCGGTTCGGGTTCGTTCCCCGTAGACGCGAATTTCGTGGTGGACGTTGGCCAGAGCGGCCAGGCCGCGCGCCTCGCGCCAGTGGTGCGCTGGTTCCTGGCGCGCGTGGTGCGCCAGACGGGCGTGCCGCTTTCCGCCACCCTGCCGGCGCCGGGCGATGCCAAGACGCTCGCCATCCAATGCGCCGGCGGCCCGGATTATCCCACGCTGGGCGAAGACGAATCCTACACGCTGGACGTTTCCGACTCCGGCGCGGCCATCAAGGCGGCCACCGTGGAAGGCGCCATCCACGGCCTGGCCACGTTCGCGCAGTTGATTCAGCCGGGCCCGCGGGGGTTCGCCGTGGGCGGAGTTCACATTGAGGACAGGCCGCGCTACGCCTGGCGCGGGCTCATGATGGACGTGTGCCGCCACTGGATGCCGATGGAAGTGGTGGAGCGCAACCTGGACGCCATGGCGGCCGTGAAGCTCAACGTGCTCCACTGGCACCTTTCTGAAGATGAGGGCTTCCGCGTGGAAAGCAAGAAGTACCCCAAGCTCCAGGGGATGGGTTCGGACGGCGCGTACTACACGCAGGACCAGATCAAGGAAGTGGTGGAGTACGCCCGCGAGCGCGGCATCCGCGTGGAACCGGAGTTCGACGTTCCCGGCCACACCGGCGCGTGGTTTCCGGGGTATCCTGAACTGGCGTCGTCTCCCGGGCCGTTCGTCCTGGGCGCCGCCGGCGGCCCTCCGGTTGCCATGGATCCCACTAAGGACTCCACTTACGAGTTCCTGGATGGCTTCATTGGCGAGATGGCGCCGCTGTTTCCGGACCCCTACTGGCACGTGGGCGGCGATGAGGTGAACGCCCGCGCCTGGACTTCCAACGACGCCATTGTGGCCTTCATGCGCGAGCACGATTTCATGCTCAACGGCCAGCCGGACGCGCGCGCGCTGCAAGTCTACTTCAACCAGCGCCTGCTGAGCATCGTTCAGAAGTACGGCAAGACGATGATTGGCTGGGACGAGATTCTCGCGCCGGGCTTGCCCAACGACGCCATCATTCACGCGTGGCGCAACCATAAATCGCTGGATGACGCGGCGGCGCAGGGCTACCGCGCCATCATGTCCTGGGGCTATTATCTGGACCATCTCAGCCCGGCCTCGTATTACTACGCCAACGATCCGCTGGGCGGACCCGACGATTGCCAGACCGACAACGGCCCATGCAGCAAGAACCTGACGCCGGAGCAGGCCGGGCTCGTCCTGGGCGGGGAAGCGTGCATGTGGGCCGAACTCGCGGGGCCCGAGACCGTGGATTCGCGCATCTGGCCGAGCGCCGCCGCGGTGGCGGAACGGTTGTGGTCGCCCAAGGACTTCACGGACCAGCAGGCCGCAAACCCCAGCGCCATGTACGCGCGCCTGGAAGTGACCAGCCGCAACCTGGAGTTCACGGGAGTGCGGCACCGGTCGTTCTCTCTCTCCATGCTGGACCGCCTGGCGGGCGGACGGCCTGACGGCCCGCTCCAGGTGATCGCCGGCGCATCCCAAGCGCTGGGGCTCGGCACGGGCCGCACCGGACGGCCCAGCGTATGGCAGCCGCTGAACCGCTTCGTGGACTCCATCCCGCCGGAGAGCGAGCTGGCGCGCGCCCTGGAACAGGCGGCCCAGCGGCTGGTCCAGAATCCCGCCGCCGATAAGGACGACGCAAACCTTTTGCGCACGCAATTCCAGACCTGGGCCGCCAATGACGCCCGGTTCCAGGCCCTCGCCGAAGGCAATGCGCTGTTGGATGAAATCCGGCCCGTTTCGAAAGACCTCTCCGCGCTGGGCGAGGCGGGCTTGATCCTGCTGGATTATCTCACCTCAAACCAGCCGGCGCCCGCGGATTGGCTGGCCTCGGAAAACGCCGAATTGGCGCGCCTTTCCCGGCCGCCGCGGCGCACCGCCCAGCCGGCGCCAGGGCCGGATGTGCTGCTCTCGGCGTACCGCCCGGTCAAGGCGCTGGCCGATGGACTGGCGCCGAAGTAGGGCCTTGCCGCCGCGCCAGTGGCGCGCCCGCTCGATTCAAGCCACAATCAAGAAATAGGGCCGGCGCGGCTGCGGCCGGCTGGGGCGGAGGGGCGCGCAGCGGAGCGTGGGGCGGTCATCAACTCCCCCCGTCCTGCTTTCGACTCCTCATTAATTGCCGCCCGTGAAAGGGTGACGAGGCCATGCGCTCCTTGCGCGACCTGGCGATCAAGCAGAAGATGATGATCGCCATCATGCTGACCACCGCGGCGGCGCTCGTCTGGGCCGGGTTGGGCATGGTGGTGACCGATTCGGTTCTCTTCCGGGCCTTGCTGCGGCGCGACCTTTCGGCCCTGACGGAGATTCTGGCGGACAACTGCACGGCCGCGCTGTCCTATAACGATCCAAAGGCGGCTGAGCAGACTCTGGTCTCCCTGCGCGCACGGCCGCACGTGGTGAGCGCCTGCGTCCACCGCTCCGACGGATCCACCCTGGCGTGCTACATCCGGCCGGGAGGCGCGGCGCCGCCGCTTGGGGCCGGCTACGGCGTGCGATTCACCGAGCACAGCGTGGTGGCGGCGCAGCCGGTGGTTTTCCAGGGCCGGCAGGTGGGAACGCTCGTATTGCTTTACGACTTAGGCGAAATCTCCGAGCGGATCGTTCTCTATGGCGCCACGGTCTGCTGCGTGCTGCTGATTTCCGCTATGCTGGCGCTGCCGCTCTCCGCGGGCTTGCGCCGCGTGGTCACGGCGCCCATCTCCCAACTGGTGCACGCCGCCACGTTCGTTTCCGAAACCGGCGACTACCGCATGCGCGCCAAGAAGATTTCCTCGGACGAGCTGGGGTTCCTGGTGGATCGCTTCAATGAAATGCTGGCGGGCATCCAATCCCGCGACGAGGCGCTGAAGCGAGAGCGCGAGCGCTTCCGCTTCCTGGCCGAATCGATGCCGCAGAAGATCTTTACCACCACGCCCGACGGCGCCGTGGACTACCTGAACCAGCAGTGGATGGAGTACACAGGCCTGCCTTTCGACCAGATGAAGGGCTGGAGTTGGACGCGCCTGGTGCATCCGGACGACGTGGAGGGCAACGTCAATGCCTGGCGCCGTTCGCTCGATACGGGCGAACCCTTCCTCTTCGAACAGCGCTTTCGCCGCGCGGACGGCAAGTATCGGTGGCACCTGAGCCGCGCTCACGCCATGCGCGATGCGGGCGGCGAGGTCTCCCTGTGGATCGGCTCCAACACGGACATCCACGAACGCAAGGAAGAAGAGCAGGCGCTGCGCAGGGCCAACGACGATCTCCAGCAGTTCGCCTACGCCGCCAGCCACGACTTGCAGGAGCCCATCCGCAATGTAGCCGTTTACAGCGGCGTGGTGGCGGACCGCTATCGCGATTCGCTCGATGATGAAGGCCGGCTCTTCCTGGGCTTCCTGCGGGAAAGCGGGCAGCGCCTCTCCATGCTGGTAAACGATCTCCTGGCGTATACCAGGGCCGGCGCCGGCGAGGTGGCGGATTCCGAAGTGGATTCCGAGGACGTCCTGCGCTACGCCCTCGCCAGCCTCTCCGAGGCCATGCGCGAGAGCGGGGCGGAGATCGCGTGGGACCTTCTCCCCAGGGTGTGCATCGGCGAGGCGCACTTGCAGCAGGTGCTCCAAAACCTGGTGGGCAACGCACTCAAATACCGCGACGCGAGGCCTCCCAGAATTCGCATTTCCGCGGCCAGCCAGGGAAGGGAGTGGCTGTTTTCGGTTGCGGATAACGGCATCGGCATAGAGCCGCAGTACCGGGAAAAGATCTTTGGAGTTTTCAAGAGGCTGCATCACGACAGGAGCTACAGCGGGACGGGAATCGGACTGGCTATCTGCAAGCGGGTTCTGGAACGCTACGGAGGCCGAATCTGGGTGGAATCGGAACCCGGCGCCGGATCTACCTTCTACTTCACCGTCCCGCAGAGAGCCCGAGCGGGAGGCGCGGAGGAACTAGCAGCCGGGTAAGGTCCGGCGCAACCGGCCTGGCGATACAATGTGTCTCCGTACAAGGGAGAGTCCCATGCGAATCACGCGCGCCTGGAAGGTGTTTGCGCCCGCGGCGCTGGCCGCTTTGCTGCTGGAGGCTGGGGCCGCCCCTCCCACGCCCGCGGGCGATGCGCTGCGGCGGGGCTTTGCGGACCCGCCCGCCGGCGCCCGGCCGCGCGTCTGGTGGCACTGGATGAACGGCAACATCACCAAGGAGGGCATCAAGCTGGACCTTGAGTGGATGAAGCGGATTGGCCTGGGAGGATTTCAGAATTTCGACGCCGCGCTGAATACGCCGCAGATCGTCGAGAAGCGGCTGGTCTACATGACGCCGGAGTGGAAGGACGCCTTCAAATACGCGGCGACGCTGGCGGACCAGATGGGGTTGGAGATGGCCATCGCCGGCTCGCCGGGCTGGAGCGAGAGCGGGGGCCCGTGGGTGCCCCCATCGCAGGCCATGAAGAAGCTCGTTTGGAGCGAAACTCGCGTGGAAGGCGGAAAGCCGTTCGCGGGCACGCTGCCCAAGCCGCCATCCACCACCGGGCCGTTCCAGAACATCGCGGGCGCCGGGCGCGGCGGAACGCCGCTTCCGGAGTTCTACGCCGATGCTGCCGTGGTGGCCTACCCGGCTCCAGCCGATGACGTCCCTCTGGCGGAGTTGCAGCCCAAGGTGAGCTCCAGCGGAGGGTCGTTCGACCTCGCGTCGCTCACCGATGGCGACCTGGTCAAGTCCTCGCCGCTTCCGGCGGCGCCGGCGGGTGAGAAGGCCTGGATTCAGTTCGAGTTTCCGAAGCCGCAAACCATTCAGGGCGTCACGCTGGTCACGGGCGGAGGCCGTGGCGGATTCGGAGGCGCAAGCGGCGAGGCGCTGGAAGCGAGCCCGGATGGCCAGGCCTATCGCGTGGTGACGGAGATCGCCGGCGGCGGCGCGGCGGAGCGCACTACTTCGTTCCCGCCGGTAACGGCCAGATTCTTCCGCGTGACGTTCGCGTCCGCCGCGCCGCCGGCGGGGCGCGGATTGGCGGCTGGAGCGCCCCAGAACGCCGCCGCCGCTCGCCCGCCCATCCAAATCGCGGAGCTTGCGCTTCATCCTTCTTCTTACGTGAACCGCTTCGAGGATAAGGCGGCCTTCGCCGCCACCATCGACCTCTACAGCATGTCCACGCCCGCGCAGCAGGACGCCGTGCCAAAGGCCGGCGTGATCGATTTGACCTCCAGGATGCGCCCGGACGGTTCGCTCGATTGGACGCCGCCGCCAGGACGCTGGGTGGCGCTGCGGCTCGGCTACTCGCTCACCGGACATCAGAATTCGCCGGCCTCGCCGGAAGCTACCGGTCTGGAGGTCGATAAGCTCAACCGCACCTATGTGAAGGATTACTTCACCACGTATCTCGACATGTACAAGAACACCGTGGGCCCTTCCTTGATGGGCGCTCACGGGCTGCAGTACGTGATCACAGATAGCTGGGAGGCCGGCGTACAGAATTGGACCGACGACATGATCGCCGAGTTCAGCCGGCGCCGCGGTTACGACATGCGCCCGTGGCTGCCCGTCCTGACCGGCCGCGTGGTGGAGAGCCCGGAAGCCAGCGACCGCTTCTTATGGGATTTCCGGCGCACGATTGCCGACCTGACGGCGGAGAACCACTACGATCAGCTCACGGACATCTTGAAAGAGCGGGGCATGGCGCGCTACAGCGAGTCGCATGAAGCAGGCCGCGCCTTCATAGCCGACGGCATGGAGGTGAAGCGGGAAGCGGCCATTCCCATGAGCGCCATGTGGACCCAGTCTCCAGGCGTCAACAACGAGCAGTATGGCTACAACGCCGATATTCGCGAATCCGCCTCCGTGGCGCACATCTATGGGCAGAACATTGTGGCCGCCGAATCCCTGACCGCGCGAACGGGGGCGTGGAGCTGGTCGCCTGAAACGCTGAAACCAACGGCGGATAAGGAACTGGCGATGGGGCTCAACCGCTTCGTGATCCACACTTCGGTGCACCAGCCCACGGACGACAAGATTCCCGGCCTCGGGCTGGGCCCCTACGGGCAATGGTTCACGAGGCACGAAACGTGGGCGGAACTGGCCAAGCCGTGGATCACGTACCTGGCGCGCAGCTCCTTCCTGCTGCAACAGGGCAAGTTCGCCGCGGACGTCGCTTACTTCTATGGCGAGGACGACAACCTGACGGCGCTCTTCCGTAACTCGTCGCCGGACGTGCCGGAGGGCTACGCGTTCGACTACATCAACGCCGACGCGCTGCGGCGCCTGCTGGACTTTAAGAACGGCCGCCTGACCACGCCGAGCGGCATGAGCTACCGCGTGCTGGCGCTAGACCCCAACAGCCGCCACATGTCGCTGCCCGTGCTGCGCAAGATTCGGGACCTGGTGAACGCCGGCGCGGCCCTGGTAGGGCCGAAGCCCGTTGACGACCCCAGCTTGAGCGATGACCAGGCTGAGTTCCAGAGCATCGCGAACCAGCTTTTCGGAACCTCGCCAGGCGCGCGCACGGCCGGCAAGGGGATGGTGTACGCCGGGCAGAGCCTGGCCGAGGCGCTGCCGGAGATTGGCGTGCAGCCCGATTTTGAGTACCCCAACCCACACGCCGATACGCACCTGCTGTTCGTGCACCGCAAGCTGGCGGACGGCGACCTCTATTGGGTGGACAATCGCGGCGATCGCGCCGAGAATGTGGAAGCGGCCTTCCGCGTTCAGGGAAAGGCGGCTGAGCTATGGCACGCCGATACAGGGAAGGTTGAGGCAGCTTCCTACCGGACCGCCGCGGGCCGGACCACCGTGCCTCTGAAACTGGGCCCGTGGGATGCCGTGTTCGTGGTGTTCCGCGGCCCGGCGGCGGCTCCGGCGCGAACCCTCCATGAGCCGGCGGAATCCGAAGTGACCGAGGTGACGGGCCCATGGGAGGTGAGCTTCCAGGCGGACCGCGGAGCGCCCGCGCGCATGGAAATGGACAAGCTGGCGTCGTTCAGCGAAAGCGCGGAGGAAGGCGTGAAATACTTCTCCGGAACGGCCACTTACCGCAAGACGCTCCAGGCGCCGGCCACGTGGTTCAGGCCCGGCGCGCAGCTCTGGCTGGACCTGGGCGACGTCAAGAACCTCGCGAAAATATCGATCAACGCGAAGGACTTGGGAATCGTTTGGAGGCCGCCGTTCCGCGTGGACGCGGCCGCGGCTCTCAAGCCCGGCGCCAATGTGCTGCTGCTCCAGATCACGGACCTGTGGGTGAACCGGCTGATTGGCGACCAGCAGCCCAACGCGGCGAAGAAATACACCTGGACCGCGCAGCAATTCTACCAGGCCGATTCACCTCTAGTGCCTTCGGGCCTGCTGGGCCCGGTGCGGCTGGTTCGGCTGCGCTAGCGCCGCTACAGGGGCGATATGGGGCGCAGATCGGCGCCAAGGTAGAAGGTATACGGCCGCGAGGCGGAGGGCGGCGGCGCAATCAGGCGCGGGCGAATCAGGATCAGCACGTCATTGGAGTTCTTGGTGTGATCGTGGTTGCTGGTGAGCGGGCCAAGGAATGGAATCCGCGAGAGACCGGCAATGCCCGCGAGGCTGCGCGCTTCCTCGCTGTCCAGCAGGCCGGCCACCATGGCCCAATCGCCGAACGGCAGGTTCGCCTGGGACTTCAGTGCCCGGTTGGAAATCACGGGCAGCCCATTGACGGAGGCTCCAGAGAGCACTTTGTAGGAAGCGTCCACGTCGAGCGTGACGTTGTCAACACCGTGTATCGTGGGCGTCACCTTCATTTCTAGCCCGAGGTCCTCAAATTGAATAGCGGGCGGCAGATTATAGTTTGTGGCGCCGCTGGAAGTACCCGTCGCGGTGGCGCTGGTTGTGGTCCCAGAATAGATGGAGGTGATGATGGGGTAGCGGTCGCCGACGTGCAGCGAGGCGGGCAGACCGTCGCTGGTACGAACGGTGGAATCGAGCAGCACGCGGCCCGCGCTCTGCGACATGGTGGCCACGGAGGCGGCGTCCGCCACGCCTAGCCCGATGAGTCCCTTTCCATTGCCGAAGGTGGCCAAGCCTGCCACGGTGGACGGGATGTTGGGCGAATTGTGCAGCCAGTTGGAGAGCGCCATCACGGGGAATTGGGCGGGCAGCGTGAGACCCCAAGCGACATCGCTGTTTCCGCTCACCTCAATCAGCCGCACGTCGAACATGACTTGGCCGCGGGGCCGCTTCAGGCTCTCCAGCAGATCGCGCGCCGGAAACAGCTTGGAGACGCGGTCGCGAAGGATGAGGGTGTTCGTGCGCGTGTCCTGCGCCACGTGCTCAATGGCCAACACGGTCTGCACGGCGCGCACCATCTCGGCGAGGTCCTGCTGGCCGATGGCATCGGACAAGCTGACTTCCACGGCCGCCACCGGTTCAAGCGCGTTGCGCTTTTCCGTGGTGTCCTTGGCCACCAGGAAGCGCGTGCCGGAGAGCGGCACGACGAAGGATGCCGTAACGGCTTCCAGACCGTGCAGCGCGGTGCGGTAATCCGCGCCCGTGACGCGGAAGCGTATGGGAGAGCCCGGGGGGTAATCGCTATCGAAGATGCACTCCAAGCCGAAGGCCTTGGCGACGCCTTCGAAGATCTGCTCGGCGTTGCCGCGCAGGTCGAAATCCTGTACGCCCGGCTTGGCGGTGAGATGCACGGGAGGGAGCGGCTGGCGCAGCAGGGCCAGGTCCTCGGGAGTCGGCGGCGGAAGAGCGGGCGCGGGCGGTTCGGCCGCTTTCGCGGCGCCGGAAGAGGCCGTAACGGAGGCGCCGGGATGCGAGAACATCTCCTCGATTTCCGCGCGCGTGCGCAGGGTCTGGCTCTTCATCCAGTAATCGCGGTTGCCCGGTTCCTTGGCCGCGGCCGCGGAATAAAGGACATACGCCCGGACAAACTGGCGCGCGGCCTCCGCCTTGCGGCCCTGGGCGTACAATTGCGCAGCCGTGGGCTCCGCGGCCCAAACGGCCGCGGCGGCCAGCAGAGACAGAACAATTGCGCGGAGCGCCACTTAGTAATGACGCGGCGGGGGCGCCGTGCGTGCAGCCAACTGCTGTGCGAACCTTATGCTTTGGAGGACCGCAATGCACGGCGCCTTGCTCCGCCTGTTCGCCGACCCGAAGCTCTGGATCGAACCCGTGGCCACATTCGCCACCACGGTCCTTATCTCGTTGCTAGTAAGGCACTTCCTTCTGCATGCGCTGCGCGTTTGGGCCACGCGGACCAATAGCGGGCCGGGACTGATCTGGTTCCGGGCGCTGCGGGTTCCCACCCTGATTGGCATCGCCATCCTGGGGGTGCATTTTGCCATCCAGGTATCCACCCTGCCCGAGGCGATCATGCGCTTCGGTCCAACCGTGTTGGCGGCGCTGTGGATCGTGTTCTTCACGGTAATGTGCATGGGCCTGGCGCGCGACCTGGCCCGCCACTACGGGCAGAGCATTCCCGGCGCTCAGCGGGTCACCAGCCTCACTCAGAACCTGGCGCAGGGCGCGGTGGTGACCATTGGCGCGCTTTGGATGCTGAAGCTCTTCGGCGTGGGAATCACTCCCCTGCTGACGGCTTTGGGGGTCGGCGGCTTGGCCGTGGCTCTGGCCCTCCAGGACACGCTGTCGAATTTCTTCGCCGGATTCTACGTGGCGGTGGCGCGGCAGGTGCGCATTGGCGATTACATCAAGCTGAACACGGGGGAAGAGGGCTACGTGGCGGATATCACGTGGCGCAGCACCATCATACGGTCTCCCGCCAGCTATCTCATCATTGTCCCCAACACCAAGCTGGCGCAGGCCAATGTGACCAACTATCACCTCCCGGCCAAGCCGATTGTGGCGAGCCTGCAGGTGACCGTGAGTTACGACGCCGATCCGGACCAGATTGAGCGCCTGCTTCTGGAAGTGGCGCGCCATGGGACCGAGGACATTCCCGGAATGCTGGCCGAGCAGCCCCCCTCGGCCGCCTTCGATCCAGGTTTCGGTGAGTCCGGCCTGGGGTTTACGCTGTCCTTCCAAGTAGCGGAATTCACTACACAGTACGGTGTGCGCAATGAGTTGCGCAAAAGGATCTTACGCCGCTTCCGCCAGGAAGGTATTGCCATCCCCTTCCCTACCAGGACGATACGGGTGGAAGGCGGCGCCGGGCCGGAGAATCCGCGGGCGTCTCTGTGACGCCCGGGCGGCCCGGAGTGGACCCGAAGTTCACTGTTCGGTCGGCCACGTTGCCGGATTGCTTAGCGCTTCCAAACGGATGCGCGACATGATATAGTCAGAACGCGTTTGAATAGCTTCCGCGAAACCGGCCGAGTGTTCCCGGGCAAAGGCGATTTTGTCCTGCTTACGTTCCCTCCCCGATGAGCCCGCTTTCAAATCGTCAGGAGAATACAGTGAAGAATATCTTCGTCGGTAACTTGGATTTTAATTCGACCGAGGAGTCTGTCCGCAGTCTCTTTGAGCGTTACGGAACCGTGAACAGCGCCCGCATTATGACTGACCGTGACACGGGGCGGTCGCGCGGGTTTGCTTTCGTCGAGATGGAGAACGAAGCCGAAGCGGATCAAGCGATCACCGCGTTGAACGGCTACACTTTGGACAGCCGGGCTCTCAACGTGAATGAAGCGCGCCCGAAGCCGGACCGTGGGTTTGGCGGCGGCGGGGGCGGCGGCGGACGCGGATTCGGCGGAGGACGTCCGGGTGGCGGCGGCAGGCCGGGCGGCGGCGGACGTCCCGGTGGCGGGCGTCGCGAACCGCGTTGGTAATTCTCGGTTTCTGACTTTTTGAAATTGGACCGCGGGGCGGGCGGCCGCCCCGCAAGATCAAGCGCCGCGCAATCCGTTTTCCAGGAAGGCGCGCAGCCGGTGGCTGCGGCTCGGGTGGCGCAGTTTGCGCAGCGCCTTGGCCTCAATTTGCCGGATGCGCTCCCGCGTCACGGCGAAATTTTGTCCCACCTCTTCCAGCGTGTGCTCGCTGCCATCCTCCAAACCGAAGCGCATCTTGATGATCTTTTCTTCGCGCGGCGTGAGCGTCTTTAGCACCTGCGCGGTTTGTTCGCGCAGGTTCAGATTGATCACCGCGTCGGATGGCGAGATGCCGGCCTGATCCACGATGAAATCGCCCAGGTGCGATTCATCCTCTTCTCCGATGGGCGTTTCCAGCGAGATCGGCTCCTGCGCCACGCGCAGCACCTTGCGCACCTTGGAAACCGGCAACTGCATGCGCTTGGCTAGCTCTTCGTTAGTAGGTTCGCGGCCGAGTTCCTGGACCATCTGACGAGACGTGCGGATGAGCTTGTTGATGGTCTCGATCATGTGCACCGGAATGCGGATGGTGCGCGCCTGGTCCGCGATGGCTCGCGTGATGGCCTGCCGCACCCACCAGGTGGCGTAGGTCGAAAACTTGTAGCCGCGGCGATACTCGAACTTCTCCACGGCTTTCATGAGCCCGATGTTGCCCTCCTGGATGAGGTCCAGGAATTGCAGGCCCCGGTTGGTGTAGCGCTTGGCGATGCTGACCACCAGGCGAAGGTTGGCCTCAATGAGCTCCTTCTTGGCGGCTTCCGCCTCCGCATGCGCCTTCATGATGATCTGAAGGGTGCGGCGCAGCTCCGGCGCGCGCGTGCCGTATTCTTCCTCGAGCTGCATGAGGCGCTGGCCGGCGGCGCGCTGCTCCCTGCGCAGTTCCTTCACGCCGTCCACGCGGGCGCCAAGCCCGGTATCCAGCCTGCGCTGAACGCGAACCACTTCGCGCTCCACGGGGTTGATCTGCTCCACGGCCTCGCGCAAGCGGTCAATCAGGTGGCGAACCACGGGCCCTTGGAACTTCACCGAGCGCACTACCTTGGACGTCTTGATGAGCAGCCGCCCCAACTCCCAAAGCTGCCGGCGATACTGCTTCGGCTTCATGCCTTTCGGCGTGGCCTGGAGCTTCTGCCGGCATTGCAGGATCTTCTTGTGCAGCTTCGAGGTTTCCGTGGCGCAGCGCGTGAACTCCCGGCGCTTCTCCTCCACGAGCTCGTCCGTCAGGATGGGGTCGGGGATCTGGATGAGGTCGCGGGCGGAAAGAGTGTCCGCAGCCACTTCGTCTCCCATGGCGATGATTTCCTGGATGACGAGGGGCGTGCGCGAAAGAGACTTGAGAACGATGTACTGCCCGCGTTCAATGCGGCGGGCAATCTCCACTTCGCCTTCGCGAGTGAGCAGCGGCACGGCGCCCATCTCGCGCAGGTACATGCGGACGGGATCGTTGACCTTCTCGCCGACTCCGGCGGGCAGGTCCAGATCCAGAAGCTCCTCCGTCTCTTCGAGCTTCTTTTCGAAGTCCTTGGCTTCTTCAAGGATCTCAATGCCCGCGCCATCGAGACCGGCCAGAACGTCTTCGAGCTCCGCGCCGCCAGGCAGTTCACTTGCGGGGAGGATGCCGTTCACGTCCTCGTAGAGGACGTAGCCCTTCTCCTTGCCTAGCTGAACGAGCCGTTCCAGACCCTCGAACTTTTCGTCATTCGCCACAGAAGCCCCGCTCTCCCCGCGGAGACGAATAGAAGTCATTGTACATCACGGCGGGATGCGCAATGGTTAACAATAACGTTCTCGAATTTGCGGCCGCGGCCCCCGAAAATGCGGCCCCGCGGCGCTGCGCGCCCGTCTCCCGCGAAGCCTGCTTGCGGGCGCGGGAAGCGCCGGGAGACGGCTGTTTGGCTGGAGTTGTCATCTGCTGGCCTCGCAGGCTCGCTCGATGTCTTGCAACTCGCGCGCCAAACGTAGAGCCTCGGCCAGATCGCCGCGGCGCTCCGCCTCCTTGATGCGGGCTTTCCATTGCGTGCGCCGGTCGCTTTCGCCGGAACGCATGAGGCTCTCCAGGCACTGCCGCCCGTAGTCAAGCGTGTTTTCCTGCGCGTCGGCATCCTCGGAGAGAACCACCTCCGCCAGCAGATTCTGGTCCGCAGGCTCCAGGCGCGCGCCGATGGAGTCAAACGTGATCGCGGCGCCGCTGGCTCCGGCGGCCAGAATGGCGCGGTAAATGCGGGCGGTCGGGATTCGGTCCAGTATCTCCACGCGGCCGAGACCGGCAAGCAATTCCTCCAGCCCGGGCTCCGGGGACAGGAGCACGCGCAGCAGGCCCTTCTCATCGGCGCGCACGTTCGTCTTGGGCTGCGCGATGCGGCTCTCGGCGCGGTCCGCAGCGGCCCTGCGAAAGCTATCCAGCACCACGCCGGGCGTCACGCCGATGTAGGAGGCCAGATCGTTCGCCACGGCCATGCGCTCCACGCGGTCCGAAATGCGCTCCACCACGGGCATCAAGGACTTGAGCACGGCCACCACGCCTTCGGTAGTGCGAACGTCGTGTTTGGAGCGCGCGCGGTCCGCCATCCAGTGGTAGTAGGCGCTGGCGTGCTCCAGGCGCTCTCCGTAAGCGTCCGGGCCGCGCTGCTTGCAGTACTCGTCGGGATCGAGGCCGCCGTCAAGCGACATGATGCGGACGGACATGCCTTCCTGCAAAAGTACGTTCAGCGAGCGTTCCGCCGCGGCCGCGCCAGGCGCGTCCGGATCGAAGTTCACCACGATGTTGTCCGTGTGGCGCTTCAAGGCCTTCACCTGAAGCTCGGTGAGCGAGGTGCCGCAGCTCGCCACCACCGGCCCGAAGCCGGCGGCGGAGACGCCGATGGCGTCCATGTAGCCCTCCACAAGGATGGCGCGGCCCTCCTTGCGCATGGCTTCCTTGGCGCGGTGGAAGTTATAAAGGACGCGGCTCTTCTCGTAGATCGGCGTTTCCGGCGAATTCAGGTACTTCGGATTGTCGTCCGCGGCAAGGGCGCGTCCGCCGAAGCCGATCACCTTGCCGGACTCGTTGTGGATCGGGAACATCAAGCGGTTGCGGAAGTAGTCGTAGAAGCTGCCGTCGTCGCGCTTGCGCACCAGGCCGGAGCGCTCCATCTGCGCGGCGGTGAAGCCATGCTGCTCAAACAGGCGCGGAAAGACGCGGCCGGAGCGTTCCGAATAGCCCAGATCGAAGCGATCCAGCGTGGCCGCCGACAAGCCGCGGCGCGCCAGATAGGCGCGCGCTTCGTCTCCCGCGGGACCGCGCAGATTGGCGCGAAAGTGCTCCAGCGCGAGTTCGTGCATGCGGAAGACCGTTTCGCGCAGCTTGGAATCTTCATCCGCCACCAGCGTGCGCTTCGGCATGGGGATGCCGTGGCGCTCCGCCAGCAGCTTCATGGCTTCGTAGAAGCTGATGCCTTCGATCTTCTGGATGAAGGTGAAGACGTCCCCGCCTTCGCCGCAACTGAAGCACTTGTAGAACTGGTAGGAGGCGTGAACCGTGAAGGAAGGCTTCTTCTCGTTGTGGAACGGGCACAAGCCCATGTAACGCTGCGCCCCGGACTTCTTCAGGCGCACGTATTCCCCGGCGACGTTCACCAAGTCGACCGATGACTTGAGCTGGTCCTTGAAATCCATACCCCGTTCCCACCAAGCCTGCTTATCCCGAAGGTACCACGACGGGATGTTGCAAGAACCGCCAAGTTGACGCGGCAGATGCGCGTCCCTACAATATGGAGTGAGTAAGGAGGCCGTATGGATCCCACTGGTATTCAGATCGCCGGGGCTCTCGGCGGTCTGGGCTTTCCGGAAATCCTCGTAATCGCGCTGATCGCCATCGTGCTATTCGGCGGCAAGAAGATCGGGGATGTCGGGAAGGGCCTGGGCGAAGGCATTCGCAACTTCAAGACTGCTTTGAAGGAAGACGACGAAAAGAAACGCGAAGGAGAAGTAAAGTAGCAGAGAAGAAGTAGCACGTGCGCTTCGTGAAACCCCCGCAAGTTGGGATGGTTTCAGCTCGGCTTCAACAGAATCCACTTAAACGAAAACCCCGCGCGTTCCAGGAGAGCGCGCGGGGTTTTGGCTTTTGGTCCTGCTTTTGGTTTCGGGGCCCTACTTCTTCTTCGGCGGAACGATCGCGTCCTTGGCGGCTTTCGCCACGCGGAACTTCACGACCTTCTTAGCCGGGATCTTGATGCTCTCGCCCGTGGCCGGGTTGCGCCCCAGGCGGGCTTTGCGGTCCACGCGCACCAGCCGGCCGATGCCGGGCAGCACGAACAAACCGTTCTTCTTTACCTCGGCAACCGCGAGGCTTGACAAATTCTCCAGGAAGCCCCGAGCCGCCGCATTGCTGACTTCGCAGCCTTCCGCGAGCGACCTCACCAGTTGGGTCTGGGTCATTCTCTGATTGGCCATACGTCTCCTTAAGATCCTCCCGTCCTTGTCTCTCGATATGGAACGAAGCGCCTAGCGGCCGCGCGCCAAATCGCCATCGAACATGAATATCGCGGCGCTCTTCCGAGAGGGCGCGCGTTTCAATCGATATCAATCATAAGGGAAGGGCGCGGACATGTAAAGGGCGAAATAGATGAAAATCCCCATATTTCCACGAGTTTTTTCACGGAGGTGTTCTCCGGAGGCCATTTTACGGGCCTTCGGTGAATCCACGCTCCGCCAGCCACGCCAGATCGCCCCGGGCGAAGGGCGTGGCGGCTCTGTTTTTCAGAATACGGAAGTGCGCCCACCCGCCGGCGGGAGCCGCCAGCGCGATGCGCACGGCGGCGTAAAGCTTGAGCGATGGGCCGCCGGCCGTGGTCTCCTCCTCGCCCGTTTCCGAGCGCCCGCGCATCTGGTTCAGGAATAG
>DATKOS010000152.1:0-16431 GCA_035524535.1 Bryobacteraceae bacterium
GGCGCCTTGATGTCTTCCAGATTGATGCCTCCGAAGGTCGGCTCCAGAATCTGGCAGGTGCGGATGATCTCGTCGGGGTCCTCGGTGTTCAGCTCAATGTCGAACACATCGATATCGGCGAAACGTTTGAACAGAACGCCCTTGCCTTCCATCACCGGCTTGCCGGCCAGAGCTCCAATGTTGCCCAGACCGAGAACGGCGGTTCCGTTGGTGATGACCGCCACCAGATTGCCGCGCGCCGTGTACTTGTACGCCAGGCCCGGATCGCGCTCGATTTCCTTGCAGGGAATGGCGACGCCCGGCGTGTAGGCGAGACTGAGGTCCCGTTGGGTGTGGCACGGCTTGGTGGGGGTGACGGACACCTTGCCGGCGGGCGGCGAGGAATGATAGTCGAGAACATCTTCTGGGCGAATTTTTATGGACATAGAGCCGGATCTTTCGCCGACAATTATAACGCGAGGTCCTAATTATTTCGCTTGTTCGCCGGTTGACTCCGGCCTGCAACCCCTTGAAAGAGTTGGGCTTAAGCGGCGGCCAAAAAAGGCTCCAAAAAGCCCCGACAGAGGGGCGCTGGGCGCCGATAAGTCCCAATAGATGAAGCCAGCTCCCGAGGCCAAGCGGAACGAGGCGCGGCGCCGCCAGTTGCATGCCCTGGAGAGCGTGGGCGTGCTGGCGGCGGGAGTGGCTCACGATTTCAACAATTTGTTGCTGGGCGTGATTGGCAATGCCAGCCTGGCGCAACAGATTCTGCCGGCGGACAGCCCCGCTTCGGAGCTTCTGGACGGCATTGTGAAGGCCGGCGAACAGGGCGCGCACTTGACGCGCCAGATGCTGGCTTATTCGGGCCGCGGCGACTACCGCTTGGAGCAGGTGGACCTGGCGGAGCTGACGGGAGAAGCGGTAGCCGCCCTGAGGCCGTCACTACACCGGGGCGTCGAGATCCTGCTGGAGGCGCGCGCGGGACTGCCGGCGGTGCACGGGGACCGGGCGCGGTTGCGCGAGATGCTGGTGAGCCTGATTCGCAACGCTGCTGAAGCCACGGGCGCCATGGGCGGCCCGGTGTTCGTGCTGGCGGCGCCGATGCGCGTGGACGGGCGTGTCCGGCGGCAGAACCCCGCCGCGGCCAATCTGGAACTGGGCCGCTACGCCACTGTGGAAATACGCGACCGGGGATGCGGCATGAACGCCGCCGTGCGGGCGAGAATCTTCGAGCCGTTTTTCACCACGAAGTTCGAAGGCCGCGGCCTGGGTTTATCCGCCGCGCATGGGATTGTGCGCGCGCACCGCGGCGCCATCCTGGTGAAGAGCGCGCCGCGCCGCGGCTCCCGATTCACCGTGCTGCTGCCCGCGTTCGGCGCGGAGGCGGACGCCAAGCGCATCCGGTAACGGGGCGCCGCCCACGGCTCAGCGGGCCTGGGGCGCGGCGGAACCCAGAAGCCTATCCAGATTGCCGCCGAAGATGGCGTGGGCGTCGCGCGTCCCGATTCCGAGATCTTCGAGCGCCCTCTCCTGAGCTTCGAAGACCTCGGCATTCCAGCCACGCGGAAAGAAGGAGGAATCCGTGCCGAACAGGAGGCGCTCCGCGCCGGCGGCTTCCAGGGCGCGCTCGAAGACCGTTTTCAAGTCCAGGCCTTGGTAGCGCATCCACCGGTTGCTGCTGGAGGTATCCAAATAGACGTTGGGGCATAGCTCGGCCAGCATGAGGGCCTCGCGCAAATAGCCCGCCCCGAAGTGCGGCACGATAAACGGCAGGCCGGGATAGCGCAGCGCCACGCCATGCAAGTCTATGGGATTGGAATAGCGCATGTCGAACAGCGAGGGCAGACCGAGCCTCTTCCGGAGGCCCACGGAAAGGACGCCGCAGTGCACGAAGACGGCCCGGCCCGGAACCCGCGCGGACTCTTCGAGGACCGGCCGCACGCGATCGTCCCAGATGGCGTAGCGGTGCATAGCGGGAAACAGGCAGACCACGCGCAGGCCGCTTTCAAACGCGGCGCGGGCCCGCTCCGCGGGGTTCTCCTCCAGAGGGTTGAACATGAAGTAGCCATGGAAACGGCCGGGACAGGCGGCCACGGCCGCCGCGACGGAGGCTTCGTCGCCCGGGGCGCTGGCGATGAGCGCGGCCCTGGCGAGGCCGTGCTCATCCAGTTCGCGCGCCCAGCGCAGGGCCAATTCACGCGGGTCTTGCGGGGGCGGCTCCCATTCGAGAAAACGCGCGGCGTCTTCCGCGCTTTGGCCGCGCTGGGCGCACAACAGCCCCAGAAAGCGGTGGGAAAAGAAGTGCACGTGCGCGTCCGCTACGGCGATCTCGCCCCACGGAGTGAGCATGGGCGTTACTCCTTAACGTCAGGTTTGTTCCAATGGGTCAGGCCGGACGCCAGCGCCAGTTGGGTGAGGCCGGCCACGTTGTTCACGCCGAGCTTTTTCATCATGGTCTTGCGGTAGCTGCGGACGGTTTGCAAGCCCAGGTCGAGAAGCACGGCGACATCCTTGCTGGTCTTACCCTCGGCCACCAGCCGCAGCACCTGGAGTTCGCGCGGCGAGAGGGCTTCCAAAGCGCGGTGCTCGCGGGTCTCCAGGTCGCCCTTCTGGATTCGCGTCAGGAGGCGGTCCGACACCTGGGAACTCAGGTAGGAACCGCCGCGAGCCACGGTGCGCAGCGCGTCCAGCAGCTCGGTGGAGGAAGCCTTCTTGAGCACAAAAGCGCGCGCTCCGCTGCGGATGGCGCCGACGACGGAATTCTCGTCGTCGTACATGGAGAGGATCACCACTTTGACGCCGGGGCAGCGGCGCAGAATTTCGGTGGTGGCCTCAATGCCGTTCATTCCCGGCAGGCCGATGTCCATCAGCACCAGTTGGGGGGCCAGCTTCTCACACAGCGTGACGCCGTCGGCGCCGTTTTCGGCCTCGCCGACCACATGGAACTCCGCGCCGCGTTCCAGGATGGTCTTGATGCCATCGCGCACGAGCTTGTGATCGTCCACGAGGATTACGCTGCTCGACATGGCGATTAGGCCTCCGGCGCCGAAGCGCGCACGGTGACCCCGTTCCCCCTCCCGCTCTTAACGGACAAATCCAAACCCGCCTGGGCGGCGTGATGCTCCATGCTCAACAACCCCAGTCCGCGGCGTCCTCCGGCGATGTCCGCCGGGTCGAAGCCCCTCCCATTATCACGGATCTCCATGGCGGGACCCGTCCTTGTGGACTTTACCGCGATTTCAATCGCCGAGCAACTTGAATGCTGCACGGAGTTTTCCACGGCTTCCTGGGCGATCTGGAACATGGCGGAGGCCACGCCGGGGTCGAGCTTGAGCGACGGGTCCACATTGACGCGGAGGGAGCCATTGAAGCGCGTCCGCACGCGGCCCGCCAAGCGGTCCAGCGCGGAACGCAGGCCGGCGCGCTCCACGGCGGATGGATTCAGCTCATAGCTGTACTCGCGCACCTCCTCCATCATGCCTTCGAGCAAGTGCTGAATTTCCTCCACGCGATGGGCGGTCTCCGGAGAGACAGGCTGCATGTCCATGCGTACCAAGTCGAGCTGTAGGCCCAGGGCGGTGAGGTTCTGGCCCACCTTGTCATGGAGGAACTTGGCGAACATGCGGCGCTCGAATTCCTGGGCTTTCAGAGCGCCCAGAACGGTGTGCCGCAACTCGCGTTCAGCGGCATTCAAGGCGGTGACTTCCAGGGCCGACCCGCCGACGTAAAGGCGCCCCTCGAAGCGGACCGGGAAAATGACCACGGCCCAATCCGCCTCACCGTGGCGCAAGCGAAGCAGCAGGGTCTCGCCACCCAGAGCCCGCTCCAGACGGGACTTCCACTCGGTGGCGAGTTCGCCTTCCAGAGCTTCCGCGATGGTGCGGCCCACCAGCTCCGCGGCGGACTTCTGGAAGACCGGAAGCGGATCGCCGGAGACGCGCTCGAATTCGCCGCCCTCGCGAAACACCCAACTGCAATGGGTCGACTGTTCAACGAACGCGTCGGAGAGGCAGGCGGGCTCGGCCATGGCGCAAACTACGAGCGCTTGCGGGAGACCACCTTCTTGACGGCGGCCGCGATATTGACCGCGCGCATACCGTACTTGTCGAGCAGCTCGTCGGGCGAGCCGGACTCGGCGTACACGTCGCCTATCCCTACGAACTCCATGGGGCAGGGAGACATTTCCGCCACGGCCTGCGCCACGCGCACGCCCAGGCCGCCATCGACAAAGTGCTCTTCGGCCACCACGATGGCGCCGGTTGCAGCGGCGCGGCGTATGGCTTCGCGATCGAGAGGCTTCACGGTGTGCATGTCCACCACGCGTACCGAGATGCCCTCGGATTCGAGCGACTCGGCGGCGCGAATCGCCTCCGCCACCAGCAAGCCGTTGGCGATGACGGCGACATCCGAACCCTCCACCACCTCGACAGCCTTGCCAATCTCGAACTTCTGGCCGGCGTCGTAAATCACCGGGGTTTTCGGCCTGCCGGTGCGGATGAACACGGGGCCCACGTGCGCCGCCGCGGCGCGCACCAGCGCCTTGGTGGAGGCCTCATCGGCCGGCGACATGACCACGAAGCCCGCCAGGGAGCAGGCCAGCGCGGTTTCCTCAAGGCTCATCTGCGAGGGGCCATCCTCGCCGATGGAAATACCGCTGTGGGTTCCCACCACCTTGAGATTCACTTTGGGATACGCCACACAGACGCGCAGTTGTTCAAAGCCCTTGTTCACGACGAACGCTGAGAAGCTCGACACGAAGGGGATCTTGCCGGCCATGGCGAGGCCCGCGCCGATGGCCACCATGTTGGCTTCGGCGATGCCGCAGGAGAAGAAGCGTTCCGGGAATTCCTTCTGGAAATAGGTGGTCATGGTGGACTTAGAAAGATCCGCGTCACAGACCACAACATCTTTGTTCTCGCGGCCGAGTTCGGCCAGCGCGCGGCCGAACGCCTCGCGCGTGGCCGGGCCGGGGGTGAGAGCGTATTTGGTTTTGACTGGCATTATTGCAACTCCTGAAGAGCCTTTTCGACTTCGGCCGGCGTGGGCGCCATGCCATGGAATTTCGGATTGTTCTCCATAAAGGAGACGCCCTTGCCCTTGATGGTGTGGGCGATGATGCAGGTGGGCTTGCCCTTGGTGGCCGCCGCTTCGTCCAGCGCCTTGCGCACGGCCGCCAGGTCGTGTCCATCGATCTCGATGGCGTGCCAGCCGAAGGAGCGCCACTTGTCGGCCAGCGGGGCGACCTCCATGATGTCCTTCACGAAGCCGTCGAGCTGAATGCCGTTGTAGTCCACGATGGCCACGACGTTATCCACCTTGTGGAACGAGCCTGCCATGGCGGCCTCCCACACCTGGCCCTCCTGAATTTCGCCGTCGCCGAGCATCACGTAGGTGCGCGAGGGATTGCCGTCCAGCCTTGCCGCCAGCGCCATTCCGATGCCCACCGAAAGTCCCTCGCCGAGCGAACCGGTGGAGGCTTCCAGGCTGGGAATGTAGCGCACATCCGGGTGGCCCTGGTAGACCGAGCCGAGCTTCCGCAGGGTGTTTAGCTTGTCGAGCGGCGTATCAGCGTATCCCGCCTCGGCCATGGCCGCATACAGGACCGGAGCGCCGTGGCCCTTGGAAAGGATGAAGCGGTCGCGTTGCGGCCACTTCGGGTTCTTGGGATCGATCCGCATGAAATCGAAGTACAATTCGGCCACGATTTCGACGGCGGAAAGCGATCCGCCCGGATGTCCCGACTTGGCAGCGCCGATCATTTCGATGATCTCGCGCCGCATACGCTTGGCGATAGTCTGTAACTCTTGAATGGATCTAGGCATGGGGCTTTTCCGATGATAGCTGAAAAACAAACCGCGAATCCAGGCGTACGGCGACGCAAAGGCGCGGGTTTGGGGCGATGGGAGCTTCGTGAACCGGGACGAGGGACTCGCCGGGGCGGCGCCGCGCGGATTAAAGCAGTCCGGCAGACATCGAGGCGATGAACTGAAAAGGAGTGCGTCGGCGCGCGTGTTAGAATGACTGTGCATTGGCCGTCCCACCCGATACTCATCAACGAATCGAGGAGCTGGGACCCTGGTTCTACGAATTCGATCTCGGCGAATGGGGGCGGACCGCCTCTTCCCTGCCTCCCGAGGTGCAGCCGATCCACACGACGCGCCTGGAAATGGTCAACCGGGCGGTGGATGCGTATTTCCCCTCCGGGCTGGCGGGCGTGCGGTGCCTGGATGTGGGCTGCCACGAAGGGTACTATTCCGTCGCCATGGCGCGTAAGGGCGCTTGCGAAGTGCGCGGCGTGGATGTCCGCGAGGAAAATCTGCGGAAGGCCCGCTTTGTGGCGGAGACCCTGGTCCTCTCCAACCTCTCGTATGAGCGCGCCAACTGCGAGGACCTCTCTCCGGAAACGCACGGCACGTACGATCTGTGCCTCTTTCTGGGCCTGCTCTATCATCTGGAAAACCCCATGGCGGCCCTGCGCCGCGTGGCCGCGATGACCACGGGGCTGTGCGTGGTGGAAACGCAGGTGGTGGCCGAAGTGGAAGGCGCGGCGGAATGGGGATACCGGGAGTGGACTCGTCCGTATCACGGCGTTCTGGCGCTGATCGACGAATCGGGCGAGTTCTTCGCGAGCAACGCCGAGACGGGCGCTTCGCCCGTGGCGACGTGCCCGTCGCCCAAAGCGCTGGAATTCATGCTGCTCCAGGCGGGCTTCCGCCGGGTGGAGTTCCTGGAACCGCCTCCGGGGGCCTATGAACAGCACGCCCGCCGCCAGCGCGTGGTGTGCGCCGCCAGAAAGGGCTGACGGGGGGGCGAGCCGATGGACGTCATCGAGCTATCCGGCGTCTCCAAGAAGTACCACCTTTACGAAGCTCCAAAGGACCGCCTTCGCGAGTTCTTCACGGCCGGGCGCAAGCGCTACCACCGCGAGCATTGGGCTCTCCGCGACGTCTCGGTCCGCGTGCGCAAGGGCGAAACCTTCTGCATTGTGGGCGAAAACGGGTCCGGCAAGAGCACGCTGCTCAAATTGATGGTGGGTATTGTCCAGCCCACCGCCGGGACGGCAGCGATTCGGGGCCGCGTGACGGCGCTGCTCGAGCTGGGCTCGGGCTTCAACCCCGAGTTCACGGGCCGCCAGAACGTGTTCCTGAACGGCGCCATTCTGGGCTTGGGAACCCGGGAGGTCTCCGAGCGGCTGGACCAGATTCTGGAGTTCGCCGAAATCGGCGGCTACGTGGACCAGCCGGTGAAGACCTATTCGAGCGGCATGGTGGTGCGCCTGGCGTTCGCCGTGGCGGTGCATCTGGATCCGGACATTCTGATTGTCGATGAGGCGCTCTCGGTGGGCGACATCTATTTCCGCCAGCGGTGCATGCGCAAGATCCACGATCTGCGGGCTCGCGGCGTGACCATTGTCTACGTAACCCACGACATTTCCGACGTGAAGGCGCTGGGCGACCGCGCACTGTGGCTGAGCGAAGGACGCGCGCTGGAGACCGGCGATGCGCGCGACGTGGCGGTGCACTACATGGCCGCGCTGGTGAAGAAGGACTCGCAGCGCCTGCGGGCGGAGGCGGCGGAGACGCAGAGTCCGGGCGCGGCGCGGCGGCCCGGCGAAGTGGTGGAAGGCCTGCCGGAGGGTGCTCTCCGGCACGGGGACGGCGGCGCCGAAATTCTGGGAATCCGCGTGTGCAACCACGCGGGGCAAACTCTGGAGGAAGCGCGCACGCCTTGCCGCCTGATGGTGCGCGTCAGCGCGCGAGCGCGCGCCGAGGTGGCCCTGCCGATCATCGGGGTGCAGCTCCGCGCCAACGGCGTGGATTTCGCGGGCTCCAACACAACCCGCGAGGACCTGCGGCTTCCGGCCATGCGCGCGGGCGACATCTACACCGTGGATTTTCACTTCCAGCTTCCGGAAATGGCGGAGACGCGCTTCACCGTCACGCCCGCCATAGCCGACGGCACGCAGCTTGAATTCCGCCTGTGCGACATGGTGGAAGACGCGGTGGCTATTCGGGTGCTGCCGGGGAAAGACAAGGTCTACGGTTATATGCGCTTGCCGTGCGTGGCGGTAACCGCCGCCCGCCCGGGCGCGCCGAACTGAGCGCCGCCTAATGCGGGAGCGCGGTATCGTCCGGCCCGGTCAGGCCCGCGGCCGGCGCGGAGATGCCCAGAGGCCGGTCCGCGGCGCTACGCGCCAGATAGAGTAAGGCTTGCCGCGCCAGTTCCGGGATGCTGGGGTCCGGGTGGCGGAGCAACTCTATCAGCGAGCGCACCCAACGCAGCTCCCCGTCCTCAATGCCGATTACGGCAACCGTTTTTGCCATGGGGGTTCACCATTCTCTTCGTCCCTCCTGGCAAAAGGCGCCACCGGAGGGTGCGGGGCCGCACAGTCCCGGCGCTCCCTGAGGATTTCGCGTTCACGCCCGATATGTGAGAACAGGAGGAACCGCCATGGAGATGGATCCGGTCCGCCGTTACGCGGCCCTACTCGCCTCCGATCCGGTGTCTCCGGCCGGGAACGCGGCGGAGGTTCGCGAGATCTTGCAAGCCGTCCGGGCGGTAAACCGGTCGGAGATGTTCGGCGGCGAGAATTTCCTGGATTATCAAATCGATCCGGGAACCCGGAAGGCGACGGTGCGGCTCTTAAGGCGCAAGACCAGGGAAGAGGTGGACCGCTATCCGGCGGAGTACATTGTTCGCATGGCCGAGGACCTGAATTCTTGAGCGCGCACTGGGGAAAAGACGGACAGGTCCGATAAGGGTTGCTTGGGAGATTGGGAATGTACGCCAACGCAAAAGACGCCTACCTGGAATCCAAGGTCCTCTCCGCCAGCCCGGTGGAATTGATCCGCATTCTTTACGAGTCCGCGGCCTCCGCGATCCAGGAGGCCCGGCGCTGCCTGGCGGAGAAGCGAATTCTGGAACGTTCGCGCTCCATCACCCGGGCCTGCGCGATCCTGGCGGAGCTGATATCTTCGCTCGATCGTGAGCGCGGCGGGGAGGTGGCGCGCCGTCTCGCCGAGTTGTACGGCTACATGCACGCGCGGCTGCTTGAAGCGAACCACCGCCAGGAAGACGCGCCGCTGGCGGAAGTCCTCGGCTTGTTCCACACGCTGGCGGAAGCGTGGGAAGGCGCCGTGGATGCGCCGCGGCCCGCCGAAGACGCCCAGCCCCAGGCGGCCGAACCCGCCAAGGCGGAAACCCTTGAAACCCCAGCGGCTCCGGCGGCTCCGCCGGCTCCGGCGGATTATGGGGCGTGGAGCTACGGCGGCAACGCGTGGGCGCATGCGCCCGCTCCGGACCCCGCGCCTTCCTGCGGCGGACACGCCTGGAGCTTCTAGTATTTGGGGGCCGGTTGGGAGCCGCGCTGGAAGCGGCCGTCTCACGGGGCGGCTAGAAGTCCGGCGGAGCTCTAGAACCGGTTGGCAGTACCCGTGGCCGGCCGCGCCGGGCTGGCTTCCGCGCACGGGGGTTACAATCTACCTGTGAGTTCGGCCCCCACGGCCCCGGTCCCACCGGCGGGCGCCCCTTCCGGCGCGCGCAAGGCGCTGGCGGGGTTTCTTCTCGCGGGCTTCCTGCTGGCATTCCTGGGGGCCATTCTGCCGGCTTGGGGATACGACCGCGAGCCCGCGAACTTCCTGACCGTAGGCAACTATTTTCTATGCGTGGCGTTGGGGCTTGCTACTTCCTTCAAGCCGGCGCGCTACCTGATGGCGCGGCGCGGCCTCTCCTTCCTGCTGGTATTCACTTGCGTATTGGCCGGAGGATCACTGGTCTACCTGGCAATTGTGTCCCCGCCAGTTTCGGCCTGGTGGCGCGCGCCGGGCATGCTGGCGTTGGGCCTTTCGGCCGGGATGTTGAGCACGGCGCTCTTCCAGGCCATTTCCTGGAGCTATCACGCCGACGCCGCCCGCGCCATCACCACCGGCGGCATTTGGTTCGGCCTGGGCTGCCTGGGGGCTACCCTGGTGGCCATTGGGGCGTTCAATGGCTATAACGTGGCGGCCACGCTGGCCGTGATGGCCGTGGCTCCGCTGGTTTTCGCGGCCATCTATTACCGCTCCTCCTACGCGGCCACCGACGAGGCGCAGCCGGCGCAGCCGACCATGCGGCAGGCCTTCGCGGATTTCCGCAGCCTGGGCGCGGTTCTTTTCGCGTTGCTGCTGTTTTTCCAGTCGGGTAATGAATGGGCCATCGCCGGCTGGCTGCCGCTGTTGCTGATCCGCCGCGTGGGCATGAGCCCGGAAGGCGCGCTGCGCATCCTGGCTTGCTACTGGATCTTCCTGATGGGCGGACGCCTGACGGCCATCGCCATTCTGCCGCGCGTGCGCCACGGGCGGCTGCTTATGGGGAGCGTGCTTTCGGCGCTGTTCGGCTGCGTGATCCTCTACTTCACGCAGACCGGTTTTGGGGCGTTCTCCGCGGTGCTCTTCCTGGGCGCGGGGTACGCGAGCGTATATCCGCTGGTATCGGAAGCGATTGGGCGGCGCTTTCCCTACTACCATCCGGGCCTGTTCAACGGGATCTTCTCCTTCGCCATGTTGGGCGGCATGCTGGCGCCGGCCACGCTGGGCTATGCCGCCAGCCAGTGGGGCGTGGGCGTGGTGGTGGGTATTCCGCTGTTGGGCACTTGCATGGTGATGGCGCTCATTCTGGCCATCTGGCTGGAAACGAAAGTGACGGGCCGATGAGAGTGCGCTTCCCGGCTGTGGCTTGCGCCCTGCTGGCGTGCTGCGGCGGATTGCGCGCGGCCTCGCTGGCGGAGCGGATCGACCAAGCCATCCAAGTTTCCGACGGCAGCCGCACGGCGTTTTGGGGCATTGAGGTGACGGACATTGCCAGCGGGCAGACTCTTTACGAGCTGAACTCGCACCGCTTCTTCGTCCCGGCGTCGAACACCAAGCTTTTCACCACGGCTCTGGCGCTGACGCGGCTTGGCCCGGACTACACGTTCCGCACGCGCGTGCTGGCGGAGAATGCTCCGGATGCGGCGGGCCGGGTGCATGGCGCCCTGACCCTGGCGGGCGGCGGCGATCCCAATCTCTCGGGCCGCGAGATTCCTTATCGCGTGAATTCCCCGGCGGGCAATCCGCTGGCCGCCATGGAGGACCTTGCGAATCAGGTGGCCGCCCGCGGCGTCAAGCGCGTGGATGGCGACATCGTGGGGGATGACACGTTCTACGTTTGGGAGCCCTATTCCGAGGGCTGGTCGGTGGACGATCTGGCATACGATTACGGCGGCGCCGTCTCCGCGCTGAGCATGAACGACAATATGCTGACGGTCACGGTCCGGCCGTCCAGCAGCGCGGGCGAATTGGCCATGGTGATGCTGAACCCTCCAGTGGAGTTTTATCGCATCGAGAACCGCATCCGGACAGTGGAGAGCGGAGAGCGCCGCGTGGAATTCGAGCGCGACCCGGGAGGCTGGCAGGTTCGCCTGAGCGGCTCCGTTGCCGTGCATTCGCCCGCGGAGACGCTGGCGCTGGGGATTTCCGACCCGGCCCGTTACGCGGCGCTGGCGTTGCGGCAGGCTTTGGAAGCGCGCGGCATCGCCGTGGGAGGCGGGGCGGTCTCCCGCCACCTTTACCGCGACGAAGTCCCGGACCTCACGCAGGGGGCCGCGCCCAAGGAAATTGCGGGCGTGGAACTGGCGCGCCGGGTTTCCGCGCCCCTCGTGGAAGACCTGCGCATTACCGATAAGGTAAGCCAGAACCTGCATGCGGAAATGGCTCTTCGGGCCGTGGGCCGGGCGCGGCGCAACGTGGGCAGCGTGGAAGCCGGCATGGAGGAAATGCGCGGCCTGCTGAGCGAAGCGGGCGTGGATTCCGGGTCGTGGAATTTCAGCGACGGGTCCGGCCTGGGACGGCTCAACCTGGTGACGCCCTCCGCCGTGGTGAAGCTGCTGCGCTACATGATGGCCTCACCGCTCCACGACACGTGGTTTTCCTTGTTGCCGGTGGCGGGGCGCGACGGCACCCTGAGCGACCGCTTCAGCAACAGCCCGGCGGCGGGCCGCGTATTCGCCAAGAGCGGCACGGAGACGCACGTGAGCGCACTCTCCGGCTATGCCCATCGCGCGGATGGAAGCTGGCTGGCGTTCAGCCTGCTGGCGAATAACTACAACGGATCGACGGCGGAGATCCGCAGCGTCATGGACAACATTTGCGCCATTCTGGTGCAATAGGGATAACGGCCCCAGGCGCCGTTCCGATGCCCAAGCCGGTCTATCTCGACAACCAAGCCACAACGGCGCTTGACCCGAGGGCGCTGGAAGCCATGCTGCCGTATTTCGGCGAGCAGTTCGGCAACGCAGCCAGCCGGAGCCACGCTTACGGTTGGGAGGCGGAGAAGGCGGTGGATCGCGCGCGCAGGCAGGTGGCGGACCTGGCCCGCGTGACGCCGCGGGAGGTGATTTTCACCAGCGGCGCCACCGAATCGAACAACCTGGCCATCAAGGGCGCTCTGGAGGCCTACCGGGCCGCCGGAGATCACGTTATCACCGTGGCAACGGAGCATAAGGCGGTGCTCGATCCAGTGAAACGCCTGGAGCGGGCTGGCATCCGCGCTTCCATTGTGATGCCGCGCACGGACGGCCTGCTGGATCTGGACGGCTTGCGCGAGGCCATCCGGCCGGAGACCGTGCTGGTGAGTGTGATGGCGGCGAATAACGAAATCGGCGTGATCCAGCCCGTGGAGGAAATTGCAGCTCTTTGCCGGGAGCGGCGCGTCGTGTTCCATTGCGACGCGGCGCAGGGGTTCGGCAAGATCCCGCTGGGCGGCGCGGACCTCATCTCCGTGAGCGGCCACAAGATTTACGGACCGAAGGGAGTTGGCGCGCTGATTGTCCGCAAGCGATCGCCGCGCCTGCAGTTGGCCGCGCAAATGGATGGCGGCGGCCACGAATTCGGCCTGCGCTCCGGGACGCTGAACGTGCCCGCTATTGTGGGGTTCGGCGAGGCGTGCGCCATCTGCGGCGAAGTCATGGAATCCGAGGTTCTTCGGGTGGCCGCGCTGCGCGACCGCCTGAAGTCCAAGCTCGAAAATGGGCTGGAGAACATCTTGGTCAATGGCTCCCTGGAGCGGCGGCTGCCGGGGAACCTCAATGTCAGCTTCCTGGGCGCCGATAGCGATGCGCTGTTGATCGCTCTGCCCGATGTAGCCGTCTCCAACGGCTCCGCGTGCACCTCAGCGACCGTGGAGCCAAGCCACGTGTTGAAAGCGCTCGGCTTCGACGATGCGCGGGCGCGCTCCGCGCTGCGGTTTGGCATCGGCCGCTTTAATACCGAAGCGGACATCGATTACGCCGCCAGCCGCGTGATAGAGGCGGTTCGCAAGGTGCGTTCCGTAGGCTTTGGCGCGGCCAAAGGCTAGCGACAGCGGCGTGTGACGGGGCCCCATAACACCGCATATGCGTGGTGCTTTAAAGTAACGGAAAATTCACAACTTAGTTTGCGCTGCTGATACCGGATGGTGTACACTAGGGATTCGATGCGGTTTGCCTGCGCCAACTCGTTTAGCAGCCGGTTCCGGTTTCCTTACCGGACCCGGTAATAGAGTGGCGTTGGTTTAAACCGTACTCCAAAGCGTTTCAAACCGGCCCACTCGCAAGAGTGGGTTTTTCATTTATAGGAGCCAAAAGAAATGATCATATCCATGCGGCCGCACGCCACCCGGGAAGAAATCGACCATGTATGCGAGCGCATACGCGAGTTCGGCTACAAGATTCACGCCATTGAAGGGGAAGAGCGCGTGGTAATCGGCGTGGTAGGCGTGGGCGACGTCACGCCGTGCCTGGAGTCCCTGGAGGCCACTCCGGGGGTGGAGCGCGCGGTAGCCATCTCTGCGCCTTACAAGTTCGTGAGCCGCGAATTCAAGAAGGACCGCACCGCCGTAAAGATCAACGGCGTGGCCGTGGGCGCGGGTGAGTTCATCACCATCGCCGGGCCGTGTTCGGTGGAAAGCGAAAAGCAGATCATGGAAACGGCCGAGGGACTGGCCGCGGGCGGCGCGCACGCGCTGCGCGGCGGGGCATTCAAACCGCGCACGTCGCCCTACGATTTCCAAGGCCTGGAACTGGAAGGCCTGAAGCTGCTGCGCAAGGCCAAGGAAGCTACCGGCCTAGGCGTTGTGACCGAGGTGATGAGCGACAAGGACGTGGAAATGGTGGCCGAATACGCCGACTGCATGCAGGTGGGCGCGCGGAACATGCAGAACTTCGCGCTGCTCAAGTCCCTGGGCGGGTGCGGACGCCCGGTGCTGCTGAAGCGCGGCATGAGCGCCACCATCAAGGAACTGCTGATGTCGGCCGAATACGTGGTGGCGCACGGGAATCCCAACGTGATCCTCTGCGAACGCGGCATCCGCACCTTCGAGACCTACACCCGCAACACCTGCGACATTGCGGCCGTGCCGGCGCTGCAGGAACTGACGCACCTTCCGGTGATTCTCGACCCCAGCCACGCCACCGGCAAGCGTAGCCTGGTCCCGGCCCTCTGCCGCGCCGCAGTGGCGGTGGGGGCGGACGGCATGATCATTGAAGTCCACCCATGCCCCGAAAAGGCCGTCAGCGACGGTGCCCAATCGCTCAAGCTCTCCGATTTCGCAAAGCTGATGCGGGAACTGGATCCGTACGTGGCGTTGTGGAAGGAGACGCGGGCTCCGGTAGCGGCCGCGGCGTAGAGAAGACCGGTGGCCGGCCGTCTTAAGCGTTGGCGACCGCGAAGGGTGGCAGGCGAGCAACTAGTTCATTCGCACGCGACGCCGCCGATCCAGCGTTTGGTCTCTTCGAACCGCGCGGTTCGCACGACGATCACGTCCACGGGGTATCCGATATCACCCACGGCGTCACGAATCGCCAGGCGCCGTTTGTGAACGTTCGGCGGGGTCCCAGCCGGCCGCACGAGCACGGCCGCCGGTCCCCGCCCGCCGTCCTTGCGCCATACTGGGGTGGTGAGCATGAAACCCCGGTGGTGGGCGGCGGCCGTGGTGTTTTGCCTTGTGGCGGCCGGCGGCGCCTGGTGGCTGCGGTCGCGCGCGTTGCGCCCCGCCGCATTGATCGCCCGCCTGCCTCGGCGCGACGCTTTGGTGGCGTGCGTGGATTTCGATGCCCTGCGCCGGGCCGGCATTCTGCAAATGATCGACGGCGCGAACGCCGAGCAGGACCCGGACTACCGCAGCTTCGTGGAGCGCACGCGCTTCGACTATGCGCGCGACCTGGACTTCGCGGTGGCCTCCTTCGCGCCTGGCGGCAAATTCCTCCTGCTGCGCGGCCGCTTCGATTGGAAGAGCCTGCAGGCATATGTGCGCAGCCAAAACGGCCAGTGCGACGATTCGCTCTGCCGCATGACGGGCAGCGCGCCGGACCGCCTGATCTCCTTCTTCCCACTGCGCTCGAACCTGATGGCGCTGGCCGTGAGCCAGGACGATAGCGCCGCTCTCCGAATGGCCGAGCCAGGGCCGGCGGTGGATGGCGCTCTACCGGACGCGCCGCTCTGGATCTCCATACCGCCCTCCGCCTTGAAGTCGGCGGGCGAGGTTCCGGAGGGCGCGCGGCCCTTCACGGACGCTATTGGGCAGGCCGACTCGGCCGTGCTGTCCTTCGCGCCGGACGGAACGCGCATCGCCGCCACGCTGGATATCCGCTGCCGCAGAACGGGGGATGCCGCGGAGATCGCGTCGCGCCTCGGGTCCGTTACCGGATTGCTGAAGCAGGAACTTGCCAAGGAGGGCCGGCAGCCCGGATCCGCCAACTTGAGCGGGATTCTGGCTGCCGGGGCCTTCCAGGCGCAAGGCCAGCGCGTGCTGGGGCGCTGGCCCATTGAGACTGCGTTCCTACAGAGCGTCCTGGGAAAACCATAGCGACAGCCGATTACAATAGAAGGTAACGTGTCTGGGAAAACCTTTTACCTCGAAACCTTCGGCTGCCAAATGAACGCGCACGACTCGGAGAAAGTGGTCGGCACGCTCATGGCGCGCGGGTATGAGCCCGTGGAAACGCCGGCCGAGGCCGCGCTGGTGCTCTACAACACTTGCAGCATTCGCGACAAGGCGGAGCAAAAGGTCTTCCAGCGCCTGCAGCAGTTCCAGCGCGAAGCGGGCAAGGGCAAGGTGTTCGGTGTGCTCGGCTGCGTGGCGCAGCAGGAGGGCGAGCGCATTTTCGAGCGCGCGCCGCACGTGAGCCTGGTGGCCGGCTCGGCCAGCTATACGCGGCTGGGCGAGATGCTGACGCAGATCGAATCGGGCGCGCGGCGCGTCACCGGCTTGAGCCTGGACACCGAAGAGGCTTTCGACACGCCCTTCACGCGGCGGGACAATCCGCACCGCGCCTACATCACCATCATCGAGGGCTGCGACAAGTCCTGCGCGTATTGCGTGGTGCCCTTCACGCGCGGCCCGGAGCGCAGCCGCGCGGCCGAAAGCGTGATGACCGAAGCGCGCGGGCTAGCCGGGCGC
>DATKOS010000153.1:0-6926 GCA_035524535.1 Bryobacteraceae bacterium
ACGCGGCGGTCGCCAGCCAGGCCGCCGCCGCCACGGCGCACACGCCCGCCGTCAGCGCTGAAAATACCTGCTTCCTCGACATGCCAACCTCCTGAACGAGCGATACCACTCGATGCCTCAAATGCCGCTTGCGCAGGAACAGCGGCGCCGGCGCCAAATCCAGCCGGTGCTGCACGCCCGCAATGGCCAGCAGCGCGTCCACGTATTCCTCGCGATTCCTCGTCATCTCCACCACCGCGCGGTCCACCGTCTGCTCCCGCGCCAACTGCGTTTCACCCAGCAGCCACCAGATGGCCGGATGGAACCAGAGCGCCGCGCGAACCGCTTCCTCCAGCAGCGTCACCAGCCAATCCCGCCGCCGCACGTGCAGGAATTCATGCGCCAGAATGGCCTCCCGCACCGGCTCATCCAGAAGCGGGAACGCCGCCGGCAGCAGAATCACGGGCCTCAGAAAGCCAAAGGTCACCGGGCTCGAGACCTCCTCGGAAATCCGCAGGTCCACGGGACGGGCGATGCCCTCCGCAAATCGCGCCGCCTCGACGTGGGCCGGCGCCGAATGCAACCGGTACCGCCGCAGACGCCAGAGGCCCAGGCCCAGCCACGCCAGCCGCGCCGCCACGCCAGCCGCCAGAACCGCCAGCAGAATCCCGTCTCGCGAGTAATCCGCCGCCGCGGCCGGAGCGGCAACCGGGGCCGGCGCCGCGGAAGACGCGCCCGCCGGCAACGCAGGCGCCACGTTGACAATCCACACTTCCTGCCGCCACGGGCCCAGCGGCAGCAAGAGGCACGCCGCCAACATCACGTGCCAGAACACTAGCTTCGCCGCCGGAAGCCGCAGCCGCAGCAGCGCCGGCGCGAATCCCGCCAAGCCCACTACCAGCCCCACTTCCAGCGAATACCGCGCCACGTTGCCCGCTATCTGAGCCGCGCTCATTTGTTCCTCCGCAGCCTCGCGATTTCTTCCAGATCCTCCGCGGAAAGCTCGTGCTCCTTCACCAGGTGCACCAGCAGCGGCGCGGCCGACCCGTTAAATACCCGATTCACGAAATCCCGCACCATCGCCCCCACCACCTGGCCTTGCGGTTGCGCCGGCCGGTAGACATAGGCGCGGTCCGACGCCGTCCGTTTCAGGTACCTCTTCTGCTCCAGGATCTTCATCATCGTCATCACCGTGGTGTACGCCACCTTGCGCTTCGCCAGCAGCGCTTCGTACACGTCGCGTACCGTGGCGCTCTCCCGCTCCCATATCACCTTCATGATTTCCAGTTCCTGGCCGGTCAGTACCGTGCTTCGATTTCGCATACTAATTTATTAGTACTATCTTTCGCCTATTGTCAAGAGAATTCTGCGAATCGTCATGAGCTTCCCCTTGCCAGCGGCTCGGGCAGCCTGAAACAATAGGGAAAACCTATGCGAGTTCGCGTGTTGGGGATCGTGCTGGCCGGCGGAAAAGGGACGCGCCTCTCTCCGCTGACGCTGGAACGGGCCAAGCCGGCCGTTCCGTTTGGAGGGAAGTACCGGATCATCGATTTCGTGCTCAGTAACTTCATCAATTCGGGCATTTACTCGGTCTACGTGCTCACCCAGTTCCGCAGCCAGTCGCTCTTGCAGCATCTCAACGAGGGCTGGCAGTTCGGCGGGTTGCTGAAGAACCAGTTCCTGATTCCCGTGCCCGCCCAGATGCGCTCCCAGGACGAAACCTGGTACCAGGGCACCGCCGACGCCATCTACCAGAACATCAACCTGATCGAACAATCCGACCCGCACCTGGTGGCCATCTTCGGCGCCGACCACATCTACCGCATGAACATCCGCGGCATGATCGATTTCCATGTGCAGAACGCCGCCGAAGTCACCGTGGCCGCCCTGCCCGCCCCCAAGGTCCACGCCGCCGAGTTCGGCGTCATTGAAACCGCGGAGAGCGGGCGCATTCTCGGCTTCCACGAAAAGAACCCCGAGGCCCCCACCATCCCCGGCGATAGCGATCGCGTCTACGCCTCCATGGGCAATTACGTCTTTTCCACCCGCACCCTTATCCGCCTCCTCCACGAGGACGCCGCCGACGAAGCCAGCAATCACGATTTCGGCCGCGACATCCTCCCCCGCCTCGTGGGCGCCAACGGCGATATCTTCGCCTACGATTTCCAGACCAACCGCATCCCCGGAGATCCCCCGGACACCGCGCCGTATTGGCGCGACGTCGGCACCATCGACGCCTATTACGAGGCCAACATGGACCTCCGCTCCGTCAGCCCGGCCCTCAATCTCTATAACCGCGAATGGCCCGTGCGCACCGCCAGCTACCCGGATCCGCCCGCCAAATTCACCTTCGACGATAAGCACCGGCGCGGCGAAGCCATCGACTCCATCGTCTCCGGCGGCTGCATTCTCTCCGGCGGCCTCGTGCGCAATTCCGTCCTCGGCCGCGGCGTCCGCGTTCACGCCGGCGCCGAGGTGGACGAATGCATCATCCTCGACAGTTGCGACATCGGCCGCCGCTCCAAGGTCCGCCGCGCCATCCTCGATAAGAACGTGCGCGTACCGGAAGACGATTCCATCGGCTACGATCTCGACCGCGACAAGCGCCGCGGCTACCATGTCACGGATAGCGGCATCGTCGTCGTGGCCGGCAACCGCTCGCCCGTGGATGTCAGCACGCTGGTGGTGTGAGGAACAAGCCGTCAGCCATCACGCGGGCGCCGGCGCCCGCCCAAAGGTGGGGCAGGCGCTTTCGCCTGCCATAGCCGGCGTAGCGCCGGAGTTCGTGTGTGCGCGGCAAGGCGCCGATGCTGAAAAGCTGATGGCTGATGGCGGAAGGCTGATGGCGGAAGGCTGAACTTTCATGGAACAACAGATCCTGGGCTGGATCTCTCAATACGGCTACGCGGCGATCTTCTGTCTGCTCGTCTCCGGCATCGTCGGCCTGCCGGTCCCGGATGAGACGCTCCTCACCTTCACCGGCTATCTCATCTTCAAGGGGAATCTCTCCCTCGCCCCCTCGTTCGCCGCCGCCCTGGCCGGCAGCCTCAGCGGCATCACCCTAAGCTATACCCTGGGCCGCAAATTCGGGCTCCCGCTCATCCACCGTTACGGAAAGTACCTCCGCATCCGCGAGGAGCACCTCAATAAGGCCCACGCCTGGTTCGCCCGGGCGGGACACTGGTCGCTCACCGGAGGCTACTTCATCGCCGGCGTGCGCCACCTGACCGCCTACGCCGCTGGCATGAGCGACGTGGAATACCCCCAGTTCGCGCTCTTCGCCTATAGCGGGGGCGTGCTCTGGGTTTCCACGTTTCTGAGCCTCGGTTACTTCCTGGGCGATCGCTGGGAAGCCGTCCAGCGCACCATCGAGCACGACCTCCGCTACGCCGCGCTCGCCGCCGCGATATTCGTGCTAGCGGCGATCGCCTGGCGCAAACTCGCCAAGCGCAAGCCGGTAGGGTAGGCCTCCTGGTCTGCCCCTTGCCCAAAAACGCTCGCCGAACCCCCGTCATCCCCAGGCGTTAGCCCTGCCGGTGGGGCGGACCTCCCGGTCTGCCTTCCCCACACGTCACCCGAAACGCCAAACCCGCGCTGCCCCGCCACCTGAACCGGCGCGACTTCGTAAGTCAGCGGTGCCGGATTCTGCGCCATGGCCATGGCGGCCATCCACACCACGCCGGAAAGAGCCACAACAGCGGTTCGCATCGGACGTGCACTCCCTCCCGCCGCTATCGCATCTCGCGGCGCACCTGTCTAATTGTCGCTCGGAACCCTGTCGATATGATCGATCACCAACACCTCGACAGTCTTTCTAGGCTCGAGTCTCAGTCCAACAGATCAGAAAATCCGTCAGAAAATCCGTCAGAAAATCCGTCCAGAAAATCCGTCCAGAAAATCCGTCAGCCTGAGAGCCTGTCGGAGAGAAATAAGCGCGAATGCAGAATCAATAATTTACAGGCCGGTGCCTTCTGCCGTCCAAGGAAGCGTCAAGCAATAACGCCTTCTAAATCAGTACTTGTTGTTGCAAAGTACTTGGTTTGAATTCTATCTCCGACAGGTTCTCCGGCTGACGAGTTTTGGCTACGCGGAGTGGCTATCGCTAGTCTGCATCGCATGGCGAGTGCCGGGAACACTCATGTGGGACAGCAAGAACCTGCGGTTCTCCAACAGCAGCGAAGCAAACCAGTACATCAAGCCGGTCTTCCGGCCCGGCTGGGAACTGAAGCTCTAGGGGGTTACGGATGGCCCGATAAGGGGCTCGGCGAAGGCGCGTGATTTTGGGGGCAACGTACTTGTCGATCGGCTATCGCACCGAAGTGCGTCTGTCCCATTAAGCTCTTCCCATTAAGCTCTTCCGGGTATCTTGACTGAGACACTCTTTCGCAAGTGAAAGGCGTTAGACTGCGGAAGGAGTGACCTATCGCATCCTTGCCACCGCCCTTGTCTTTGGGATGGCGGCTCTCGGCCAGCCGCAGCTCGAGTTCAGCGCCAAAATCGGAGTTCCGGTCTCTCAGAGTTTCCAGACCAGCTCCTTCCAGTTCCTTGCTACCGGTCTTCACGCTGGAGATTCCGCGACGCGCCGTTACACCGCCGGCGCCGGCTTGGCCTTCAGCCTCCATCGTTTCGGGGCGGAGGTGGATCTGCTCTATAAGCGCCTGGGCTACGATATCACCAGTTCAAGCGGCGCGATTCCTGTGATCCATGAGCACACCTGGACCACCGCCAACTCCTGGGAGGTTCCCATTCTCGGCGTCTACCGCCCGCACCGCTTCGGGAGTGTTGCGCTGCGAGTCGCGGGCGGCGTGTCGTTCCGCGCGGTCAGTGGCGAGGCGACAACCGGTCAGTGCGTCCCGATCGACAGCGGGTACAGCAGTCTCTGCGGCGCCACCGGCGCGGTGGCTCAGCCGAACGACGAGCATCTGAGCATGCGCTCTTCGTTCGGCGGCACGTGCGGCGCCGGCATGGAGACGCGCCTCGGACCCGTGCGCTTGGCGCCTGAGGTCCGCTACACGCGCTGGCGAGCGGATGCGTATTCGGAGGGGCTATTATTCGACCTCCGGTCCAATCCCAACCAGATCGATTTCCTGCTCGGCATCGGTTTTGCGCGTTCGCTGTGAGCTTGGCCACTGGCGTCAGACGCCACCGCTTGCAGGGGGATAGGGCCAGACGCGTGATTCGAACCTGAAAGCAACTGCGCGCGTCCGTTCCTCGCGTGGAAGACCGCGCGGATCAGGCACACGCCGTTACGCGCGGAGCTTAATGGCCCGATTTAGGCCGGGCGTGCTGTGGTACGATCAAGTCATACTTAGTCTTAATCGTCGTCAGATGGTATTTGTATGCGTACAACGAAAGTAATGACGGTGTCCCTGCCGCCCGAGATGGTGCGGCGTTTCGAAGCTGTCCGTCACGCCGAGAGCCGCACGCGTTCCGAGTTGGTCCGCGAAGCGTTGCGGGCCTACTTTGAGACCCGCTATCCGGTGGCTCAGCCCACCGAAAGCGAACTACTGGCGATCCGGCGCGGGCGAGCCGCCTACCGGCGGGGCGACCACGTTTCGCTGAAAGAGGCTCTGAGTGAATTGGAATCTGCGGGTCGCCGGACCCGCCAGAAAACAGCTGCTAAACCTGCCCGCAAGAGATCAAGACAGAATTGAACGCGCGCTCCTGGACATGGAGGCTGATCCGTTCAGCGGCGATCTGAAACGGCTCCACGCTCAACCGATGGCGTGGAGGCGGCGGGTTGGAAGCTACCGGATTCTCTTCGATGCGGACCACGCCCAGCGGATCGTGGTCATCCACGGAGTCGAGCGCCGTACGTCCACGACCTACTGATGCGGTCGATCCCGTCCGTTGCGTCTGCTCCGAGCCACCGGGAGATTTCGGGGAGATTTCGGGGACAGAGCACGAAATACCGAAACCCATCGGGGGCAGCGTATTTTTCGACCGGCTATCGCGCGGAAATGTGTCTTATCCCGTTAAGCTATTAGAGCCTCGCACGGTGGCCAATCGACCCGCGCGCCCTCGCTACTCTTCCCGCAGCGCCACCGCGCAATCCACCGCCAGGGCCCGCCGTAGCGGCACATAGACCGCCGCAGGCGAAACCGCCAGGATCGCCAGAGCCGCCGCGGCCAGCGTAACCGGGTCGTGCGCGCGCACCCGGAACAGCAGCGCCTCGATGAAGCGCCCAAGCGCCAGGCTCGCGCCCAGTCCCGCGGCCATTCCTGCAGCCACGGGAATCATGCTCTGCCGCAGCACCAGCCTCGAAATTTCCGCCGGCCCCGCGCCGATCGCCACGCGTATGCCGATCTCACGCACTCGCGAAGCCACCACGTTAGAGAGCACGCTGTAGATGCCCGCCAGCGCAAGCAGAAGCGCCAGCCCGGCGAACACCGCCAGCAGGATGGTGGTGAATCGCCGCTGCGCCTGCCACTCGTCCACCCAACGGTCGAGCGGCGCGACCTGGTCAATGGTCAGTGCGCGGTCCAGCCCATACGCCGCCTTCCGTATGCCCGCTGCTATCGTCTCCGGCGGCGCCGTGGTGCGCACCAGCAGTGACGCGCCGCGGACGCGCAGATTCGGCCGGAAGATCTGCGGGCGCGCGGCGTTTTCGGCGCCCGTGGCGCGGTAGTCTGCCACCACGCCCACGATGCGGCACGCGTGTTTGCGGCTGTCGTCGAGCAGTACCTGGCCGATGGCGTTCTCACCCCGGAAGAATTGCCGCTGGAACGTCTGGTTCACGATGCAAACCCCTTCGGCGGACGGCTCGGCGTCGGCGCGCTCCCCGAGTTCTTGGTCCGTCGCCGTGAACCGGCGGCCGGCCAGCATCGGCAGCCGCAGCGTCTCCAGGTAGTTGGGGCTCGCATTGGCGTAATCGGAAAGCAGCATGGAGCCGTCCGGCGGATCGGGCTGTCCGCCGATAAGGAAATTCGACGCGGAGACGCTATGCA
>DATKOS010000154.1:0-6864 GCA_035524535.1 Bryobacteraceae bacterium
GGGCGCGGTTTTCCCGCATCAGCAATGCTTTGAACGTGTTGGACCGCGCCAGCACGGAGGCGATGGAGGCCATCGCCGCCAACTTCACCAGCAGGGAGACCAGGTAGCTGTCCCACCCTGTCATTGCAAGCCATTATAATAGAAGCATTAAGGGTTCCATTTCACCAATGAACGAATGCGCCGCGCCGCGGCTGGCCAAGGTAGCCGAAGCGGATTTCCCCACAGAGTTTGGCCACTTTCGAATCTACGGGTTCGAAGGCGCCGCCGGAGATTGTTCGGAGGAAGCAGTTGCCCTAGCCATGGGCGACCTTGCCGGGCCTCCGCCCCTGGTGCGGATACACTCGCAGTGCCTGACGGGCGACGTTTTCCACAGCCTGCGGTGCGATTGCCGAGCCCAGCTTGAGATTTCGCTCAAGAGCATCGCCGCAGAGGGGCGGGGCTTGCTGATTTACGAAGCTCAGGAAGGGCGGGGAATCGGCCTGCTGAACAAGTTGCGCGCCTACGAGTTGCAGGACCACGGCGCGGACACGGTGGAAGCCAATGAGCGCCTGGGCTTCGAGTCCGATTTGCGCAACTATGAACTGCCCGCGGCCATTTTGCAGTATTTCGGGCTGCGTTCGATTCGGCTTCTCTCGAATAACCCGGAGAAGGTAGCGGCCATGGAGAACGCCGGTATTCAGGTGGCGGAACGGGTTCCCTGCCTGGCCGAGGTGCTCGATACCAGCGAAGCCTATCTGCGGACCAAGAAAGAGAAGATGGGGCACCTGCTGGGCGAGCTGTAGCGCTTTTCGGCTGCCCGCGGCGCGCCCGCGAAGCCTAGGCCGGCTACCGGCTGGCGCGATCTTGAGAATCTGTGTTTCGCACCGCTCCCTTCCATCGGGTATTCTCCCATCCGCCGGCCAGCGAGGCCCGGGGATGGAAGTTGTTACCCGGTGACGGCTCCGTGAATCCAATGTAAGGAAGAACCCAGACCAGCGGGCGCCGGAACCCGTTGCCGCTCGGCATTGGCGATAATCAAAGTACATCGCGCCTTTGACGAGGGACGAACGATGCCACCAACCGGGCGGACCACCCACCCAGCCTACAATTTGCTTCCCACGGAAATCGAGGGGTTCGATGCGCTGGCCGAACTGGCGCTCGACCTGCGCTCCACCTGGAACCATGCCACGGACGAGATCTGGCGGCGGTTGGATCCGGAACTCTGGGAGGTGACGCAGAATCCGTGGGTGGTTCTGCAAACGGTTTCGCGCGATCGCCTGGAGCGTGCGCTGGGAGGCGAGGAGTTCCGCAAGAAGCTCAACGAGCTGGTGGAAGCCAACCGTGAACTGGCCAATGCGCCCGCATGGTTCCAGCAGACTCACCCGGACTCGGCGCTTACCTGCGCGGCCTATTTCAGCATGGAGTTCATGCTGAGCGAGGCGCTGCCGATCTATTCGGGCGGCCTGGGCAACGTTGCGGGCGACCAGCTCAAGGCCGCCAGCGACCTGGGCGTGCCCGTCTCCGCGGTGGGGTTGCTCTACCAGCGCGGCTATTTCCGCCAGATGATTGCCAAGGACGGGAACCAGCAGGCGCTTTATCCCTTCAACGACCCCGGACAATTGCCCATCACGCCGCTGCGGCAGCCCGACGGGGAGTGGCTGCGCCTGGAAATCGCGCTGCCGGGCTATTCGGTGTGGCTGCGCGCCTGGCAGGCGCAGGTGGGGCGCTGCAAACTGTACCTTCTGGACAGCAACGATGCGGCGAATTACCCGGCCCACCGCGGCATCACCAGCGAGCTCTACGGCGGCGATTCCGAACTGCGCCTGAAACAGGAGTTGCTGCTGGGCATCGGCGGATGGCGGCTGCTACGGGCGCTGGGGCTGCGCCCGGAGATCTGCCACTTGAACGAAGGCCACGCGGCGTTCGCGGTGCTGGAGCGCGCGCGGAGCTTTATGGACGAGAGCGGGCAGCCTTTCGAGGTGGCTCTGGCCACGACGCGGGCGGGCAACCTCTTCACCACGCATACGGCGGTGGCGGCGGGCTTCGACCGGTTCGCCCCGGCGCTGGTGCAGCGTTACCTGGGCGGCTACGCGGAAAAGAAGCTGGGTATTTCCGCAGCCGATCTGCTGGCGCTGGGGCGGCAGAATCCCTCCGATGCGAACGAGCCGTTCAACATGGCCTATCTGGCCATACGCGGCAGCGGCGCGGTCAACGGCGTGAGCCGCTTGCACGCGGAGGTGAGCCGCCGGCTCTTCGCCCCGCTCTTCCCGCGCTGGCCGGAGCGGGAGGTGCCGGTGGGCCACGTGACCAACGGGGTGCATACGCCGAGCTGGGATTCCGCCGAGGCGGACGAGCTTTGGACGAAGGCCTGTGGCAAGGGACGTTGGCTGGGCTCCTCCGAGCGGCTGGAGGAGGATCTGCGGAAGGTCTCCGACGAGGACATCTGGCGGTTCCGCGCCAACTCCAGCAAGGCGCTGGTGGAATACGCGCGCGACCGGCTGGCGCGGCAGTTGGAAAGCTCGGGCGGCTCGTCCGAGGAGGTGGCCGCGGCGGGACGGATTCTGGACCCCTTCATCCTCACGCTGGGGTTTGCGCGGCGCTTCGCCACCTACAAGAGACCCAACCTTTTGCTGCGCGACCCGGAGCGGCTGAAGCGGCTGCTGACGGACCCGCACCGCCCGGTGCAGCTCATCATCGCCGGCAAGGCTCATCCGGCGGACCAGGAAGGGCAGGCGCTGATTCGCCAGTGGACGCAGTTCATCCGCCAGCCGGAGGTGCGTTCCCGGGCGACGTTCCTGGCGGATTACGACATGCTCCTGACCGAGCGGCTGGTGCAGGGCGTGGATGTTTGGATCAATACGCCCCGGAGGCCCTGGGAGGCCAGCGGCACCAGCGGCATGAAGGTGCTGGTGAACGGCGGCATAAACCTCTCCGAGCTGGATGGATGGTGGGCGGAGGCCTACACGCCGGAGGTGGGGTGGGCGATTGGCGATGGCGCCGAGCACGGCGACGATCCGGCGTGGGACGCAGCCGAGGCCGAAGCGCTCTATGACCGGCTGGAACAGCACGTGATCCCGGAGTTCTACGCCTGCGACGAGCAAGGCATCCCGACCGCCTGGGTGAACCGGATGCGGGAAAGCATGGCGCGGCTCACGCCGCAGTTCTCCGCGGATCGCACCGTGCGGGAGTACACGGAGATGCACTACCTGCCGGGCGCGGCGGCGTACCGCGCGCGCGCGGCCGGCAATGGCGCGGGCGGCAAGAAGCTGGTGGCGTGGCGGCGAAACGTGGAGCAGGAATGGACGGCTCTGCGCTTCGGCGCCGTCAAGGTGGAAAGCGCCGGCGGCAGTCATGTTTTCGAGGTGCAGGTTTACCTGGACGACGTCAACCCGGACGCGGTCCTGGTGGAGATCTACGCGGACGGGCTCCACGGAGAGCCTCCGGTCCGCCAGGAAATGGAACGCGTGCGCCGCCTGCTCGGGGATGGGGCAAGCTATGCGTACCGCGGCACGGTGCGCTCCCCGCGTCCCTCCGGGGACTTCACGGTGCGGGCGGTGCCCACCGGCGCCGGCGCCGCCGTTCCGCTGGAAGAAGCCCGCATCCTATGGCAGAAGTGAATCACTCCGGCCCACGTTCGCGCCGCCACATACTCATGTTCATGCATCGGAGGAACCGTGAAATTCGACGACCGGCTGGAACCTAACATCTTCGTGATCTTCGGCGGGGCAGGCGACCTCACGCGCCGCAAGCTGATGCCCGCTCTGCTCGACTTGTGCGTGAACGGCCGCATGCCGGAGCATTTCGCGATCATCGCCGTGGACCGCGTGGAATTGGACGAGGAGCACCTGCGCAAGCGGCTGCACGACGGCGTCAACGAGTTTTCGCGGAGCGGGCCGGTGGCGGTGAAGGATTGGACCGAGTTCGCCAAACACATTTTCTACCTGCACGGCGATTTCAAGAGCCACGACACGTACTCCGAGCTGAGCCATCGCTGCGACGCGATCGACAAGGAATGGGGCACCAAGGCGCAGCGGGTATTCTATATGGCGACCCCGCCGTTCCTATTCGGCGAGATCCCCACCTACCTGAACTACGCGGGACTCACCGCCGACAAGGAGCGCTCGCGGCTAGTGGTGGAGAAACCGATCGGCTACGACCTGCAGTCCACCGTGGCGTTGGCCCACACTCTGGGCAGCGCCTTCGACGAATCGCAAATCTTCCGCATTGATCACTATCTGGGTAAGGAGACCGTGCAGAACATCCTGGCCTTCCGCTTCGCCAACCCGCTGTTTGAGCCGATCTGGAACCGGCGCTACGTGGCCTACGTGACCATCACGGTGGCCGAGGAAGTGGGAGTGGAGCGGCGCGGCGGGTATTATGACGGCGCCGGCGCGCTGCGCGATATGGTGCAGAACCACCTCTTGCAATTGCTGTGCCTAGTGGCTATGGAGCCGATGGTCTCCTTTGAGGCCAATGAGGTGCGCAACAAGAAGGTGGACGTGCTGCACGCCGTGCGCCCCATCACCCCCGGCAAGGTGCATGAAGTGGCGGTGCGCGGCCAGTACGGACCGGGATGGGGAGGCGGACAGCAGCTCTGCGGATACCGCGAGGAAGACGGCGTGCCGCCCGATTCGCAGACGGAGACCTACGCCGCGCTGCGCTTATTCGTGGACAACTGGCGCTGGCAGGACGTGCCCTTTTATCTCCGCACCGGCAAGCGGCTGGCGCGCCAGGCTTCGGAAGTGGCGGTGCAGTTGCGCGCCGTGCCGCACCAGTCGTTTCCGACGGAAGCGACGCTGGACTGGCAGCCGTCGCGCATCGTCATGTCCATTCAGCCCGATGAGGGCATACTGGTGCGCTTCCAAGCCAAGGTTCCCGGGCCGAAGCTGCTTCTGCGGCCGGTGGACATGCGCTTCAACTACAGCGAGGCATTTGGCGTGCCCTCGCCCGAAGCTTACGAGACGCTGCTTTGGGACGTGATGCACAACGACGCCACGCTGTTCATGCGCGCCGACCAGGTGGAGGCCGCGTGGCGGATTCTGATGCCGGTGCTCGACGTGTGGAAAGAGATTCCGCCCAGCGATTTCCCGAATTATGCGAGCGGCACTTGGGGCCCGGACGCCGCGCAGGGGCTGCTGACGCGGCAGGGCCACCGCTGGCCCATGCCCGTGGAGCTTACGCCGCCGAAGAAATAGCGCGTCCGGCGTGAAACTACTTCGCCGCGACGGCGGCTTCCGTGGGAAGGCTGGAGGGGTCCCAACCGCCGCCGAGCGCCTGAATCAAGCCGACCATGGCCACCATGCGGCGCGTTTGCACGTCGAGAGCGGAGCGCTCATCCTGCAGCGCGATGGTCTGCGTGGTGATCACCTGCAGATAAGTCGCCGTGCCGCCCTTGTATTGGGCGTCGGAAACCGTGACCGCGCGCTGCGCCGAACTGACGGCTTGCTCCAGCACCTTGGCTTCATTCTCCAAAACGCGGAGCGCCGCGAGGTTGTCCTCCACCTGCTGGAAGGCGGTGAGCACGGTTTGGCGATACGCGGCGGCGGTGGCGTCATAGCCGGCCTGGGCCTGCGCCACCTGGGCGGTGCGGCGCCCCGCGTCGAAGAGGATCTGCGCCAGTTGCGGCCCCAGGGTCCAGAAGCGGCTGGGCCAGGTGATCCAGTTGATGAGGCTGGCTGCTTCCACGCCCGCCGAGGCGCTAAAGGAAAGAGTGGGATAGAAGGCGGCTTGCGCCACGCCGATTTGCTGATTGGCCGCCGCCGCCTGGCGCTCCACTTCGGCAATGTCCGGACGCCGTTCCAGCAGCGCCGAGGGCAAGCTCACCGGAATGGCGGGGAACGAAAAGCGCGTGGGAGCGCGCGGAATGGAAAACTCGGCCGGGGGCTTGCCCACCAGAATGGCGATGGCGTGTTCGAACTGCGAACGCTGCACTTCCAGGTCCGTGAGCTGCGCCTGGGTGGTGTAAAGCTGGGTTTCGGCCTGCGCCACGTCGGCGTCCGTGGCCACGCCGCCCTGATAGCGCACCTGGGTGAGCGTCAGGTACTCCTTGTAGGAATTGGCGGCGTCCTGCAGCAGCGCGGCGTCCGCATCGGCGCCGTGCAGCTCGAAATAGTCCTGGGCCAGCTCGGCCTGGTAAAGCAGCCGGGCGCTCTCCATGGCGGCGGCCAGCGCCTGCGCCGTGTTGGCGCTCTGCGCGATGCCGCGATGGATGCTGCCCCAAAGGTCATATGTGTAGGAAGCGCTCACCGGCAAAGCGAGGACCGCGAAAGGCGAGCTATTGCCGCCCGTGGCCAGGCGGGAGGATTGCTGCGCCCCGGTAACCGATGGCGCCGCGCTGATCGTGGGATACAGGCCGGTCCGCGCAATCCGGACGGCGGCCTGCGCCTGACGGAAATTCGCTTCCGCCTCCTGGAGGTTCTGGTTGGCTGTGGGAACCTGCTCTTCCAGGGCGTTGAGGGACGGATCGTTGAAGACTTCCCACCACTTTCCGCGAAGCGTACCGTCGGAAGGTTGCGCCTCCTTCCACCCGGCGGGCGGCGCTTCCTTAAATTGCTGCGGCGCGGCGGCCGCCGGCTTCTGGTACGGCGCCACCTTCAGGCAGCCGGAAGCAAGCGATGCCACCGCGGCAACGAGGGCCATCCACACCGCCGGGCCCGCACGGCGCCGGGATTCGCTTTGCGAGCGCCCGGGACGAGCCATGCGCGCAAGCAAGCCGCAAGCCTCCGCTGAATGTTCTGTCGCAGTCGCGACTGCGTTCTCCGCCATTCCGTTATCCCTCGGTTCCGATGGTCTCCAGCCGCCCCGGCCGCGCACCCCGGACCCGCTCCCACCAGTGTTGCAAACGGTCGAAGTAAAGGTAAACCACGGGGGTGGTAAACAGGGTGA
>DATKOS010000155.1:0-5651 GCA_035524535.1 Bryobacteraceae bacterium
GCCGCCGGACCCGGTAAAGACAGCCTCTTCGACGGCGGGGCCAACGATGGGCACGCTTCCCACCAGCCCCGCTCCAATCGCCCGCGCCACGGCTTTCTTCTCCTCGCGCCTGGTCACCGGGAAGAGGTCGCCGCTCATCACGTGCCCGATTTCGTGCGCCAGCACGCCCGCGAGTTGATCGTCATTCTCGAGGCGCGCCAGCATTCCGCTGCTCACGTAAACGGCCCCGTTCGGCAGCGAGAACGCCAGAACCAGCGGATCCCGGAGCGTCTGAAACTGCCAGGCCAAATAGCTCGGAGAATCGGGAACCAGAGGCCGCGCTACCCGCTTGAGGTACGCGGAAAGCCCGGCATCGTGGATTACAAAGCCGTGCTGCTCGAACCAACGCTCCCAACTTTCACATTGTTTGATGAGCGCCAGTTGTTTCTTTGTGGGTTCGTTGGCTGACTTGGCCGGCGGCTGTCCGTAAGCAGGCAGCGCCGCCGCAACCAGCCACGAGGTCAAGGCAAGACCGAGGGCCGCCTTGCTTCGCGGAAGGAACTCGGGCATTTCCATCTAATTCTATATCCGCTCGCGGTTGACGGATCGCCGGCCGGGTACGCGCCGAAAGCCGCGGCGAGGCTGCGGGCGGTGACCGCGTGGTAAGGCCGTCGGAGTCAGAGTATAGCTCGGAAAGGCTACCTGGCCATAGCTCTCAGGACGATCCAGGCCTTTTCAGGCGCCGGAAGTCTCACCCGTTTGCTGAAGACGTCGTAGCCCTTGTTCTCGATCCGCTCCAGCAGGCGCGAATAGATTTCCACAAGCGCCCAGAGCGAGGGCCGGCTCTTCTCGTGGACCATGCCGAGGAGCGGGCGCGATTCGTCGTAGTAGCGGCGGGCGCGGCCAGCCTCGAAGCGCAGCAGCTCCATCACGGGCGGGGAGAGCTTGCCGGCGCGGAGATCGTCTTCGGTGACTCCGAAGCGGAGCAGGTCTTCCTGGGGCAAATACACGCGGCCGCTTTCGATGTCTTCGCGGACGTCCCGCAGGATGTTGGTGAGTTGGAAGGCGATGCCGCACTTCTCGGAGTACGGAAGGGCGTCCTTCGAATCGAACCCGAAGATATAAAGCACGGTCAAGCCGACCACGGACGCTACCTGATAGCAGTAGCGGTAGAGCTGATCGAATGTGGCGAAGCGGCGCGGTTCCAGGTCGGAGGCCACGCCCTCGATCATCTCGTAGAAGTATTCGTGCGGGATGCCGAACCGCTGCACGGCGTCATGGAACGCCGGCCACACGGGATGGCCGCTGAAGCGGCCCGCGAGCGCATCGTCGAGCTCGCCGCGCCAGCGTTCGATGGCGGCGCGCGTGGCGCCCGGCTCGTCGGAGAGATCGTCGCAGTAGCGCATGAAGGCGTAGATGGCGCACATGGCGGCGCGCTGCGGCGGGCTGAGCAGGACGAACGAGTAATAGAAATTGCGGGCTCGCGCGCGCGCCACGCCGCGGCAATATTCGTATGACTTTTCCACCGCTTCCATCAGGCCGCCCGTAGGAATGCGGCGCGCGCCAGCGAGGCCAGCAGCAAGCCCACGCGCTCGGTCTTGGAAATGGCCGGGCGCGACGCCAGCACGTCGTAACCCCGGGCTTCGATCTTCTCCAGAACGCGCATGCCGCCGCGGCTGAAGAGGTCCAGGTCGAGCGCCAGACGGCGATCCACCATGCCGACTAGAGGCAGCCCTTCGAGGAACAGCTTGCGGGCCACGTCCACGGCTTCCCGCATGGCCTCGCGGAATTGCGGCGTGAACCGGCGCGCCATGACGTCTTCCAGGGGACAGCCGTGGCGCTCCAATACGTCGAGGGGGAGATAGACGCGGTCCTTCAGCAGATCCACCGTGATGTCCTGCCAGAAATTGGCGAGCTGCAGGGCGGTGCACGTCGCGTCGGAGAGCTTCTGGCGCGCGGCGTCCGAGTAGCCGCAAAGGTAGAGCACGAGACGCCCGACGGGGTTCGCCGAGCGCGTGCAGTAGTCGAATACGTGTTCCCAATCGCGGTAGCGCGTGACGGTTTGATCTTGCACGAAAGCGTCGATCAAGTCCGTGAACGGCGCCATGGGGATGCCGTAACGCTCCACGGTGGGGCGCAGCGCCACGAAAACGGGATGCGTGGCAACGCCCCGATACATGGCTTCCAGCTCGGTCTTCCACCAGCCAAGAAGGCGGAGGCTTTCGGCGCGGTCGCCGATTTCATCTCCCAGGTCGTCCGCCCAGCGGCAGAAGGCGTAGACGTTGTAAAAGTCCTGGTGCAGCCGCTTGGGCAGCAGAAAGCTGACTACGTGGAAATTCTCGTAGTGGTGCGTGGCGAGCCAGCGCGTGTAGGCCCGCGCTTCATCGGGCGAGAAAGACCTTGCCAGCAGCTCTGGAGACTTGACGAATGCGGCCGGGGCGTACATAACCGGAAGGCAGACCGGGAGGTCCGCCCCACTTACGGAACAATGGCGGTCTTCAGATGGCCGTTGTGGCTCATCAGGTGCCGCATCACTTCCAGCAGGTTCGCCAGCGGCTCCTCGCGGTTCACGAAGAACGAAGCGGAGATGTGCCCCGCGCACACCAGGTCCAGCGCCTTGCGAATGGAGGCCGGCGTGTGATGGAACGTGGCCTTGCAGGTAATTTCGGAGTAGTGCAGGAGGGCTGTATCCAGCTCCACGCGCGTGTCGTTCGGGCACCCGCCAAAGAAGTTCACTACGCCGCCGCGCCGCACGGCGTTGACGGCCCACTGCCAGGTCTGCGGCTTGCCCACGGCCTCGATGGCGATATCCACGCCGCGCGTTTCCGTCATGCCGCGGATGATCTTGACGGGATCGGACTCGTCGGTTCCCACAATAGTTTCGTCCGCGCCCAAGGCCGCGGCGCGCTCCAATTGCTTGCGCCGCCGTCCCACGGCGATCACGCGGCAGCCGTAGAGCTTCGCGAGCTTTACAAACATCAGGCCGATGGGACCGAGGCCGATGATGGCGATGGTATCGCCCGGGCGCGGGTTGGTCTCCTCAAAGCCGCGCAAAACGCAAGCCAGGGGCTCAACCAGCGCCGCATCCTGGTATCCCACGTGTTCCGGGATGACGTAGGTATTGCGCTCCACGATGCGAGCCGGGATGCGTATGTATTCCGCATAGGCGCCGTTATTGAACAGCAGATCCTCGCACAGGTTTTGTGCGCCGCGAAGACAGAAGAAACACCTCTCGCAGGGCGCGGAATTGGCGGACACCACGCGCTGGCCTACCGAAAACCGCGTCACCCCATCGCCCACCGCGACGACATCGCCAGCCAGCTCGTGCCCGAACACAGCGGGGGGCACGATCATCCGGGCGTGATAACCGCGGCGGAAAACCTTCACATCGGTGCCGCAGGTTAACGCGACCTTGACTCGGACGAGAATATCTCCGCTATTGACTGTGGGAATGGCTATCGGCTCGACCTGCAAGTGTTCCTTGCCGTAGAGCACGGCGGCCATCATCTGGCTATTCACTATATCCACCTCTGTGGCAGAACTATTATTTTCAGTGATTTAGGTCCAGGATGCAACGCCAAATCGATTCCTGAACGGATTTTAACCAAGGGGAGACGATGCGAGATCAGTCTCTCCAGCGGCAATTCCCCGCTAAAGACCAGATTAGCCGATTCCTTTTGCAGATCCAAAGATGCACTATAGCACCCAAAGATAGTCCTTTCACCAACACAGACGTCCGCGCCCGACACTTCGATACGTTCATTTGCAGCCGTTTGAGCGAAAAGCAGGATGCGCGAACCGGGCCGCGAGCACGCCACGGCTTGCTCCATGATGCCAGGGGCGGACGCCGCCACGATGATGAGGTCCGCTCCGCGGCCTTCGGTGAGGCGCTTCACCTCCGCCGCCACATCCACGCTTTTCGGATTCCAGGTGAACTCCGCGCCGCACTCGCGCGCCAGCTCCAGCCGGGGCTCAATGGCGTCCGTGGCGGCGATCGTGGCGCCGGTCCTCTTCACCAGCATGGTGAACATGAGCCCGATGGGCCCCTGTCCCATAACCACCACGAATTCCTCCGGCCGCGGATCGCACTGCACCACGGCCTTGAGGCAGGTGTTCAGCGGTTCCACCAGAGTGGCGCACTCGAAGGAAACGGCATCCGGGATTTTCTCCACGCCTCGATTCACAATCCAGTCCATCACTCGCACATATTGCGCGAATCCGCCGCCGGCCGGCTCAAAGCCGGCCGTGATCCCCACTTTCTTGTACTGGGCGCACTGGGCGTACACCTTGCGCCGGCAGTAGAAGCATTCCAGGCACGGGATGTGATGGAACGCCACCACGCGGTCGCCGGGCTGGAATTTGGTGACGCCAGCGCCCACCGCCGCCACCACGCCCGCAGTTTCGTGGCCGAAAATGCGGGGGGGCGCCAGCAGGTTGTACGCGATTTTCTTCAGGTCGGTGTTGCAAAGTCCGCAAGCTTCCACCCGCACCAGAATTTCCCCGGCGCCGATCCGCGGGGTAGGTACTTCCTCAACGCCAATTTCACCGCTGCCGCGATACACGGCGGCATGCATGAACTCAGGTATGGCAATACTCTCAGAAGTTGCAGTTAGCAAAAAAACTCCCCAGGGTTTGTGAGGCTAAAGCACAACGTTTTCGCAGACGCACCAATTCCGGCAACCTCGCCGCCGGATGGCGTAAAGCACTTGTCAAAATAGACATTGTATCGAAACGGCCGTCCCGACGCAGAGCCTGATTGAAATCGTTCCGCAATGTTTCTTCGGCCAGATCCGTAACCGTTCGGATACAGTAGAACGGAAGGCCGCGCGCCTGGGCCGCGGCAGCCACGCCGGCGGCTTCCATCTCCACCGCGCAGGCCCCAGTGGCGCGCAACCCGCGCTTCTCCGCCGCCGTTTGGGCAACGCGATCGATCGAACACACGGGCCCCGCGGAAAACGGAGAGCTGGACCTGACAGGCAAGGCGGGGAAGTGCGCCTCACCTGCGATCACCTGCGTGGCAACCACCACCGAGGCCACGGCCAGCGAGGGGTCCAGGGCGCCGCAGAATCCGGTGTTGACCACAATTTCCGGATGGAAATGGGAGCACGCGTCTTCCAGCGCGGCGGCGGCGCGCGCCGCACCGGCGCCGTTGGCCACCATTACGGCGTCGTGGCCGCCGATTCGCCCGGCTCGCGCCCAGGCGGCCCGCAGCGGAAGGTCGCGCAGCGCCGAGGTGTGCGTCAGGGCGCCTGAGAACTCCATACGATCCGCGGCAATGAAGAGAATGCGCATGAGGAGATAGCGGCGCCGGCGCGGTTTACAGACGGAACGCTTGTCCGGCGCGCGGCGGCCGAAATGCGGCGGCTGCCGTCTGTTTCCATCATCTCGCAGGCGATGCCGGGGATGGGGCGTGTAGCCCCAAAGACCTATTTGGCGCGCTTCGCCACAAGCTCTTCGTTGGCCATGTCCGCCACGTTGCGGGAGAACTTGATCTCGTCGCCGGAGATCTTGCCCTTGTAGGTAATCTTCAGCGCCTGGCCCTGATAGTTGATGTTTTCCACGAAGGTGATGTCGTCTCCGCTGACCTTGCCTTCGGTGATGGGAATTTCGCCCATTTGGGATTTGGCCGTGCCCGTCAGCTTGTCGCCGTCCACTTTGAAATCGTAGGTGTA
>DATKOS010000156.1:0-2408 GCA_035524535.1 Bryobacteraceae bacterium
GCCGTCCCCACGATCCGGATGTGCGGATCTTCCGAGAGCACCTTGCCGAGAGTCTGCCGCACCAGCGCCGAATCGTCCACAATGAGAACTTCAATTGGGTCCCGCGCCATCAGTCCCTCCCTTCCTTCCTCGGGCGCCAGCAGCCGTCCGCGGCCCGGTGTTGCGCCCCGCCGGTGGCCAAGCGGCGCACTAGCACTTCTCCCGTCGCCGTATCGAAGAGGATCGTGCGCCCCTGAAGGCCGCCAAGATCCGCCGCGGCCACCGGAATGCCCGCCTCCTCCAGCACGGCCAAAGCCGCGCGGCAGTTCAATGCCCCAACCGTGGGCTTGCCCCCGCGGGCGTCCGGAACCGCCAGCACGTCCGCGCCGCCGAAGAGTTTGACCTCCAGTTCCCGCCGCAACGCTCCCATGGATTCGAACTTCTGAATAAGGTAGCGGATGCTGGCATCCACGTAACGGTGCGCGTCGCGCGGGGAAGAGCCCGTCGGCTGATTCGGCAGAAGCCCATGGCACATGGCCCCGGCGCCCAGCCGCGCGCTGCGAAACGTGGCGCTCACGCACGAGCCCAGAATAGTGTGCAGCGCCACGGACCGGCGCGCCACGTAGAGCCGGCCCGGCAGGATGTTGATTTCCTCCAGGTTGGTGGTCATTTCCATTTCCGGTAAACCGCCGGACCAGCCAGTTCGAGCGGCAGCTCCATGCTCTGCAGGGACTCGGAGTGGCCGGCGAAGAAGTAGCCTCCCGGCGCCAGCGCCCGCACCAGCCTCTCCAGAAGCCGTATCTGCGTGGCCCGGTCGAAGTAGATGATCACGTTCCGGCAGAAGATGATCTCCAGCGCCTCCGGCAGGCCGTAGTCCGCTTCCATGAAGTTCAGCCGCCGGAACTCCACCTTGACGCGGATCTCCGGAACCATCCGCACCACCTCGGATTGCGGGTCGCGGCTGCGCAGGAAGTACTTCTTCCGCAGGGCCCGCGGCACCGGGCGGATGGTATCGGACTGGAACACGCCCAGCCGCGCCTTCTCCAGCACCGCCGTGTTGATGTCCGTCGCCAGCACGGCGAAGCGGAAGCCGGCGTGCGTCTCGGCGTATTCGCTCAGCGCCATGGCCAGCGAATACGGCTCCTCCCCGGTGGAACAGCCCGCGCTCCACACCAGCGGCCGCCGCGCCGCGCCGAACAGCGCGTCGAGTTCCGGCAGCGCCCGCGCGGTGAGAAACGCGAAATGGTCCGGCTCCCGGAAGAAGTCGGTCTTGTTGGTGGAAACCGCGTCGATCAGATGCGCCAGTTCCTTGGCCTGAGTGGCCGGAGCGAACACGTAGCGGCAGTAATCCGCATAGGAGGAGAGGCCCAGGCTCTGAAGCCGACGCTTGAGGCGCACCTCCACCATCGTCTTCTTCTCCGGGCTCAGGTTGATGCCGGATTCCGCCCGGATCAGCGATCGCAGCCGATCGAAGTCTGCCCGCGAAACCGATTCCTGCGTGGACATGGCGATTCCAATGGAATTGGGATAGACGTGGGCGTGGACTCGGCGATCCCGATGCCGGCAGCGCCAGCCGTGCGGCGGCGTCTCCGCGGACCCGGAAGCTGGGAAGCAAGCGCGGTCCGCGCCCGCGCGCCAGCAAGCGCAGCCCCAGCACTCGCGCCGCCAGCACTCGCGCCGCCCGAACCCGCGACGTTGAGCCGACGTCCCGGCAGCCGCTACGCCGCCGCTTCCACGGGCGCTTTCGCCTCCGTCGCGCGCACGGCCGAAAGCTCCTCGGCGGAAAACACCCGGTCCATATCCAGGATCAGGATCAACTGCGCATCGCGCTTGCCCATTCCCTTGATGAAGTCCGTCCGGATCTTGGTCCCAATCTTAGGCGGCGGCTGGATCTGGTCCGGCTCCAGGTCGATCACCTCCTCCACCGAATCCGCGAGCGCGCCAATCACATGCGACTCGCCATCCAGCGCCATTTCCACCACCACGATGCAGGTGCTGACCGTCTTTTCCGTCTTCGACATCTCAAAGCACAGACGCAGGTCAACGACCGGCACCACGTTGCCCCGCAGGTTAATGACCCCACTCATAAAATCGGGCGTGCGCGGGATCTTCGTGATGGTTGTGAAGTCGAGCACTTCCCGCACCTTGGCCACGTCCGTGGCGAAGACCTCATCGCCCAGCCGGAACGTCAGGTACTGCCTGGTTTCCGTGATTTCGCTAACGCTCATGGTTTGGTTCCTTTCGCCTTGGCGGCGGGCGGCCCGGTTCCGCGCCGCGCCCGCCCGCCCCCGCGACCAGATTCGCTAGTAGCGCTCGAACTCCTTGTCCATCGCGTCTCCGGCGTCCTGCATCTTGAGCGCCGCGCCGCCCTTCACCGGGGACTTCGCCGCCATCCTCGGCGAAGCGTGCGCCACGGCGTCGCGCAACCG
>DATKOS010000157.1:0-37226 GCA_035524535.1 Bryobacteraceae bacterium
GCCGGGAGAGCGTTTCTGGGACGCGCCCATCGGGCCCGGCCGTCCGGGGTGGCACATTGAGTGCTCCGTGATGGCCATCAAATACCTGGGCGACACGCTGGATATCCACGCCGGCGGCATTGACCTGGTTTTCCCGCACCATGAAAATGAGATCGCGCAATCGGAGTCCCTCACCGGGCAGCCCTTCGCGCGCTTCTGGCTGCACGCCGAGTTTCTCATGGTGGAAGGCCAGAAGATGTCCAAATCGCTAGGCAATTACCTGACGCTGCGGGATGTGCTGGCGCGCGGCTACGAGCCCGAGGCGATTCGCTATCTGCTGGCTTCCATTCCGTATCGCAAGCAGTTGAACTTCACCTTCGAGGGGTTGAAATCGGCCTCCACGGCGATTGAGCGGCTGCGCAATTTCAAGCTGCGGCTGGAGACGGACCGGTATCCGGAGGGCGCGAACAGCAAGATGGCGAAGCGCACGGCCGCCGCGGCGCGGAGCTTCCGCGAGAGCCTGGACGACGACTTGAACACGGCCGAGGCGCTGGCCGCGGTCTTCGAATACGTGCGCGACGCCAACAGCGCCATGGATTCCGGGGACTTCCGCGCGGGCGACGCCGCCGGCGCCCTCGAGTTTCTGGCGCAATTCGATTCCGTGTTCGACGTGCTGCGGCCTGGCGCCAAGAGCGCCGCGCTGGAGGATGCCGAGGTGGAGCGGCTGGTTGAGGCGCGGGCGGCAGCGAAAAAGAGCCGCGATTTCGCGGCGGCGGATCGCATTCGCCAGGAGCTTCTGGAGCAGGGAATCGTCCTGGAAGATACCAAGTCCGGGGTACGGTGGAAGAGGAAATGAACCTGAACACGATTGCGGTACACGCGGGGGATCGCGAGAAGGCGCCGTGCCAGACGCCGGTCACCACGCCCATCTACGGAGCCACCAGCTATGCGGCGGACTCCATGGAGCAACTGGACCGCATCTTCGGGCGGGAGGAGGCGGGCTACTGCTACGCGCGCTACGATAACCCCACCAATGCGGCGTTGGAAGCGCAGGTCAACGCGCTGGAGAACGGGCACGGGGCGCTGGCCTGCGCTTCCGGCATGCTGGCGCTGCAAATCGCGGTGACGGCGGCGCTGGCGGACCGCCGGAAATCGATTGTAGCGGCGGACGCGCTCTACGGCGCCACGGTCTCCTTGCTCATGAACGTGATCGAGCCTTCGGGCGTGGCGGTGCGCTCCGCCGATGTGTGCGACCTGGACGCGTTCCGCGCGGCGGTGGCCGAGGCGCGCCCCGGGTGCATCCTCATGGAGAGCATTTCGAATCCGCTGCTGCGCGTGGGGCGGATCGACTGCATTGCGCAAATCGCGCGGGAAGCCGGCGCGGCGCTCGTTGTGGATAACACGTTCGCCACGCCGCTGCTGGTCCGTCCGCTGGAGCTGGGCGCGGCGATGAGCGTGCACAGCCTGACGAAGTACCTGGCCGGCCACGGCGACGTGCTGGGCGGCGTGATCGTTTCCGACGCCGCGCACTACGACGGCATGCGGGCCCTGGCGCGCACGGTGGGCCCGGCGCTGGGACCGTTTGAAAGCTACCTGGCCATGCGCGGCGTCAAGACCTTTCCGCTGCGCATGGAACGGCAATGCGCCAACGCGCGGAAGGTGGCGGCCTTCCTGGCCGGGCATAACAAGGTGGAGCAGGTGTATTTCCCGGACGACCCGGCGCACCCGGACGCGCCCGCGGTACGGAAGCTGTTTCCGGAGGGGCTTTACGGCGCCATGGTGAGCTTCGAGATCGGCGGCGCGGCCAAGCCGCAGGTTTTCCGCTTCATGGACGCTCTGCGCACGGTTGTAAAGGCCACCTCGCTGGGCGACGTCCACACCATGATGTTGTATCCCGCGATGAGTTCGCACCGCGATCTTTCGCCGAAGCACCGCGAGCGGATGGGAATCCGCGAGAGCCTGGTGCGCCTATCGGTGGGAATTGAAGGCGCCGAGGACATCATCGCGGACCTGGACCAGGCGTTGGCGCGGGTATAGGTGGGAACCAACCGGGGGCTTCCGAAGGGTGCGGGGAGTCTACCGGCGCCTGGGCTATAGGCAACTTCTGATAACGGATATTATGTAAACTGGTACGGTGAAAATATACTTGACTCATCAAACAGCCTGCCTTAAAATGGATTCATGGCAGCCAATGAACCCCGAACCCTTTCCGATGCAGTGGTTTACTTCCAAAACCCCGACAATTGCCTTAACTATCTTGTCGCGCGGCGCTGGCCGGACGGCGTAGTCTGCCCCACCTGCGGTTCTAAGGACGTTGGTTTCGTTGCGTCCCGGCGCGTTTGGCAGTGCAAGACCCGCCATCCGAAGGCCCAGTTCAGCGTGAAACTCGGAACCATCTTCGAGGAATCCCCTCTCGGGTTGGATAAGTGGCTCCCGGCCATGTGGATGATCGCCAGCAACCGAAACGGAATCTCTTCGTGGGAACTTCACCGCGCCATCGGCGTCACCCAAAAGACGGCCTGGTTTATGCTTCATCGGATTCGTCTGGCAATGCAGGACACGAAGACGGGCGGCAAGCTCGGTGGCGAAGTCGAGATAGACGAAACCTTCATCGGAGGCAAGGCCCGGAATATGCACAAGGACCGCAAGGCGCGGGCGCTCGAAGGTCGGGGCGGTGGCAAGACTGGCAAGGTTGGTGTTCAGGGGATGCTGGAGCGTGGCGGGGCGATCCGAACCGCAGTTATCGAAGACGCCACCCGTGCGACCCTCGTACCCAACATCCATCAGAACGTCGAAAAGGGAGCGCACGTCTTCACGGACGAATGGAATGCGTACTTTGGCCTTCGGGCCGATTACACCCACGACACCATCAACCATCTGGAATCGTATGTGAATGGTAACATCCACACCAACGGAATCGAGAACTTCTGGAGCCTTCTCAAGCGCGGCCTGAACGGAACCTATGTTTCCGTAGAGCCGTTTCATCTGTTCCGATACGTGGACGAGCAGGCATTCCGATTTAATAACCGCAAGCCGTTGGATGACGGGGAGAGGTTTAGCTATTTGGTCCGAAAGGTAGTCGGCAAGCGGTTGACTTACGCTGAATTGACCGGCAAGGTGGGAGAAACGGCGCCGGAACCCTTTTAGGACTTTGGCGCGGGGTCCGAAATCGAAGGCTTGATCTTGGGCTTTGGACCGCGCCTTCGCGGATTCGCCTTTGCCTGCCTTTGATATTCGGCTTCTCGAAGGACAATCTCTGAGTGCGGAACGGCTAGAACGTGATCCACCAGCCGCGTAAACGCGGCGAACTCGGGTGACGTATTGTCCTGGCTCATTGCTTTGATGGTATCGCATTCTGCTTTACCCTAAATTCCACGGTCGCTGTCTCTTGCTTAGACGCCATCTTGTAAGCATCACGGAACAAGTTCATCGAGCCGACTAAGGTTGTGTCGAAATTTGACGAACAGATCGGACAGCGCGCCGGACACGCCGGATTCACGGAGAGCGGATCATCGCCCCATTTTGCGTAACATAAATCGATGGTTATTTTCGTCTTGCAAGTCGAGCAGGTGATCGTAGCGAATTTAAGATCGGATAGCTGTACGACGAATTCATTTAACATGGCAAGCATCATACACCCCTAGGCATCCAGGTAGCGAGCTTCACAACTTCCGAATCGCCCGAGAAGTTTTCGATTCTCTCTTTGAACGCCAGAAGGCTATCATCCTCTGTGACCTGCGGCTCTCCGCTAATTTTGTCCAATATGAACCATTGCGGGCTTAACGCATTTCTGCCCAGCGTCCCATATTTCAGTCCGGCCTCTTCCATGCGCCGGATAGGCTCGAAAAGTTCATACGCCAGAAGATCGGCGGCCTGAAGCGGGGTGGCCGCTGGGGTGATAAATCCGGTCTTTCTGTTCCTTACATCTTTCGCTGGCTCGAATGAGACGCCCGTGAAGGCATCTTTTCGTAATCGTTTTTCAAGTTGATCTCTTCCTGCGTCCCCAGTAGCAAATACCAAACGCGGAACGCTTCGCAGACCCTCTTTCTTCGCCCAAAGCCGAACGTGTGCGGCACAGGCGCGGCCCGCATAGCTATATGCGTCCAAATGCCATCCGTCGTATTCCGCCTGGGGTATTTTATGCAGTTCTCTAACCCGAACAACCATGCCGAACTTCCGCAGGACGTAACTGGATATGATGGAGGACAAATCCTCCAAAAGTCCTGGATGCTGGTTCGGATTAATCTCGCTCCGATGAAAAGACTTTAAGCCGGATTTGAGAAGACGCTCACGCCACGCACCTTCAAATTCCAACCATCTATCGGCAGTGGACATGAATCCAGCGACGGCTAGAGCGAGTTGGTCATGCTGCGTGCCGCTGGCATCGAAATAGCAGGTGAAGGCCGACAGAAGGACTTTCCTCCATTTAAGCCCCCCGCAAATCTTAGCGAAGTGCTCAACCCAAGAGTACGCCTCCGTACTTGATGAGTCAAGTATATTTTTACCACTGGTACGGTTGGGAGAACCGTGCGGAACAGCCTCTGACCCCTTGACCGCCAGGCCCCTCATACCCGGAGCACCTTGGCCTCAGGTCCGCGCGCTACGGCTTGGTCCCGTCCTTTCCCCTCGGGTGCGCAACCCGGCGCGATTCACCCCGCGCCATTTGCGCGATGCAGTCCACCATCTCCCGCACGCGCTCGTCGGGCAAAAAAAATGGCCCGGTCCCACGCTGAATTTGGGGCCGGGCCTAGGGGAAGAAACTGACTGCTTCGGACGAAACTGTTAACGGCGCTCGCCGCCTCCACGGTTGCCGCCTCCGCCTCCGCGCGGTTCGCCGCCGCTGGGGTGCGGGGCGCTGGGCGCCGAATAGCTCGGCGCGTGATAGGTGGGCGCGGGCTCCGGCGGGTGGTAGGCCGGCTGCGGCGCAGGCTGCACCGGGCGGTACGTGTTCTCCGGCGGCCGGTAGGCCGGTTGCGGCGCAGGCTGCACGGGCCGGTACGTGTTCTCAGGCGGCCGGTACGCGGGCTGCTGCGAAGGCTCCGGCGGCCGGTATGTCTGCTGGGGCGCCTGTGGACGCTGCTCCGGCGCGGCATATCCCGGATTGCCGAACCGGTCCCAACTGTTGCCGGCCGGCTGCTGCGCCGGGCGATTCTCGTTGGGCGGCCGCCCTGCCCCCGGCTCCGCTTGGCTGCCGGAGGCGCCGAAGCGCTGCCACCCGGAAGCTTGCGGCGGTTCATTGGTCCTTGGCAATTGCTCGTTGGTCCGCTGCGGCGGCCCCGCGGCGCGGCCAGGCGTTTGCGTGCGCGGCGTCGCGGCTTCCGCCGGCCGGTCGCCCACCTGGCGCCAGCCGTTCGAAACCTGCGGCGCTGCCGGCCGCGCCGGGCTGATGGAAGGACGAGCGGCCGGAGCGTTTCCGCGCGCCGCGCCGCCGGCCGCTGGATTCGCGCGCGCCGCCTGGAACCCGCTCTCCTGCTGGGAGAACGGAATCTGCCGCGCGGGCGTGGGCTGCTCTCGTGAAAAGAACGTCTTATTGCCGATAGCCGCGCGCGGCGGCGCCTGGATCGCACGGTTGGAGAACCGCAGGTTCGCCGAAGTGGGAGCGATGGGTACGGCTCCGCTAGCCACGCGAACATCCGTCAGTTCCGATCCGTTAAAGTGGCCGATGGAGTTGAATCTTCCGCTGGCGAAGTCCGCTCCACGCACACCGTGCACGCCATTCGCGACGCCGGCGTTTCTATAGAGCGCCGAAACGTTTACAGCGGAAACCCCAATGTATCGGTTCACATATCCCGGGTGGCCGTAGAAGCGCGGACCCCACCAGGGCCGCATCACTTCATAAGGCGCCAGCGGCACCCAGCCGACATAACCCAAACCGAAGCCTCCCCCGCCCCAGCCGACGAAGGCTACCAGCGCGGGCGACCAGTAGTGCGGCGTGAACCGCGCTCCCGGGTACCAGGCCCAGCCGATTCCCGTGCGGAAGAACCAGCGCCCATAGTGATACGGCGCCCAGCCCCAAGGCTCGTACGGGACCCAAGTCCATCCATACCAGTCTTCCCAAACCCATTCCCCGGAACTGTAGGGCGACCAGCCAACCGGCTCGGCAGGCTGCCAGACGTAACCGTATTCCTGCGTATCCTGCCACGTGCCGTATTGGTCCAGATCCTCGGAGCCATAGACGCCGGGAGGCACGTACTGCGCGCTGGCGGAAGCCAGCTCCAGGCGGTCGCGCGAATCGTTCCACTGGTCGAAGGCGTCCAGCGGGATGGAAGCTTCAATCTTGAACTCGGGGTCATCCGCGCCGCCGCGGGCCAGCAACGTCTGGCCGGCGCTCAGCCACTGCGAACCGGACTTGGCGGCAACTTCCACGGTCCCGGCGCGAACGGTCACCTCGGAGACCCCATCGTCATCCACGGTGACCCGATAAATCCCTTCCTTGGAAGGGCGTATGGCAAGATTCGGAGTATCTACTTCAATATTGACGTTGGTGGGGCGCAGGACGCGGTAGGTGGCCGTGCCGCGCGCCAGTTCGAACTGGAAGCGCTCATATTCCAACTGCGCGATACGGATGGAGGCATCGCCATCCAAGCGGAGGGCGTTGGCGGCATCCATTTCGATTTCGGCGCGGGAATTGGCAGCCGTGGCGATCTGGTCGCCCGTCATTAGAGGGGCATTCAGCACCCCGGCGACCCAGTCGCCGGAATCTCCACGATGGACGGTGACATCGCCATCCATGACGCTAATTCGAGCCACGCCTCGCTTGGCATCGTCGGCGTCCGCTTGCGCGCGAGCCGGAGCGACGGATTGGGCCCACAGCAGGGCCGCGCCCGTGAGCGTGAGGAACCGGAACCATGAGATTCGTTCCATGAGCGTGTCTCCTAAACGGCGCTGACTTTTGTGCACTTGGGGGCCCAAACCGTAAGTAGCTGTATTTTTGGTATTTAACCTAAATTGTCACGCTTCGGATGTGGCTGAAAAGCACCAGCATGGCCGCGTTGGAGCAGGCGGCGGCCGACGGAGGCGCGCCGGACGCGGGCGAAGCCGGCCGCTTCGCCTTTATGGTTCCCGAGTCACCAGCAATCCTAATGGAGATTGGGAGCGGAATTGGTTTAGCGCTCACCGGGATTCGCGCTTCGGAGTGGGGGTAAGGGATTTCCAATGGCCAGTTTCGTCATGGCTATCGGCCAACAATTAATTAGGAATCAACGAAGTAGGTCAACAGTATTCAGAGTTTACTTCATCGGGGAAAATATTCTGCAAAATTGCGCGTTGCAGATTGCTAAACTATCCAATTCCTCAAGAGCTACTAAGAAATGATGAGTGCTCTGGACGAAATCAAAATCTCCCTGCGGGGCTTGGCCAGGCAAAGAGGCTTTGCCATTGCGGCCATCTTATCGATGGCGCTCGGCGCCGGCGCCAACACTACGGTGTTCACCCTAGTGAATGCCGTCCTGCTGCGTCCGCTGCCGGTGGCGGACCCGGACCGCCTCGCAGGGTTGTTCACGGTGGACCACAACAACCCGGGCAACTTACTGTGCTCCTATCCCAACTATAAGGACTACCGCGACAGGAACCGGGTGTTCTCTTCCCTGCTTCTCTACTCGGCCATCAACATCAACCTCACCGGCCACGGCGCGCCGGAGAGCATCGTGGGGCAGATCGTCTCCGGCGACTACTTCCAGACCCTGGGCTTGCGGATGCCGCTGGGCCGCGGATTCACGGCAGACGAGGATTCGGCGGCCGGGGCGCGTCCATCGGCGGTGATCGGCTACGGGCTCTGGACGAGCAAGCTGGGCGGCGACCCGGGCGTGCTGGGCCGGACCATCGAGTTGAACGGGCGGCCCTTCACGATCGTGGGCGTGGCGCCGCGGAACTTCCAGGGTCTGGATACGCTGCTGGCTTCGCAACTGTGGATCCCGATGGCGATGTACCGGGACATGTACCCGTATCCGGGATGGGTGGAACAGCGGCGGGCACTGCTGTTTCCGGTGGTAGGCCGGCTGCGCCCCGGAGTGAGCCTGCGCGCGGCGGAGGCCGCCATGCAGTCGATTGCCGCCGACCTGCAGAAGCAATATCCCGAGGACAACGAAGGCCGGCAGGTAAAGCTGACGCCCCTGGGAGAGGCCACCATCGCGCCCAACAGCCGTCCCGGCATCGCGAAAGCCGGACTGGCGCTGGCGATTGTGGCCATGCTGGTGCTCCTGATCGCCTGCGGCAACGTGGCCAACCTGCTGCTGGCGCGCGGAGCCGGGCGCGTCAAGGAGATGGCCGTGCGCCTGGCGATGGGCGCCAACCGCTGGCGCGTGGTGCGGCAACTGCTCATTGAGAGCACGGTGCTGGCGGTGCTGGGCGGCGCCGCGGGCGTCCTGATTGCGCTGTGGGCGCGCGACGTGCTGTGGGCCATGCGTCCGCCCATGTTCACGTACTCGGCGGTGCACCTGGATCTGGATTACCGGGTGCTGGGATATGCGCTCGCCGTTTCCATAGTGGCGGGCGTGCTGTTCGGCCTGGTTCCGGCGCTGCGGGCCGCCCGTACGGACCTGGCCAGCGATCTGCGGGAGCGCGGGGCGGCGGAGCGCGGCGGAGCCATGCGTTCGGCGCTGGTGGTGGCGCAGGTGGCGCTCTCCCTGGTGGCGTTGATTGGCGCGGGATTATTCACGCGCAGCCTGCTGAACGCCTCGCGGGTGAATATGGGCTTTTCACCCGCGCGCCTGGCCACGGTGGGATTCAACCTGGGGGATTGGGGGTACGACGAAGAGCGCGGCCGGGAATACGAGCGCCAGGCCCTGGAAAGGGCAGCGGCGGCGCCCGGCGTGGAATCGGCGGCGCTGGCTAAGGACATGCCCCTCACTGTCGGCCTGGCGCGCACGGTCCTTCTGCCGGGGCGGGAAAACGCGGGGGGCCGCTTCACGCTGACCAGCGTGGTGGGTCCCGGCTACCTGGCGACCATGGGCATTCCGCTGCTGGCCGGCAGAGACTTCGATGCGCGCGACGGCCGGGACGCCCCGCGGGTGGCGATTGTCAACGAAGCGTGCGCCGCGTACTACTGGCCCGGGGAGAGCGCGGTAGGCAAACGCATGAAGTTCTTCGGCGATTCCCGTGTTTGGGACGTGATTGGCGTAGCGCGCAACGCCAACTACCAGTCCGTCGGCGAGGCGCCGCAAGCGTTGATTTACCTCCCGCTGGAGCAGAACTACACCGCCGGGGGCGTGGTTTACATTCGCGCCCGAAGCAGCGCCGCGGCGCTCGAAGCGGCCCGGGAGGCGGTGCAGTCGGTGGACCCGAGGATGCGCCTGGAAGCGGCCACAGTGGAGGACAGCATCCGGCAAGGGCTTTGGGCGCCGCGCCTGACGGCGTGGCTGCTCGCGGCGTTCGGGACGCTGGCAGTGGCGCTCTCCGGTATTGGGATCTACGGCGTGATCTCCTATTCGGTGAGCCGGAAGACGCGGGAGATCGGCGTTCGCATGGCCCTGGGCGCCAAGCCGGTAGACGTGCAGCGGGAGATCGTGGTGGAAGGCTTGCGCCTGGTGGCGGCCGGTGTTTGCGTCGGACTCGGCGTGGCCATCACGGCCGCGCGCGGCGTGCAGAGTCTGCTGCTGGCCACCAGCGCGCGCGACGCACTGACCTTCATCTCCGCGCCCTCGTTCCTGACGCTGGTGGGAATCTTCGCCTGCTGGGCGCCCGCGTACCGCGCCACGCGCATCGATCCGTCGCGGGCTCTGCGGGACGAGTAGAACCAGACGCCGGAGGAAGCCGGAGCGCTCCACCGAACGGATCGCACGGCAAGACCGGCATGGCGCGACGCCCCGGCATTCCCCAGCCTTTCTTGACTTGCCCTTCGCGCCTTCGTTATTCTGAAGAATCACGGTAGAGGTGCGGGGGCCATCAGTACGCGGGCCGGAATTCCGGAGAGTTCCGGAGGCTCGTGGAAAGGGGCTTATCGCCGAAATCGGATGGAGGGCTCTTCTCCTTCCGGTTGGGGGGCTGGGCTAATACCCACCCACTGTCACTCGTTACTCAGGCGGGTGGAGCGCTATCGGGAATGAGCACGCGGATTGCAGGACCTCTCCGCATCTCTTCTCCTTCGCCTCCTCCCCACATGTTGGATTTATGGACGTCTTCGAACTTACGCGCGCGTTAGTGGACATTGAGTCCATCACCGGCAGCGAAGGGCGCGCCGGGGAATTTCTCCTCGACTACCTTTCGGGGCCGGCGGCGCGTTTCGGCGGGCGCGTGGAGCGCATGGAAGTGGAGCCCGGCCGCTTCAACGTCTTCGCGCAATGGGGCGAGCAGCCTACGGTGACGCTCTCCACGCACATGGACACCGTGCCGCCCTTCTCCCCTTCCCGCGAAGACGGCGAGCACGTCTGGGGGCGGGGATCGTGCGACGCCAAGGGCATTATCGCCAGCATGACGAAAGCGGCCGAAGGGCTGCTGGAAGCGGGCGAGCGCAATTTCGGCCTGCTGTTCGTGGTGGGCGAGGAGCGCAATAGCGCCGGCGCTTACCGGGCGGCGGAGATGCCGCGCGGCTCGCGGTACCTGGTGAATGGCGAGCCGACGGAGAATCAGGTGGCGCTCGGCTCCAAGGGCGCGCTGCGCTATGAAGTGGTCTCCACCGGCAAGATGGCGCACTCGGCGTACCCGGAGCTGGGCGAATCGGCGATTCATAAGCTGATCGAGGCATTGGGCCGCATACTGGCCATTGAGTTGCCGGAAGATCCGGTGCTTGGCGCCAGCACTCTGAACGTCGGGACCATCTCCGGCGGGCGGGCGCCGAACGTGGTGGCGGATGAAGCGCGGGCGGAAATTCTCATCCGGCTGGTGGGAGATTCCGAGGGAACGAAGCGGGCCCTGGAAGACGCGGTTCGTTCCGCCGGCGGGCAGCAACTGGCCGAACTTCGCGAGATTCTGGAATTGCCGGCCATGCGCCTGGGGGCGCCGGACGGGCTTGCCACGACCGTGGTGGCATTCACCACCGACATTCCGGCCTTCGGCGGCCGATGGGGAGAGCCGTTTCTGGTGGGTCCGGGGTCCATCCACGTGGCGCATACGCCCGAGGAGCGCGTACCGAAGCGCGAGTTATTGGAAGCCGTGGAAATCTATCAACAATTAATCAGGCAGCTATGCAAACGCGAATCGAAGTAGGCATATTGGGCGCCACCGGGATGGTGGGCCAGCATTTCATCAAGTTCTTGCAGGGAAACCCCTGGTTTGAGCTAAAGTGGCTCGGAGCAAGCGACCGCTCCGCCGGCAAGAAGTACAAGGACGCCATGACCTGGCATCTGCAGGGCGGCACGCCGGACTCGGTGGCGGACCTGGTGGTGGAGGAGTGCAAACCGGGCAACGCGCCCAAGCTGCTCTTCTCCGCGATGGACGCCGGGGTAGCTACGGAGATTGAGCGCGCCTTCGCCGCGGCCGGCCATGTGGTGGTTTCCAATTCGAAGAACCATCGCATGGAGGCGGACGTTCCGCTCCTGGTGCCGGAGATCAACCCGGAGCACCTGAAGATTACGCCGCGCCAGCGGGAGCGCGGGTGGAAGGGACAGATTGTCACCAATCCCAATTGCTCCACGGTGGCGCTCACCATGGGCCTGGCGCCGCTGAAGCAATTCGGCATCAAACGCGTGGTGGCCACTACCATGCAAGCCATATCGGGCGCGGGCTATCCGGGCGTGCCTTCGATGGACATCATGGGCAACGTGATCCCCTTCATCGGCGGCGAAGAGGAGAAGATGCAGCAGGAGACGCAGAAGATCCTCGGGGACTTCCGCGACGGCCGCATTGAGCCGCTGGCGGCCAAGGTGAGCGCCCACTGCAACCGCGTGCCGGTAGTGGACGGCCACACGGTGACGGTTTCGGTGGAGTTCGCCTCCAAGCCTTCCAAGGACGATCTGTTGGCGGCGTTCCAGAACTTCACGGCGCTGCCTCAGGAGCGGCGTCTGCCGAGCGCTCCGGCGCGGCCGGTGGTGTACATGAAGGAGGACAACCGGCCGCAGCCGCGCAAGGACGCCGAGCGCGAGCGCGGCATGACGGCCTTCGTGGGGCGTCTGCGCGAGTGCCCGGTGCTCGATAATAAGTTCGTGGTTCTGGCGCACAACACGGTGCGCGGCGCGGCGGGCGCGGCAGTGCTGAACGCCGAACTGATGCAATCGGAGGGGATGCTGTAGCCATGATCGTAATGAAGTTCGGCGGCACGTCGGTGGAATCCGCGGCTGCCATTGAGCGCGTGGCGCGCATCGTAAAGGCGCGGGAATCCCGCCGGCCGGTGGTGGTGGTTTCGGCCATGGGCAAGACCACCAACAAGCTGCTGGCCATTGCGGCGGCGGCCATTGCCGGCAAGCGCGAGGAGTACATTGCGCAGCTTCACGACCTGCGCGACTTCCATTCCCGGGAGGCGCGGCAGGTGGCCGGCCTGGCGGAGCGCGCCGAGTTGGACCGCTTTCTGGACGAGCATTTCCAGGAATTGACCGAGCTGGTGAAGGGCCTGGCGGTGCTGGGCGAGCTGACGCCGCGCTCCATTGACGCGATTTCCGCCTACGGCGAGCGGCTTTCGAGCTACATTGTCACGCTGGGCTTCCGCCATTTCGGGCTTCCGGCCGAGCACGTGGATTCGCGCGAAGTGATGATCACGGACAACCGCCACACGCAAGCCGCGCCCAATTTCCTGGAGACCAACAAGCGGCTGGCGGCCGCCATTCCGCCGCTCAGCGAGCGCGGCGTGGTGGTGATGGGCGGCTTCATCGGCGCCACGGAGGAGGGCGTGACCAGCACGCTGGGGCGCGGCGGTTCGGATTACACGGCGTCGATTGTGGGCGCGGGCATCGGCGCGGAGGAAATCCAGATCTGGACGGATGTAGACGGGATGCTGACTTGCGATCCGACCATCCTTCCCGGCGGGCATCGCGTGCGGAGCATCTCTTTCGCCGAAGCGGCGGAGCTGGCCTATTTCGGCGCCAAGGTGCTGCACCCGGCCACGGTGGTTCCGGCCATGGAGAAGAATATTCCGGTACTGATTCTCAATTCGCGGCGGCCGGAAGTGGACGGCACGCGCATTGTGGCGGAGACCGTGCCGTGCGGAAACTCGGTGAAGTCCATCGCCTGCAAGCGGAAGATCACGCTGGTGAATATCCACTCCACGCGCATGCTGATGGCGCACGGTTTCCTGCGCCGCATTTTCGAAGTGTTCGACCGTTTTGAGACCGCGGTGGACATGGTATCCACCAGCGAAGTGAGCGTCTCGCTGACCATCGACAACACGAAGAACCTGGATGCGATTCTCAAGGAACTGCGCACCTTCGCCGAGGCCGAACCGGAGCACGGGCAGGCCATCGTATGCCTGGTGGGAGAGAACATTCGCTACACGCCGGGCGTGGCGCGGCGCGTTTTCGACGCGCTGGACGGCATCAACGTGCGCATGATTTCGCAGGGCGCGTCGCTGCTGAACCTCAGCGTGGTGATTGACGATGCGGCCCTGCGGCGGGCGGTGGAGAAGCTGCACGAGGCGTTCTTCGAGTCGCTGGACCCGGCTGTGTTTGAGCGAAGCGAGGCCGTCCATGCCTGAGCGGCGGCTGGCGATTGTCGGCTACGGCAAGATGGGCAAGCTGGTGGAACAGCTTGCGCCCGGTTACGGCTTCCAGGTGGCGCTGAAGCTCGACGAATTCAACAACGCCGACTCCGAGGGCCTGACGGCGGAGAATTTTCGCGGCATCGATGTGGCCATCGATTTTTCGATTCCCGCGGCGGTGCTGCGGAACGTGGAAGGCATCGCGGCGCTGGGCGTGAATGTGGTGATTGGGACCACGGGATGGGCGGAGCACGCCGAGGCGGTGAAGGCGGCGGTGGAAATACACGGCATCGGCGCGGTTTGGAGTCCGAACTATTCGGTGGGCGTCAACGCATTTTTCCGGTTGGTATCTGAAGCGGCGCGGCTGCTTGCCGCGGAGCCGCAGTACGGAGCGTGGGCTTGGGAGATTCACCACGCCACCAAGAAGGACGCGCCTTCCGGCACCATGCTCAAGCTGGTGGAGGAGATGAAGAAGGCGGGCTACGCGCGGCCGATCGATGTGAGCTCCAACCGCGCCGGCGCGCACCCCGGCACGCACGAAATCGGATTCGATTCGGCGGCGGACACCATCGTGCTGCGGCACACCGCGCGCAGCCGCGAGGGATTCGCGCACGGGGCGCTCAAGGCGGCGCAGTGGGTAGTGGGCAAGAAGGGTTTTCACGAGTTCGGGGAAATTGCGTTCGGCTGACCGGCAAGCCGCCGGCGAAACGCCGGAGGCTATGGTTCCAGGAGGTGGCACATGTCGACACGTCACGGTTCTACACGACACGGCTTTATAGGATGCGGCACGGCGCTGGTCACTCCGTTCCGGCGCGACGAATCGCTCGATGAAGAGGCGATGCGGCGGCTGGTGCGCCGGCAGGTGGAAGCGGGGATCAACTTCCTGGTTCCCTGCGGAACCACGGGCGAGAGCCCCACGCTCACGCGCCAGGAGCACCTTCGCGTCATCCAGATCACGATTGAAGAGGCGCGCGGCAAGGCGCCGGTGCTGGGCGGCGCGGGCGGATACAACACGCGCGAGGTGATTGAGATCGCGCGGGAGGTTGAGAAGCTGGGGGCCCAGGGCATTTTGTCCGTGACGCCCTACTACAACAAGCCCACGCAGGAAGGGTTGTACCAGCACTACAAGGCCATCGCGGGCGAGGTGGGCATTCCGGTGGTTGTTTATAGCGTGCAAGGGCGCACGGGCGTGAACGTGGAGCCTGCCACCCTGGCGCGCCTGGCGGAGATTGAGAACATTGTCGCGGTGAAAGAGGCTTCCGGCAACGTGGCGCAGATGGCCGCGATCCTGCACGACGCGCCCGCGGACTTCACCGTGCTTTCTGGTGATGACGCGCTGACCATTCCGCTCATGGCGCTCGGAGGGCGAGGCATCATCTCGGTGGCCTCCAACGAAATCCCCCGCGAGATGACGCAGATTGCCCAGGCTTGCCTGCGCGGCGATTTCGAAACCGCGCGCGCCATTCAGAAGCAGTTCTTTGCGCTGATGGCCGTGAATTTTGTGGAATCCAACCCGATCCCGGTGAAGGCCGCGATGGGCCTGATGCACCTGCTGGAGCCGGTCTACCGGCTGCCGATGGTTCCGCCCAGCGCCGCAAGCCTGGCGAAAATCGAGAAGGCTTTGGAGACGGTGGGGCTTCTGGAGAGGTCACAAATTGCAGGCTGAAATCGAAGCTCTATTCGAGGCGAAACCCTCGACCTACGCTGAAGAGCACCGCTCTCTTTTTTACGCGTTTCAGGAAGCGTTGAACGCGGGCAAGATCCGCGCCGCGGAGCAATTCGCGCAGTCGCCCACAGGTTGGCGCGTGAATCCCTGGGTGAAGAAGGGCATCCTGCTGGGGTTCCGCATGGGCGTGATGATCGACATGTCCGTGGGTGAGCTCGCCTTCCGCGATAAGGATACCTATCCGATGAAGCGCCCGGGCGCTGATGTGCGGGTTGTGCCGGGCGGTTCGAGCATCCGCAGCGGCTGCTACGTGGGCAAGGGCGTGGTCTGCATGCCGCCGATGTATATCAACGTGGGCGCCTACGTGGACGAGGGAACGATGGTGGATTCGCACGCGCTGGTGGGAAGCTGCGCGCAGATCGGCAAGAACTGCCACATCTCCGCCGCGAGCCAGATCGGCGGCGTGCTGGAGCCGGTGGGGGCGATGCCGGTGATCGTGGAAGACGACGTGCTGATCGGCGGCAATTGCGGCGTGTATGAAGGGACGATCGTGAAGCGGCGCGCCGTGCTGGGCACGGGGACCATCCTCAACCGCTCGACGCCGGTATATGACGTGGTGCGGAACACGGTGCATCGGGCGACGGAAGACGCCCCGCTGGTGATCCCCGAAAACGCCGTGGTGATCGCCGGCTCGCGCGCCATCACCAACGGCCCAGGCAAGGATTGGGGCCTCTCGGTTTACACGCCCATCATCGTCAAATACCGCGACGAGAAGACCGACGCGAAGATCCAGCTCGAAGATCTGCTGCGATAGGCCGGCCTGGGATCATTCGTGCCGCAATGCGGCCCAGGGGTCGATGCGGGATGCGCGCCATGCCGGCGCATATCCGGCCGCGGCAGCCACCGCCAGGAGAATCGCGCCTGCGGCGGCGAGCGTCAGCGGGTCGTTCGGTTTCATCTCAAACAGGAACGACTTCACCACGTGCGAAGTGGCCAGCGCTATGGGTAGGCCGATGGCCAGACCCGCCGCCGTTAATGCCAGGGCCTCGCGCACGATCATCCACACGAGCCCGCCGCGCCCGGCGCCCAAGGCCATTCTCATGCCGATCTCGCCGGTGCGCCGGGCCACGTTGTAGGCGATCATTCCGTAAAGGCCGACGCAGGCGATCAGCACGGCCAGCGCCGCGAAACAGGCGCAGAGGGCGGCGAAGGTCCGCTCCTGCCCAATGGTCGCGTCAATGGTTTGCGATTGCGTGGTCAGGTTGGATAGCGGAATGCGCGGATCGGCGTCCTGCAAAGCGCGACGTACCGCGCTGGTAAGCGCAAGCGGATCCCCGACGGCGCGTAATTCGTACGTGAGCGCGTACAGCCGGGAGAGGTCCGCGGTGTAAGAGAAGTATGCAATTTCGGGGATGGCTTCCTTCAGCGAACTGTAGCGCGTGTCGCGGGCCAGGCCCACAATCTCCAGGTCGAGAGCATACTCGTCTTTGCCCAGCTTGAAATGCCGCCCCACCGGGTTCTCCCCGTCGAAGAAGGTCTTCGCGAACTTCTGGTTGACCAGTGCGACCTTCGCGCCGGTAGCGATATCGCGCGCGTCGATCTCGCGGCCGGCGAGGAGCGGGATCTGCATGGTGGTCAGGAATCCCGGCCCCACGATCATGTAGGCCGTGTTCGGTTCTTTGCTCGCAAGCGGATGATCCAGCTCGATAGAGGTTTTGGACATCGACTGCGAAACTAACCGGAAGTTGGAGGACGTGCCGCTGCGGACTCCCGGAATCGCATTCAGGCGCGTCTGCAACCCCTGATAGAACTGCGCCAGCGCCGCATCTTTGTACCCCGCGTTCCTCGCGTTGATGCCGAACAGCAGCAGGTGCTCGCGGTTGAAACCGAGTTCCACGGAGTTCAGGTTGTTCAACGTACGGGCGAACAGGCCGGCGGCCACCAGCAGAAGGACTGAGATGGCCATCTGGGCGACAACCAACATCCGGCGCATGCTGAAACCGAAGAACCACCGCCGCCGGGGAGCGGGCCCGCCGGCGTTGGCATCTTTCAGGACCGCCGCGAGGTCGACGCGCGTCGCCTGGAGCGCCGGCGCAAGGCCGAATAGGAGGCCGGTGGCGAACGAAAGCGCCAGCGCCAGGCCGAGTACATTCCAATTCAGTTCAGCGTGCATGGTGAAGGTGTCGCTATCGTTGGCCAGCAGACGGGTTAGGGCATGGATTCCCCATGCCGCGAAGAGCACTCCTAGCCCCCCGGCCAGCGAGGCCAGCAGAATGCTTTCCGTGAGAAGTTGTCGCACGACGCGCATCCGGCCAGCGCCCAGGCTGAGCCGCATTCCGATTTCCTTACGGCGCGCGGCCGCCCGCGCCAACAGCAGATTGGCGAGATTCGCGCAGGCGATCAGGAGGATGAGGCCCGCCAGCGCGGTGAGAACGTAGAGCGCCTTCGAATAGCGGTGACGCAGCGTCTCCAGCCCCGAACCGCCATCCTTGACGAGCAAAGCCGGCAGATCCTTACGCTCCTGCTCATTGGCCGCCGTCCCCAAGACGAATTGCTGAAACATGGGCGCGAGCGCGGATTGCGCCTGCGCCAAGCTTACTCCCGGACGAAGCCGCCCCATCATCTGCACCCAATAGGAGTTGCTGTTCTGATACCGGCTCGCGCTTTCCCCCATCAGGGGGCCGAGGCGCAAGGGCAGATAAATGTCGTCGATTTCGGCGTTATCGAGGCCGTAAAATCCCGGCGCCGCCACCCCGATCACCGTGAACGGCGTGTTATTGAGCAGTACCGGTTGCCCCACGGCCCGCGCCGCAACGCCGAATCGCCGCTCGGCGTAGGCGAAGCTGAAGACTACCACCGGCGGAGCGCCTGGCCGGTCATCGTCGTCGTCGATCAGCCGGCCCGCTGCGGGCGGAGCGCCAAGCGCGCTGAAGAACCGGCCTGACGCATACACACCCGTTCCCATCTCGGCCTGGCCGCGGATCTGCACAATCAGACGGCCCGCCCGATTGAAGGCGAATAGGACATCGAACACGTCGCTCCGCGACCGGAGAACTTCATAGGCGGGAAACGGAAAATTGCCGCTGGTCATTCCCGCGTCGTCCTTGAAATTGTTCCCGCTGAAACTGTGCGCCACCTTCGGGAAGTCCTTGCAACGCCAGTTGAGCATCGCAAGCCGGTGAGGCTCCCATACCGGCAGCGAGCGCACCAGCGCCGCATCCGTGAAGCTGTAGATCGCGGTGTTGGCGCCGATTCCGAGCGCCAGCGACAGCGCCGCCATGGCGGTGAACGCGGGGTTAGCGGCCAGCGTGCGCATGGCGTAGCGGATGTCGGCAGCCAGACTCTCGATCCAGGTCCAGCCCCACACGGCGCGCGCGTTCTCTGCTGCAAGGGCGAGGTTGCCCAGTTCCCGCCGCCCCGCGATCTCGGCAAGCGCCTCCAACTCTTCCTGCATGTCCGCTTCTTCCCTTCTCCGGAAGCGCGGAATCAGGTATTTCCAGGTCATTGAGCTTCTCCTGGCGCCGGGCCCATCACGCGCCGCACCGCCCCGGCGAAGTCCGACCACTTCGCGTGCTCCGCGGCAAGCTGTTTCCGCCCCGCCGGCGTGAGCCTGTAGAACTTCGCGCGCCGGTTGCTTTCGGAGGTCTCCCAGCGGGAAGCCAACCAGCCTTTCAGCTCCAACCGTTTCAACGCCGGGTAGAGCGATCCGAACTCGATATCGAACGCCTCATCCGACGCGCTTCGGATCGCCTTGGCGATGCCGTAACCGTGCAACGGGCCAAAAACCAGCGTGCGGAGCACCAGCATGTCCAACGTTCCTTGAAGCAAATCCATATATAGACATTCTATATTACGATGTTCTTCACGTTTGGTTAGCCCAAAATCTCGACTAATATGAGGAGCGGAGCAAACCACGAACATGCTAAATTCCGCCCCGAATGTTTCGGAGCGCGCGGCCCGCTAGAATAGCCTTGTGTCCTCGCCCTTCCGCACCTACGCTGCCATTTCCCTGCCCCGGATTGTCTCCAATTTCCAAAGCATCAAAGCCGTCGCGGAGCCGGGCAGCCAGGTTGCGGCCGTGGTCAAAGCCAATGCTTACGGCCACGGGATGATCGAGGTGTCTCGCGCGCTCGCGTCGGCCGGGGCGCGGTGGCTCTGCGTCAGCTCCGTCGAAGAAGGCATCGCTCTGCGCGAGGCCGCGGTCGCCGCACCACGCATCCTGGTTATGGGCGGCTACTTCTCCTACGAAGCGGAAGCGCTCGCCGCCTTCCAACTTACTCCGGCGGTGCATTCGCTCGAACAGATCCGCGAACTCGACTCGGCCGCTCGCCTGGCCGGCTCTCCCATCGCGTACCACCTCAAGATCGATTCCGGCATGGGCCGCTTGGGGACTCGCGCCGAGGCTTCCGAGATCCTCGCTACGATCGCCGAAACGCCCCACGCCTCGCTCGAGGGCCTGCTGACGCACCTTGCCTCCCCCTCCGACTTCTCCTCCACGCAGACCGCCGAACAAACTGCCCGTTTCCGCGAGATCCTGGACGCGCTCTGCGATGCTGGAGTGAAGCCGCGCTATCTCCACGCCGCGAGTACCGGCGCTTTCGCGCACGGCCGCGCCGAAACCTTCTGCAACATGGTCCGCGCCGGCATCTCGCTCTACGGCTATGTTCCGCGGACCCGCGGCGCCGCCCCGCCCCAACATCTGGCCGTGAAGCCAGCCCTCACATGGAAGGCCCGGCTTGTGACGGTGAAGGAAATTCCCGAGGGCGCCCTGGTCGGATACGGAGGAACGTTCCGCGCGCCCAGGCCGATGCGGATCGGCGTGGCGGGCGCGGGCTACGCGGATGGGGTGATGCGGAGCCTATCGAACCGGGGGCGAATGCTCGCGGCAGGACGGCCCGCGCCGATTCTGGGCGCTGTGTCGATGGACCTGACCACGATTGACCTGACCCATGCGACGGCTCTGCGGCCGGGCGACGAGGTTACGCTGCTTGGCGAGGAGGGCGGCGCAAGGATCGACGCCCAGGACATCGCGGACGACGCCGGGACAATTCCCTACGAGATCCTGTGCGGCATCGGGGCCAGGGTTCACCGACTTTATACCTAAGGCCGTTGTATCCTGGGGCTTATGGCAAAAATCGCGTTCTTCGGACTGGGAATCATGGGGTACCCGATGGCCAGGAACCTCCTGCGCGCGGGTCACGACGTGGCATTGTGGTCGCACTCGGGCGGCAAGGCTCAGAAGCTGGCCAAGGAAGCCGGTGGACGGGCGTGCGCCACACCGAGCGAGGCCGCGGCGGGAGCCGAGTGCATGTTCCTGTGCGTCGGAGACACCGCCATGTCGCGCGAGGTGATCCTCGGCAAGAACGGCATCATCGAATCCTCCTCGGCGGGCAGCGTGGTTGCGGATGCCAGCACCATCGGGCCCAGCGCCAGCCGCGAGATCGGCCACGCTCTCAAAACCAAAGGTGTCGAGTTTCTCGACGCACCTTGCACGGGATCCGTGCCTGGCGCGGAGGGCGGAACGCTGACCTTCATGATTGGCGGCGATAAGGCGGTGTTCGAGCGCGTGAAGCCTCTGTTTGAGCCCATGGGAAAGCGGCTCTACTTCTGCGGCGCGGCGGGCATGGGTCTTCAGGCGAAGCTCACGCAGAACCTGATTCTGGGCAACTTGCTGATGGCGTTCAATGAGGGCATGGTGCTGGCCGCCAAGGGCGGCGTGGAACTGAACCTCATGCTGGAAATCCTGGAGAACAGCGCCGCCAAATCCGGCCTGATCGCGTTCAAGGCGCCGTATGTCCTGCGCCGGGACTTCGACCCGAAGTTCTCGACAAAGTGGATGAACAAGGACATCGGACTCATGCTGGAGTCGGGTGCGGAGCTCGGAGTGCCCCTTCCGATGACCGGATTGACCCGTCAACTCTTCCAAGCGGCCATCGCCGCGGGCTACGGAGAGGACGATATGTGCTCTACAATCAAGGTGTTGGAGGGGTTCGCGGGGGTCGAGGTAAAAAATCCGTAAATTCACTACAGATTTTTGTTGATTCCAAAATCGGAATATACTAATATTGGAATGAAGCCGGGGAGGAAAAACTCCCACCAAAGCGAGACTAACCTCTAACTAGGAAGTATTTAGACCCCTGAAAGCCTCCCCGGCGCTTTTTTTACTTCCTCTCGCAGCAGTCCCCATGGTCCTCTCAGCAGTTGCCGTCTGACGGCTGTTTTGTCTCCCTCGGAGCGCCTCAAGACCTGCGTCAACCCTCTGGTGGGGAGCGGGATGCGTGATATTATGTGGTTGCGCGACTTCGCGGCGCGGCCCCGAACGCCATTCCCATGAAAACTCTCACCATTTTGGGTTCCACCGGCTCCATTGGGACAAACACCCTGGACGTGGTGCGCCGGGGGGCTGGGGAATACCGGGTTCACGCCTTGGCGGCCGGGCAAAATGCCAAGCTGCTAGCCTCCCAAATTTCGGAATTCCGTCCCAAGGCGGCGGTGGTAGCGGACCCGTCTACCGCGGATCAACTGGCCGCGGCGCTCACCGATAGCGGACTTCCCCGCCCCGATTGGCCGGAGATCCTCTCCGGACCGGGCGGCCTCGTGCAAGTTGCCACGGCGCCGGAAGCGGACACAGTTATTTCCGCCATTGTGGGCGTGGCGGGTCTGGAAGCCACTTATGAGGCGGCGGTTCTGGGCAAACGAATCGGCCTGGCGAACAAGGAGGCCCTGGTTTCCGGCGGGAAGCTGGTAATGGAGGCCGTCAAGGCCCATAACGCGCTCCTCGTACCCATCGACAGCGAACACAACGGCGCGCACCAGTGCCTGCGAGCCGGCGGCCGGGACCAGGTTTCCAAGCTGATTCTGACGGCTTCCGGCGGTCCTTTCCGCAATACGCCCGCGGCCCAATTGGCCACCGTGACGCCGGAGCAGGCTCTCGATCATCCAACATGGAAGATGGGCAAGCGCATCACAATCGATTGCGCTACGTTGATGAATAAAGGCTTCGAGGTGATCGAGGCGTGCTGGCTGTTCGGCTTTTCGCCCGCCCAGGTAAGCGTGGTGGTGCATCCCCAATCCACCGTGCATGCCATGGTGGAATACGGGGATGGCAGCGTGATTGCACAGGTTTGCGCCACGGACATGCGCATGCCGATCCAATACGCCCTTACCTACCCCGATCGGCGCGACGCCCCGGTTCCCAGAATCGACTGGACGCAGGCGCGCCAATGGGACTTTCTGCCCCCCGATTTCGGGAAATTCCCGCTCCTGCGCCTGGCTTACCAGTGCCAGGAAGCCGGCGGCTCGGCCACGTGCATTTTGAACGCGGCCGACGAAATCGCCGTAGAGTCTTTCCTGGCGGGACGAATCGGATATCTGTCGATATATGATATTGTTCGGGAGACGCTGGAGCGGATGCCCGACAGGACGCCCGCTACGGTAGCCGACGTGCTGGAGATAGACCGGGCCGCGCGGCGGCAAGCCCTCGCCCTGGTGGAATCCCGGGCCGCGGCCGCCGTCTGAGTTCACCTATGCATTTGGAACTGATCCAGAGCTTCGAAGACATCCTGTGGGTGCTGGTGCTGATCGGCGTCATGATCAATATTCATGAGGCGGGCCATTTCTGGGCGGCGCGCTTCTTTGACGTCAAGGTGGAAACCTTCAGCTTCGGCTTCGGCAAGCGGCTCTTCGGCTTCCGGCGCGGCGAAACGGATTTTCGCTTTTCGCTGATCCCCTTCGGCGGCTACGTGAAAATGTCCGGCGAGCAGGGGGCCGAGAACAGCGTGCCCGACGATCCGCGCAGCCTGCTCGCGAAACCCCGCTGGCAGCGCCTGATCATCGCGGCGGCGGGGCCGGCCATGAACGTCTTCCTGGCCATCGGGCTGCTCACCGGGCTCTACATGGTCACCTACCCGAAGCTGTCCCATGCGGATGAGGAAGCGGTGATTGGCGATGTGCTCCCGGATTCGCCGGCCGCCAAGGCGGGCATTCAGCCGGGCGACCGCATTGTTAAGATGGGCTCCGAAGAGAACCCCACGTGGGATGACGTGAAGCTGAAGGAAGCCGTGAGCGCGTACCGTACCCTGGCTTTGACGGTGGAACGGGGCGGGCGCGATGTGGACGTGGAGGTCACGCCGACTTTGAGCGAGCGCTCCGGCGTGGGTTCGGCCGGATGGGACAAGCGCGGCGAAGTGGAACTATACAGCGTGGATGGCGACATGCCCGCCGGGAAGGCCGGCTTAAAGCCCGGAGATGTGGTGCTCACGGTGAACGGCCAGACCATCGACTCGGTCAACAAGCTGCACAACGTGACCGAGACGAGCGGCGGCAAACCGCTGCAGATTCTCTTTGACCGCGACGGCAAGAAGCGGACGGTCAGCGTGGCCCCGGTTTTCGATAAGAAGGATGGCCCGGCCCGCTGGATGATCGGCGTGGGTCCCGCGCTGAAGCCGCATTACATTGACACGCGTCTCTCCTTCCCCGCGGCCTTGAATGAATCGCTGAGCGAGAACGCCAAGGGCGCCACCATGATCGGCAATTTCCTGGAAGGCATGGTGCAGCGGCGCATGTCGGCCAAGAACCTCACCGGACCGATCGGCATCGCGGAGCTTTCCGGCGACGCGGCGCGGGAGGGGCCGTCTGCTTATTTGGGCTTCATGTCCGCGGTCAGCCTGAACCTGGCGATCTTCAATCTGCTGCCGATTCCGGTGCTGGACGGCGGCCTCATCATGATGCTGCTGGTGGAGATGGCGATGCATCGCGATCTCAGCCTGAACGTGAAGGAAGCGGTTTTCAAGGTTGGATTCGTGTTCATCATGCTGGTGGTGGCATTCGTACTGTACAACGACATTTCACGCTACCTGCCAAACGGTTAGTGAATCCGGCCCGGTTTAGCGAACATCTGAAAATCTGATCCCAAAGTCATGCACTGTAGTTGCGTCCGCCAGTCCGAGTTGCCCGCCATGTCGCGTCTGGCGCTGGATGTTCTATACCATCCGGACCGGGTTACCCGTTTTTACCGCCATCCGTTTCGGGATCTCGAATCGTTTCGCGCGGCGGCGGCGGAAATTGAGTTTCCGGCGGAACGGCGCGCGGCGCTGGTGGCCGCCCTGGCCCGCAACAACGCGGGAAGCCCGCTTCTGCAGCGGCTGGCGAAACCGGGCACGGTAGCCGTCCTCACCGGCCAGCAGGTAGGGCTTTTCGGCGGCCCGGCGTACACGCTGTACAAGGCCCTGCACGCCATCAAGCTGGCCGCGTATCTTACGGCCAACGGGCAAGAGGCCGTTCCAGTATTCTGGCTGGCCACCGAAGACCACGATTTCGCCGAAGTGAACCACGTGTGGGCGTTCGGCGTGGAGAACCGTCCGGCGAAAATCCGGGTAGACTATTCCGCGGGCGCGCGGCCGGTGGGCGGCGTCACGCTGGCCGCGCCGCCGGTTGGGCCGCTGCGCGAGGCGATGGGCAGCCTCCCGTTCGCGGAGGAAGCCGCGGCCATGGTGGCGGAAGCTTATCCGCCGGGCGTTTCCATGGGCGAAGGCTTCGGCGCGCTGCTGCGGCAATTGCTCCGGGGTTTCGAGATGCTGCAAGTGGATCCCATGCTGCCAGAGTTCCGGGCGCTGGCGGCGCCGGCCATGCGGTGGGCGGTGGACCAAGCGGCGGGTCTTTCCGCGCGGCTGGCGGAACGCGGCAAGGAACTGACGGCGGCGGGCTACCACACGCAAGTTCACGTGGAAGACCACACCTCGCTGGTGTTCCTGCTGGAAGAGGGCAAGCGGTTGGCGCTGCGGCGTCACGGCGATGAGTACTTCGTGAATGGGCGCAAGCTCCGCGCGGGCGAGCTGCAGGACCGCGCGGACGCTCTCTCTCCGAACGCTTTGTTGCGGCCCGTGGTACAGGATTCCATGTTCCCCACGGTGGCCTACATCGGCGGCGCGGCGGAAATCGCCTACCTGGCGCAATCCGAGATCATCTACAGCGCGCTCTTGGGGCGCATGCCGGTAGCGGCGCCGCGCACCGGCTTCACCATTCTGGACGCGCGCAGTGAGAAGCTGTTCGCGCGCTACGGCCTTTCGCTGCCGGATTTCTTCCATGGCGAAGCGGCGCTGCGCGAACGCATTTCGGCCAAGCTGACGCCGCCGCAGCTTTCCGGCGCCTTGCAGGGAGCCTCCACGGCCATCGATGCGGCCATCGAGCGGCTGCGCGCGGAGATGCGCGGGTTCGATGGGTCGCTGGTGAGCGCGCTGGACCGGAGCGCCAGCAAAATCCGCTACCAGATTGAGAAGATCGGCCGCAAAGCCGGGCGCGAATCGCTGTTGCGTGACGAGCGTGCGTCGCGGGACGCTACCGCTTTGCACAACCTCATCTACCCCGAAGGCCATCTGCAGGAGCGGCTTTTCTCCATCCTGCCCTTCTTGGCGAAGCATGGGATGGATCTGCCGGGGCGCATCCACGAAGCCATCGAGCTAGATTGCCCGGACCATCGCCTGCTCGCGCCATAAGCGCGGGGCGCGGCGGGCGCAGCCATACTCAAGGCGTTCTAAAACGGAATGGCAAGGTGGGGGCTACTGCAGGCGCGGCTGGAGCTGCTCGTTGGAGATCAAGCCGTCGAAAATGGCCAGTACTTGCTTGCGGTAGTTGTACACCCGGTGCAGGTTGTCGCGGAAGGAAGCTTCAAAATCGTGCGCGCGCATCCACTTCTCCAGCATGGTGCGGGGCACGTCAATATCCTGCCTGAGCGTGTCCAGATCATGTCCCCTCAGGAATAGACCGTAAAAGAAGGCGGCCTCCCGCTGGGGCGCCAAGGGGTCGGATTCGTCGCGTACCGTCATAAACTTCTCAACGGAATTGTAAGTATAGCGGCCCCCCGAAGCCGGTGGCAAGTACCATTTGAGCTACGGCGTAGCAGCCAGGCGGGGTTGCGGAGACGATTCCGTTCTGCGCGTCTTGAACTCGTATTTGCGAATTCGGACCGCCGCGCAGGAGCTGTTGGAGCGGATGATGCGCCCCACCGCGACAAATTGCAGCGGGCAAACGCCGCCAAGACGCGCGGGCCAGTTTACGGAAAGTTCCACCAGCCTCCCGTGCGGCAGTTCACTTTGGGTGGTGAACAGAATGCCGCTGCTGCTCATGTCGATGGTCCGCCCAAGGGCTTCCGCCGCTGGTGGGCGTCCCCCGAGCACCCGGTATCGAACCTGCTCCTGAAACGGGAAGCGATTGCTGTCGCGCCGGTCGGGTGCGGTCGGGATAAGCGGCGAAACGATGCTGGGAGCGGTCATACCAACCACCTATGATGGGCCAGGGCGTGGCCGGGGAACAATAGACTGAAACTCATAAAACGTGCTTTAACTATTGGTACTTTCTTCCTAGTTGAGGTTTGATGACAGTCCTATAAGAGCTGTGTAAACGACGGCTGGGAAAGGTAAGAAAGGCGCCACGGCGCGGTCTGATATTCTGGCCTCATGGATCGCGAGCAGATTCGGGCATTATTCGAACAGGTACGCAGCGGCGAAGTGGAGGTGGATGCCGCCGTGCAGCGGATGCGCCACATGCCGTTCGAGGATTTGGGATTTGCCAAGGTGGACCACCACCGCGCCCTGCGCCACGGCATGCCCGAGGTGGTCTTCGCGCAAGGCAAGACGCCGGAGCAAACCACGGCCATCGCCGAGCGGCTGTACGAAAACGCGCCGAACGTGCTGATCACCAGGGCCGATGCCACCTGCGCGGCCATGGTGACGGAGCGGCTGGCGGGAAGCGAGTATTTTCCACTTTCGCGGGTGGTGCGCATCTGGCGCGACCGCACGGTTCGCGGCGCGGGGCGCATCGCCGTGGTGTGCGCGGGAACCAGCGATATGCCGGTCGCCGAGGAAGCCCGCCTCACGGCGGAAACGATGGGCAATGAAGTGGTGGCCATTCACGACATCGGCGTGGCCGGCATCCATCGCCTGATGAACAGCCGCGAGCAATTGACGGAGGCGAAAGTGGTGGTGGTGTGCGCCGGCATGGAGGGCGCGCTGCCGAGCGCGGTGGGAGGCCTGGTCTCCTGCCCCGTGATCGCGGTGCCCACCAGCGTGGGCTACGGCGCCAGCTTCCACGGCCTGGCGGCGCTGCTGGGAATGCTGAACAGTTGCGCCAGCAACGTGACCGTGGTCAACATTGACAACGGCTTCGGAGCGGGCTACGTGGCCAGCCTGATCAACCGCCACTGAATCGGCGCGCTATTTCTCTTCCGGAATGAAGCGCAGCGCGGCGGAATTGATGCAGTAGCGCTGGTTGGTGGGCGCCGGACCGTCGTCGAACAGGTGCCCCAGGTGCGCGTCGCACCGCGCGCACAGGACTTCGGTGCGCTCCATGAAGAGGCTGTTGTCCGCCTCGGTCTCCACGTTCTGTCCCGCGGCCGGGGCCCAGAAGCTCGGCCACCCCGTGCCGGAATCGAATTTCTCCTCGGAGCGGAAGAGGGCCGTTCCGCAACACGCGCAAACGTACATGCCGGCGTCGTGATTGTTCCAGTAGCGCCCGGTGAAGGCGCGCTCGGTTCCTTTTTGCCGCGCCACGGCGTACTCCTCGGGCGTGAGTTCCTTGCGCCATTCGGCGTCCGGCTTGACGATTTTGTCCATGACCACGGTCCTCCCGTTCTTTCCGCGATCCGGGAACACCACGAGTTCCACCGGACCGCCGTTGCCCTTCTGGTTGGCGTCGGGCAGCGGCCGCTCACGGCGCGCGTAAAGAGCCATCAGCCCGGCAAACGCCGCCGGCATCACGAGGAACGCGCGGCGCGAAGGTCCGGTACCGCGGATCTGTGCGAACGGCTCCATGCAGATAGCCCTGTGCAAACAACCCAGCCCCGAGCCAACTCCCTGTACTTATGTTATCCGACGCGCGCGCCCGCGCCGGGACCAGAAATACGACGCCACGCCCGCGGCGATGCAAAGCGCGCCGAGTTGCAGGCCGTTGACGGGCCCCACCCGTTCCACCTGGCTGCGTAGCGCCGTGATCGCCAGCAGCGCCAGCGGCGGCAGTCCCAGCGCCGCGGCGCCCGCCAGGCCGCCGGGCACGCGATAGGGCCTGGGCAAATCCGGTTCGCGAAGGCGCAGCGCCACCAGAGCCGCGAACTCAAGGAGGATGCTCAGGCCGGTTAGCAGGACATCCAGAACCACCAGCTTCACGAAGCTCAGCCCCAGGCACAGCGCCCACACGGCCGCGCAAGCCAGGATGGCCACAGTTGGGGCGCCGGTGCGCGCGTTTTGCCGCGCCAGGGGCTCGGGCAGGAAGCCGTCCCCCGCCATGGCTGCCGGCAGGCGGGAGTACGCCATGGTGAGCGTGTTCATGGTTCCGGCCGCACCCAGCATGGCGGCTACGGTGATGGCGAAGGCAACCGCATTCCCCGCCCCGGCGCTCCCCATCACCGCGCGGCCCACGTCCGCCCAGCCGCCCGAAGTCCAGGAAGCGGCGTCGAGGCCGGTCAGCGCCACCGCGCCCACCGGAATGGCATAGGTGAACGAGACCAGCAGAACGGCGCCGAACATGGCGAGCGGGTAGGTTAGCTGCGGCCGCTCCACCTCGCCCGCGATGGTGGAGGCGTTGTCCCAGCCCATGTAGTTCCACATGGCCACCAGCACGCCGCCCAGCAGATCGCTTTTCCACGGCGCCGGGTGCGCGGCGCCGGCCGCGTGGTGGAAGAGCGCATAAGCGCTCAGGAGCAGGAATGGGCTCATCAGCAGGATGCCCATGTATTCCGAACTGATGCCCACGGCGCGGGCGCCGAGCAGGTTCCAGGCGGCGCACACCGCCACCAGGGACACGCCGATCGAGAGGCCCCGCGCGCCCGCCGTGGCCGCCGGGGCGAAATGGCCCAGGTATTCCACGAAGAGCGTGGGGTAGATGGCCATATCGAATATGCTTCCCGCGAGCGATAGCCAGGCTTCCTGAAAGCCCCAGAACGGGCCCATCGCGCGCGTTACCCAAACGTAGTAGCCGCCCTCCTGGGGTACCGCGCTGGCCAGTTCGCTGACCATCAGCGCCGTGGGCAGGGCCCACAGCAGCGGCGTGAGCAGCAGGATGAGCAGCGCGCTGGAGTAGCCTGATTTCGCGACGATGTCCTCCAGCCCGAACGGCCCGCCGGCCACGATAAAGTAGGTGGCGGCGATGAGCGGCGCGAGCGTCATCTTGCGCGGCGGCATATTGGAATTAGAACATGGAAGCACGCACGCGCCCGTCCGGCCGGGCGGCCCCACTAGCGCGCGCCGCCCGCGCCGTCTTACACTAGTCGCTTCGATGCCGATGGAGATTACGCACAAAGAGGTCGCCCCGCGCGTGACGGTGGTGACCATAACCGGGCGGGTGATGATGGGACCCGCCAGCGAACCGATTGTTCACGAGGTGGAGGACGTGCTCCGCCAGGGCAACCGCACCATCATTTTCGACCTTTCCGGCATTACCGGCATTGATAGCACGGGGATCGGCCGTTTCATTTCCAGCTTCAACAAGATCCACGCCGCCGGATGCGAAATGCGCATGGCGGGCGCCTCCGGCCATGTGTTTGACGCCTTTCACATGAGCCTGCTGGATACGGTCTTTTCGTTCTACGATACGGTGGACGCGGCCATCAAGGGCTGATGCCGGGCCGGCGCGAAGCCGGCTGCGCGCACGAACCGCCCCAATCCGCGCGCCCTACGAACCCGCCGTCTTTCGCACGCGCTTCTTTGGGGCCTGGGCCGCCGCTTCTTCGGCGCCATCCGCGGCGGCCGCCGCGGCCACCGGCTTGCGCTTCTCCGCCAGGCTCTTCTTCAGCGCTTCCATGATGTCGATCACCGGGGCCACGTGCGGCGCCGGCGTTTCCACCACGCTGCGCCCTTCCACCTTGTCCTCAATCATCTTGCGAAGGCTCGCGCGGTATCCGTCGTGGTACTTTTGCGGCTCGAATTCGGCTTCCAGGGAGGAGATGAGCATCTTGGCCATGGCCAGCTCTTTCTCCTTCACCAGGCTGGTATCGGTGCGAAACTCGTCCACCTGGCGGATTTCATCCTGGTAGAACATCGTGTGGGAGAGAATGCCCTTGGAGCCGGGCCGCAGCACAATGATGTGCTCGCGGTTGTGCATGGCCACCTTGGCGAGCGCGTAGAACTGCGATTCCTTCAGCGCCTGGAACAGGAGCGCGTACGGCTTTTCCCCGCCCTCCTCCGGCGCCACGTAATAGGAGCTCTCCAGATACAGCGGGTCCACCTGGTCCGCTTTGACGAATTCCAAAATCTCCATTACCTTGGCGGTCTTGGGCGCCACCTTCTTGATGTCTTCGTCCTCGATCTCCACGTAATGGTCTTTTTCGTATTCGTAGCCCTTCACCAGTTCGCTCCGCGGAATCGGCTTCTCCTCCGCCTGGCAATAGGTGACCTGCTTGATTCGGGAGTGGTCGTGCTTATGTAGCAGGTTAAACGAAATGGTCTCGCTGCGCGCCGCGCTGAACAAGCGCACGGGGAACGAAACCAGCCCAAAGGTGAGGTGCCCCTTCCAAACACTGGATGCCATAAATGTTCCCCCCGGCGCATCCCAATTTACTACATTCGCGAATAAGATGTAAACAGAGGAGGGACAAGCGCTTATGCCGCTCGAAGAATACTCCGCCAAGCGCCGGTTCGAGAACACGCCCGAACCTCCTCCCAGCCTCGGGAGTTCCCCTGGCGGCAATTACTTCTGCGTGCAGCGTCACGATGCCACACGCCTGCACTACGATTTTCGCCTGGAGATCGGCGGCGTTCTGAAGTCCTGGGCCGTACCCAAGGGCCCCACCCTGGACCCCGCGGCCCGGCACTTCGCGGCCCATGTGGAAGACCATCCCCTGGAGTATGGGAGCTTTGAGGGCAACATCCCCAAGGGCAATTATGGAGCCGGCAGCGTGATGCTGTGGGACCGCGGATGGTTTGAGCTGCTGGGCGACGCCGGCGGCGCCGAACAGATGGCGCGGGGCGACCTGAAGTTCCGGCTGCACGGCGAGAAGCTCAACGGCGATTTCGCCCTGGTTCTGATGCGCGGACGCGGCAAGGGTAACGAATGGCTCATCATCAAGAAGCGCGATGCGTTCGCCACCCCGGGCTGGGACGTGGAAAGCCAAGCGCACAGCGTGCTCTCCGGGCGCACGCAGGAGGAAATTGCGCGCAATCTGCCGGCGCGCAAGGACAAGCGCAAGACCGCCGGCCCCTCGGACCGCGTGTGGGAGAGCAAGCCCGCGCGGCGCGCTTCAGCGGCGGCCCCGGCGGCCGCCGCCCCGCCCGCGCGGACGCGGCGGAAGAAGCCGTCCTTCGATATCGCCGCGCTCAAGGGCGCGCGCAAGGCCGAAATGCCCGGCGTCTTCGAACCCATGAAGGCCACGCTTGCCGGGCAGCCGCCGAATGGCGAGGACTGGCTGTTCGAAATCAAGTGGGATGGCGTGCGCGCGCTCGCCTACATTGACCGCGAGGAACTGCGCCTGGTCTTGCGCAGCGGCCAGCGCTCCGAGCGCCAGTACCCCGAGCTCGCGGCCATTCCTCACAACGTGGCCGCCGGCCAGGCGATTCTGGATGGGGAAATCGTGGCGCTCGATCCGAAGGGCGCATCGCGGTTCCACCTCATCCAGCCGCGCATCGCCAACACGGACCCCAATGCCATCGCCCATCTGACGCGATCCGCGCCCGTGGTCTACTATGCCTTCGATCTTCTCTATGCGGAGGGCTACGATCTGCGCGGCGCGGCTCTGGCGGACCGCCGCCGCGCATTGGAGGCGCTGGTCACGCCGGACCAAACCCTGCGGATTTCGGCGGCGTTCCCCGGCGCGGGCCGGGATCTGCTGGAAGCGGCGCGCGCCCACGAGCTGGAGGGCATTGTGGGCAAGCGCGCCGCCAGCGTGTATGAGAGCCGCCGCAGCCGCGAATGGGTGAAGGTCAAGATTGCCAACGAACAGGAGTTCGCCATCGGCGGATTCACCGAGCCGCAAGGGAACCGGGAGTTCTTCGGAGCCCTCGTTCTGGGCGTGTACGAGGAGGGCGAGCTGCGCTGGGCCGGAAACGTGGGCACGGGATTCGACGCGAAGCTGCTGGCCGCCATTTACGCGCGCCTCAAGCCGTTGGTCACCGGCGCGTGCCCCTTCGCCGAACGCCCCAAACCGGACCGCGGCATGACGTGGGTCAGGCCGGAACTCGCCTGCCAGGTGAAGTACGCCGAGTGGACGCCCGACAATCGCCTGCGCGCGCCCGTGTTCGTGGGCTTGCGCGAGGACGTTCCCGGCCGCCACGCGCGGCGCGAAAGCGCGGCCATCGGGACCGCTGAGTTTCTCCCGCCGGACGCCAAGGAATCGCTGCGCGAAATCGACGGCCACTCGCTCAAGTTCACCAACCTGCCGAAGCTCTTCTATCCCGACGAGGGCTACGCCAAACGCGACGTCCTGAACTATTACGCCGCGATCGCCGGCCTGATTCTGCCCTACCTCAAGGACCGTCCCCTCTCCTTGAAGCGCTATCCCGACGGCATCAAGAAGGAGTACTTCTTCCAGAAGAACGTGGCCGACAAATTCCCGCCCTGGCTGCGCACCCAGAGCATCCCCTCGGACCACGCCGGCAAGCCCATCACCTTCGCCTTCGCGCAGGATCGCGCCAGCCTCCTCTACCTGGTGAACCTCGGCTGCATCGACCAGAACCCCTGGATGAGCCGCGCCCCGGCGCTGGAGAATCCGGACTTCATTCTCATCGATCTGGACCCATACGAGTGCCCGTTCGACAAGATTGTGGACGCGGCGCTGCTGGTGAAACGCACGCTGGACCGCATTGGCCTGGCCGGATATCCCAAGACCACCGGCGGCGATGGCATGCATATCTACATCCCCGTGGCGCCGGTCTATTCCTACGAGCAGACACGCACCTTCGCGGAGCTGATCTCCCGCCTGGCCATTGCGGAACAGCCTGATCTCTTCACCACGCCGCGCGCGGTGGAGAAGCGCAAGAAGGGCCGGGTCTACTTCGACTATCTGCAGAACGGCTATTCGAAAACCATCTCCGCGCCCTACGTGCTGCGGGCTTACCCCGGCGCGCCGGTGGCCACGCCGCTCGAATGGAGCGAGGTAAAGCACGGGCTGCGCCCCGCGCAGTTTCATATCGGCAATGCGCGCGAGCGCTTCGCGGAGAAGGGCGACGTCTTCGCCGGAGTTCTGGAGAACCCGCAGCGCATGGAGGACGCGCTGGCAAGACTCGAGAAGCTCTACCGGTAGCGCCGGTCTGATTGAGCGCCCCATGCCGCGAACCGATGCCGCGGCGCTAGGCGCGCGAGGATCGTGCCAGAATGTTAGCTTGAATCCGATCCGGGAGCATTTCCTCCATCCAACGCGCCGCGCTGGTGCGCTGAACTCCGCCGCGGCCCATCCGGCCGGCGAATCGGTTCTCGTTACGGGGGCGGGAGGCGCGGCCGCCGGGCTCGCAACCGCCGCCGCTTGGACCCGACGCGCATGAAGCGCACCATCGCCGCCGTCACAAGTTCGCGCGCCGATTTCAGCCACCTCTACTGGCCCCTGAAGGAGCTTGCCTCGCGCCCCGACGTCGATTTGCGGGTGATCGCGCTGGGGCCGCACCTTTCTCCCGAGTTCGGATGTACCGCCGCGGAGATCGAAAAGGCCGGCTTCGCTATCGACGCGCGCATCGAGTGCCTCCTCAGTTCGGACACCGATGTCGGCATGGCGAAAACCATCGGCGTGGCCACTCTCGGGCTCGCCGATTGCCTCGGACGCCTCCGCCCCGATCTTCTTCTGCTCATCGCCGACCGCTATGAGATGCTCGCGCCCGCCGCCGTCGCTCTGGCGCTGCGCATTCCGATTGCGCATATCGAGGGCGGCGAGATCAGCGAGGGCGCTATCGACGACGCGGTCCGCAATGCCCTCACCAAACTCAGCCACATCCACTTCACCTCCACGGAAACAGCGCGGGCCCGCGTGATCGCCATGGGAGAGGAAGCGTGGCGCGTGCATTGCGCCGGCGCGCCGTCGCTGGATCATCTGGCGCGCAGCCCGCTATTAAGCCGGGAGGAGCTTCAGGCGCGGCTGGGAGTGGAGATCGCCGCCGGGCCGGTGCTGGTTGCGTACCACCCCGCCACCATCGCGCGGGATACCACGCGCGAGAGCGGAGCGCTCTTCGATGCTCTCGCGCGGATTCCGCGCCAGTTGCTTTTCTGCTACCCAAATGCGGACGCGGGAAGCCGCGGCCTCATCGATCGGGCCCGGTCCTTTGTGGCGGACCGAGCCGGCTGTCACGTGTTCGTCAACCTAGACCCCATCGCCTACTGGAGCCTTCTCCGCCTGGCCGGCGCGCTGCTCGGCAATTCGAGCAGCGGAATCATGGAGGCGGCATCGTTCGCCGTGCCGGCCATCAACGTGGGCATTCGCCAACGCGGCCGTGAGCATGGCCGCAATGTCCTGCACGCGGATGCCGCGGCCGAGTCCATCCTTGCGGCTTTGGCCACTGCCACGGATGCCGAATTTCGAGCATCGCTTGCGGGCATGCGAAATCCGTACGGGGACGGGCAAGCCGCGGTGAGAATCGCCCGGACACTGGCCTCCATCCCACTGGGTGAAGAGCTGCTCGTCAAGCGCGCACGCTCCTAGGGCCGCCGTTGAGATGGACGCCGCTTCACCGCCGCAGCGCGTAGAGCAGATGGCCCTGCCACGCCCACTTGCGGACCGCGCCGTTGGCGTAGTCCACCACATACCGCCGCTCCACGCGCAGCCCGGCCCCGCGAAATAGCGCCAATAGTTCCGGCGCCGTGAACACGTGTCCCAAGGTGCGGCACACGCCGCCGCCGGTGTTCCATTGAACCTCCACGTCGCCGGTTGCGCCGCAAGCGGCGAAGCGGTCGCGGACGAAGCGCGCGGCCGTTTTCCACGCGCCGTAGTGGCTGGCATTGTAGCGGTGGCAAACATCCAGGAACACCCTGCCCTCGGGCGCCAGCAAACGCGCGCATTGGCGCAGCGTCTCGGCGCGCGCGCCGCCGGGGAAGATATGGCCCAGGGTGTTCCAAAGGCAGGTGATCGCGTCGAAGCGCCCTTGCCGCGTGGCCAATTGTTCCGCGCGGATCTCCCACGCCGTCAGGCCTGCCGGCCAAGCCTGGCGCATGGCCGCGCTGGGCTCGAGGAGTACCGTTTGCCCGATGCCTGCGGCTCTAGCGATGCGCAGGCTGCGGCTGGCATCCCCCGCGCCGATATCCAGCAACGATTCGGCCGGCGCCGGCATGGTTTCCACCACCAGCCGCTCCACCGCATCGAGGTAAGCGCGCCGCCCTTCCGACACCCGCGCGAACGCCGGAGCCAGCAACTCATAAGCCGCCACCGGATCGAGCACGGCCTTCGATTTGGTCTTCTGCTTCTCAGCCACGCGGTGCCATTGTACCCCCGCGACGCGAGCGGGCCTGCCCGGCTTCTGAAAAGCCAGAGCGCCCCTCGGAGCGACGGCCGATGCGAGGAATAGCTATTTGTGGCGCGCAACCGCCACAAAGACCGGGGCCGCTCCTGTAATGTCCCCGCCCCGGTTTGCCGCCACAAAATGGCCCGCGACGATCCGCAACTCTTGCTCCCCTAGATGCGGCCGCGTGCGGCTATTTTAGCTTTTTCCCGGAAAGAACTTGCGGGCTGTAGCGATGGGCAGGAACAGGGTCCGAGGCGATCCTGTGATCAGGCGGAATTCATGGCGCTGGTAAAACGCAATGGCGGCATCGTTCTTCGCATCGACGATCAGCACAACGGCGGCGATATCAGACTGGATCACTCTGGCCGTGGCATCCGCCAGCATCGCCGCGCCGAGACCGCGTCCCTGAAAGCGTCGGTCAACGGCCAGCCTTCCGATGCGTACTGCCGGAATGGCCGGATAGCGCGGCAATCGTTTGGATTCGTCGGGCGGCAGATCCGTCATGGGAATACTAGCTGCCGACAGGGTGTAATACGCCGCGATCTGACCGCTCGCTGCTCCAACAGCCACAAAGCAATTGGCGACGCGCCGGCGAATGTCCTGCGTGGCCTGCGTCTGAAAATACCGGTTCAGGGCTTCTTCGCCGCAATCGAACGACGCGCGATCATGGGCATCGCAGAGCGGTTCGACCCGAAACGGGGCCCCGGTCATTTGCCGCCGAGGAGTTCACGCCGGCGCCGGAATGCCTTCTTCAGCGCCCGGCCCGGCGCGGGCGGGTGCAGGAGCAGGGCCGCCATTTCCCGCTGGCCTTCAACCGCCAGCCGAATGATCCCGGTCTCCGTGATGGTGCGAGTAGCAGCTTCCTGTGCCGCGGCAACAACGAAATCGCTGACCGAACGTCCCCGAATTTCCGCAGCGCGGCGCACAACCGCGAGAGCTTCAGGCGCGATGCGCGCTTCCAGACGGGCGGTGCGGCCTTGCTCCTGGGAATGCATGGGTACTCTCCTATTCCCGAATGTACGGCATTTACCCGTACATGTCAAATTTGCAATCTGCGCGAATGCCCAATGGAGCCACGGGGGAAGGAGATGTCTTCTCTGCAAGGAACAGCACGGATCCCGTGACGGGTTTTCCGGGGAAAAGGCTTGTCGAGTTGTTTTAGGTAGAGAAAACCCCTCTTCGCGGCGAATTTCGCCACATCAGCCGGTACTTGCGAGGCGTCGCCTCTCAGCCCGCGCCGGGATTCAGCGTCTTTGAGGAATCGCGCCGTCGATCAGCGATTTTCAAACCACTGATCAAAAAGAGGAAATATTCTGGCGGTGAGGGTGGGATTCGAACCCACGGAGGAGTCACCCCCTCAACGGTTTTCGAGACCGCCCGATTCAACCGCTCTCGCACCTCACCGCATCGGGGTTGCAGGGGCCTTGCGGCCCTTCGGTTGGCTCCCTCATTATAGCAAAGGCCCGTTTCCCGAATCGGAACCGCCCCCTTCGGGATCATCATATAAAGTGATGCCCGACTACGAAGCCGCCGTCGCCCTCGTGCACGCCCGCGCGCCTGTCGAAGCCGTGCTGCTCATGCGCCGCTCTGAGCGCGCGGACGACGCCTGGTCCGGCCA
>DATKOS010000158.1:0-6697 GCA_035524535.1 Bryobacteraceae bacterium
CATCGGCCGGAACCGGCATGTGGAACTCCGGCATGTACGATCCAGCCGGAAACTCAATGCGGAGTTCGCCGGAGTGTTCCGGGTCGGCATAATACTGAGCGAGGCGCTTGCGGACTTCGACAGCCGTAGTGCGAACTACGGGATCCTGATTCGTGTCGTAGTTTGGATTGCGGTGGAAAACCTCGACGCCGATCGTGCGCTCCTTGACCGAATCGGTGTAGCCCGCGAGTACGCGTTCCACCGCGAAGCGCAAGAGCGCCGGATAGCGCTTGCTATTTTTGAAAGCTGGATTTGCGAGCAGCCGGTCTAACTGTTCCTGAACGGCTGCTTTGTCATCTTCCGTCTCCGGAAACCACGGCGCCCCGTACGTGGTCCCGACAGCACGGTCGGTCACCGGTGTAATCACGGACATCTCCGATCCCCTCTTGTGCTTTTGGTGGATATCCTATCATGCCGGGGACGGAATCGCTGCGGGAAACAGCCCGATACGTGCTTGGTACGGCAGCCGATACGTGATGATACGCCCGTCTACCAATCGTTTGGCGGTATCGATTGGAACAATTCCGCCAGATACGCCGGAGACTCGTCCTTGACGCTGGACGACTGGGCTTTACGCAGTTCCGCGGCGGCCTCGTCTTTTCGCCCGAGAGCCTGGTAAGCTTGCGCCAGCAACTTGTGCGGCAGCGCCCATTCCGGTCGCAGGCGGGTGGCTTGTTCGAATAGCCCCACGGCGCCCTGGTGATTGCCCTTTTGGAGGGCCACGCGTCCCGCCAGAACCTGGAGCCAGGGATCCGACGGCGCCAGCGCCAAGGCTTGGGCGGAAGCCTTGGCGGCCGCCTCAACTTGAGCCGGTTGGCCGCGGAGGAGCGAATCCGCCAGGTAGTAGTAAGCCTCTGCGCCGCGCGCCCCCAGGGATGCGGCGGTCTGGAGCGATTGCGACGCCTGGACGAAATCGCCCTGAGTATTCAGCGCAATGCCGCGAGCCACCCAGACGGCCGGCCACTCCGGCCAGCGTACGCGAACCGCCTCCATCGCCTTGGATGCCTCGACAGTTTGACCGGAGAGTTCCAGCACGATGGCTTTGGCCAGGGGGATCTCCCGAGCGTCCGGCAAACCAGCAGCTGCGCGATCCAGCAGCTTCAACGCGTCGGCGCTCTTGCGATCCGCGGTCAGCACCGCGGCCGTCTGCCAGTAAAGATCCGCCCGTTTAGGCGAGGCGCGCAAGGCCATTTCCAGGGACGACGCGGCCTCATCTCGCTTCCCCGCGGCATTCAACATCTGCGCGCGGGCCAAATAGTAGTCGCCGTCGCGCCCTGTTTCGGGCATATCGTCCAGGCGGGCCAGTCCGGCGGCGGCTCCGTCCGCGCGAAAGACGGCGATAGCCAGGTCCAACTGCAAATCCGGCGAAGGCGCGGGCGCCGCCGCCATGGCGCGCTGCAAGAGGTCCTTGGCCAGGGCGTTCTGATTGGAGCCCAGAAGCGCTCGCCCGGCGTCAGAAAAGAGGGCCGGGTCAGGCTTGAGGGCGGCGATACGGCGCGCCGCATCCGCCGCGCGATCCATGTGGCCGTCATCGAGCTCCAGTTGGAGGTCGCGGAGTTGCGCCGGACCGTCCGTGGGGTTCTTGGCAATGGTTTCCTCCACGCGCTGGCGGTAATTCGCGCGCCGTTCCTCGGGCGTCATCCCCAGGTAATCCACAAAGCCCGCGGGAACGGCGGACTTCCGGGCGGAATCCATCTGGCGGAAGCGGTCCATGGCCGCCTCATACTCCTTGGTCCGGCCGCTATCGGCCAGGGCGCGCGCATAGTGAAGCTGCATGGTGGAATCGGAGGGATCCAGCTTCACCGCCTCGCTCAGCGCCTTGACTGCGTCGGCTGAACGATCCAGGGCGGCATAAGCCTGGCCCAGGCGATCCAGCGTTACCGCGTCAGAGGGGAGATGCGCGGCGGCGAACTCCAGATCCGCCAGCGCCACATCGGCCTTGCCTTGCTGGTAATAGACGCTGCCGCGGGTAGAGCGCGCCTCGGCGAAATCGGGCTTCAGCGAGACGGCCTTATCGAGCTCGGACAAGGCGCGGGTCTGGTCCTCGTCAAGCAGCGCCAGGCCGAGCTCGTAATGTCCGGTGGCGTCATCGGGGTGGCGCTCCAGGTACCAATCGATATCCGCCTCGCCTTCCTCGAACTGCCCGGTCCGCGCCACGGCCAGGCCGCGCTCGCGACGGGCCTCCTCATCGCCGGGGACGAGCTCCAGGTAACGATTCCACGCGTCCGCGGCGTCGTGCCAGGCCTTCAACTCGCTGGTGACAATGGCGAGGAGCTTCTGAATGTCAGCCCGGCGCGGGGCCAGCTTGAGCGCGTGAACCAGGGGCGGAATCGCGGCGGTACGCTTGCCGAGCCCCTCCTCGGCCCACGCCTCGGCATAGAGAGCGTCCACGCTATCGGGCTGCTCACGGAGGGCGGCGTCGATCGCCTCGAGGGCGCGCTCATTGTGGCCGGCCCGGGAAGCGGCCACGCCCACGTGGTAGAGCAGGTTGAAATCCGTGGGGGCCGCGGAGAGCGCGGTGGAAAGAAAAGTCTCGGACTTGTCGAACTGTCCGGCGCTGCCCAGAGCCATACCCAGCGAGTAGGCAAGTGACGGATCGGCTTTGGCGGCAGCCGTGAGGCGATCCACTACCGCGTCCGCCTCCGCGTTCTTGTGGGCCAGATACAGGGACTCCGCCATGAGAACCGCCACTTGCGGGGCCTTTTGCCGGTCCGGCGGCAAGCGGTTCAGGTAGCCCAACGCTTCGGCGCCGTCCTGAGTCCGCAAGGCGAATCGCGCGAGGTTGAGGTTGGCGGTGGCGTCGGCGGGATCCGCCGCGACGGCGTTGCGGTAGGCCTCGCGGGCGTTTTTCTCGTCACCGGCGGCAAGGAAATGGTTGCCCTGATTGTCGAGCACCTCGGCGGATCGCGGTGCGGCGGCGGCGGCGCGGCGGTGGAAGTCCTCGGCCTCCGCGTATTTCTTCTGGCCATCGAGCGCCACACCGATGAGGCTCAGCAGACGCGCATCGGCGGGATGCAGGCGAAGCTGGGCGCGGAGCTGCTGTTCGGCCGCGGGAAAATTGCCGTGTTGCAGGTTGGAGATGGCGGTTTGAAGCGGATCGCTCGCATCGGCGGCGCGCATTCCGGGCGCGCACAGCAGAGCCGCGGCGGCAAGCAAAGCGAGGTGCGCGGCGGGGCGAAACATGCGAGTATCCAGAACAGCTTCATCTTATCGAACTCCACCAAGACGCGGGCCGCCGACTCTCTCTAGAAGGTCCGTCCGGGCTGCGCTACGCTGCGTTGGGTTCTAGGGGCGATTCGTAGCCCAAAAGTCGCCAGCCGTTTGAGCGGAACGGACCGGACTTGGGTGCTTGCGGCGGGCTTGGCTACCGCTCTCTCACGTTCGCGGCTCGGATGGCGGGGCGGCGCGCGGGGGGCACGTCTTGCGGGCCTGGGCGGGTTCGGAGTAACTCTCACTTACGTTCGCGGCGCGGCGCACTATACTGAAGAGAAGAACACTCCTCCAGGTTCTTCTTTTCGGCATGTCCTCGCGCATGTTTAGTTCGGTATATTCCCAGGCGGACGCGGCGGTGCGCGCGGCTTTGGGCGCCGTTCGGCTCCCTTCACCGGAGCGCACCCGGGAATTGCTGGTGCGCGCAAGGGAAGAGAGCCTGGGCGTTTCCGAGCTAGCGGAACTGCTGGAGATTGGGGCGGATGCGGGCGCAGAAGCGCAGTTCCAGCAGTTACGCGCCTTCACGCACGCGCAATGGCTCAAGCCGGAAGGCAACCGCGTGCGCTATGTGGCGCCGATCTATGTGTCGAGTTTCTGTGTGGACACTTGCGCGTATTGCAACTTTTCGGCGACGCGCGCGGCCACGACGCGCAAGCGGCTGGGCCTGGCGGAGCTGCGGCGCGAGATCGACGCGGTAATGGCGGCGGGCGCGCGGGTGATTGAGCTGGTGTACGCCACTGATCCGGAATTCGATACGGACCTGCTGGTGAAATACGCCGAGGAAACGGCCGGCGCGCTGGCGGGCGAGCCCGGGTCCGGGGTCCTGCTGTGCACGGAGTACCTTTCGCGGGAGGCGTACGAGGCGCTCCGGGAAGCCGGCGTGGACGGCATGGTCCAGTGGGATGAGACGCTGGACCGCGAGGTTTACGACCGCTGGCACGCCGCGAGCCCACGCAAGCGCGAATTCGTGGCGCGGATGGACAACCACGACCGGGCGCTGGCGGTGGGCATGGAGGTGGCGACGGGCGCGCTGTTCGGCCTGGCCGACTACCGCTACGACGTGCTGATGCAAGTGGCCAAGGCGCGGCACTTCGAGCGCGAATACGGCCGGGGGCCGCTGGTATTCGGCTCGGCGCGCCTGAAGCCCATCGCCGGGAAAGATTTACGTTTGAAGACGACGGTATCGGACCGGGCCTATGAAACGTCCCTGATGGTCTACCGCATCGCGGCGCCGGGAGCGGGGCGGTGGCTGCAAACGCGGGAGGAGTTTGCGCTGAATCTGCGCAACGCGCTGGACGGAGACGTATTCACCTACCGGTGCGGCGACGTGACGCCGGGCGGATATGGAGTTGCGGCGGCGCAGAACCCGCTGCGCGGCGGCCAATTCGGAGTGAACGAGCTGGACGGCGCGGACGCGGCGCGGGGGCTGCGGGCGCAAGGATTTCGCATCGATTACGCGTGGATGAGCGGTTCCCGCAAGGCGGTCGCGGCGCCGGCGCAGGTTTAGCGCGGGCGGCCGGGGCTACTCGCCCGGCAGCGACGTACGCGCGAAGTAGAGGTTCACCGCGCGGTCCAAGTCGGCGCCGGAAAGCCGCACCGGACGGCCCTCATATTCGCTGATGGCCTTGACCAGGAGAAAGATGTCCTTGGGGTAGCAAGCGCGCAGCTTGGCGGCGCCGGCCGCGGCGCAGCGCTCGCGCAAGAAGCGCGCGGCGCCGGGTTCGGCCTCCACGCGGTTGGCCGCCACGACGCGGTCGAAGATGCTGTCGAATACTTCGGGGGTGATGTTGTCCACCATCACCTTGGTGCGAATGCGGCGGAGGAAGGCCTCGTCGGCAAGGTTCTGCGGGTTGAGGTTGGAGGAGAAGACGACCATCACCTCGAAGGGAGTCTGGAATTTCAAGCCGGAGGCCAGCGTCAGGTAGTCGACGCCGCGGTCCAGGGGAATGATCCAGCGGTTGAGCAGTTCGCGGGGCGAAAGCACCTGGCGGCCGAAGTCGTCAATGACCAGCACGCCGTTATTGGCTTTCAACTGGCAGGGCGCGATGAACACGCCGGTGGCCTCATCGCGCTGGAGTTCCAGCATGCCGGCGGAGAGCTCGCCGCCCACGCTGATGCAGGGGCGGTCGCAAATCACCCAGCGGGGGTCAAGCGCCTCATTGGCGCGGGCCTCCGCGTGGTGCACGGCCGGGTCAAACATGGTGATGATGTGGCCGTCCACTTCCACGGCGTAGGGGACGGCGACGCGATCCCTGTAGACCCGCGGAATGCGCTCCGCGATACTAGTCTTGCCGTTGCCGGTGCCCCCATAGAGAAATAGCGATTGGTGGCCGATGAGAGCCGGGCCCAGAGAGTCCAGCAGGGAATCGGGCAGGACGAGGTCGCGGAAGGCCTCGCGAAGCGTCTCCCGGTTCAGCGTGAGCTTGGCCGCCTGGGCGCGGACGACTTGCGTGTACTGCTCGAGCGAAACCGGAGCGGGGCCAACGTAATGGCAAACCTCGCTGCGCGAGGCGGCCAGCGTGCGGCCAGGTCCGGAGAGCGTGAAGGCGTAGTCCTCGCCCACCATTCCCTTGACTTCGATCAAGTGCTGCGTGCGGAACTGGTGAAAGACGGTTTCCAGAATCGGGAAAGAGAGCTTCAAGATCCTATGGAGCGCGCCGAGGGTGCCGGAACCGTGGAGCCAGAGGTAGCGCAGAATCAGGTCGTTGACGGTGGAAGGCGCAATGCCAAGGTCTTCGATGCAATCGGGCGCGGGAGGGCGCTCGATGGCGTGGCCGGCGGCATTGGACGTAATCGTGGGGTTCAAGCAGCTGCTCTCAGGTTCGAATATAGCCGTCCGCGCGGCGCGAACCAATACCACGTTGGTTAACTTCGCGACATGGACGGCGTCCAGAATTATCGCCGGTTGCTAGACTGGAATTCGGACGACCATGGCCACGGAGAGACGGCAGCCCTTATGCGCCATCGGGCTGACGCTGGCGGCGGCCCTGGTATGGCTGTGCGGCTGTTCCAACCGCCCGCCGCTGGCGCCGGTGCTGGGCGAGGCCTATGTGGGCCCGTCCGAACTTAAGATCCGGGGCGACTTACCGCTCAATTCACCGACCGTGGCCACCGTGCGGCACGGCGAGCGCCTGGAGATTGTCCAGCAGCGGCGCGGCGTGTTTCTGCGCGTTCGCACGCCGAGCGGCGCGGAAGGATGGACGGACGCGCGGCAATTGCTGGGTGCGCGGGACATGGCGGCTCTTCGCGATCTGGCGGCGCAGACGCAGCGCATGACGCCGCAGGGAGTGGCCTCCACCTACGCCGAATTGCGCGTGCACACGGAGCCTGCGGCGGACGCCCCCAGCTACCTGATGCTGAAGGAAGGGGAGAAATTCGACGTGCTGGCGAGCGAGGTGGTGGCGCGCGATTCGGCGCCGCGGCCGCCGCTGGTCCCGCCGCCGCCCAA
>DATKOS010000159.1:0-7519 GCA_035524535.1 Bryobacteraceae bacterium
TACAGGCGGCCGTGCTGCCTATTACCGACCGTCAGACGGAGTACGCGCGCGGCTTGCAGAAGCAGCTCGAAGCGGCGGGCATCCGCGCCACCGTGGACGAGCGCAACGAAAAGGTGAATCTCAAGATCCGCGATGCGCAGATGCAAAAGGTCCCGTACATGCTGGTGGTGGGCGACCGCGAGCAGCAGAACGGCAAGGTAGCCGTCCGCAACCGCAAGCATGGAGACCAGGGCGCAAAAACGGTGGAGGAATTCATCAGCGGCATCAAGGCGCTGATCGATTCGAAGGCGGTCGCCGAGTAGAGGCGCTCCCGGACGCTGTCTGAAGCGCGCTACCGCGCCTGTCCCAAACTCGTCACCACGTCGTACATAAAGTCGACGGCCTCGTCGAAGGACTTCGCCAGGATTCTCTCGTCTCGCCCGTGCGCCCGAATGTCATCTTCGTCGTTGAAAATGCCGCTCACTCCGTATGTCGGAATTCCATTGCCGCGCAGATACAGGCCGTCCGTCGCGCCTGTCTCCATCTTCGGAACCACCGTCAGCCCCGGCCACATCTTGTTCGTCGCCTCGGTGACAACCCGCACCACCCTTTGGTCGAGCGGCGTGTAAGCCACTGGCTTGGCCGGAGTCATCACCGTCACCTTGATCCCGGGGTCGGCCAGGACGCGCGTCAGCGTGCGCTCCACATTCGCCTGGTTGTCAATCGGCAGCATCCGGCAGTTCACCACCGCCGACGCGCTCTGCGGCAGCGCATTCTCCGCATGACCGCCCGTCAGCACGGTGGCCACGCAGGTGGTGCGCAACTGAGCGTTGTACTGCGGCTTCTCCGACAGCCGCGCGGCCGCGGCGGCATCCTCGGGATTCGCCGCGATCGCCTTCATATCGTCGCCCACCTGCCCCGGGTAGAACGGCGCCATGCGCTCGAAGCTCACGCGCGTCGCGTCGAAAAGCTGCACGGGGAACTCGAACTTCGCCAGCCGCGTTAAACCGGCCGCGAGTTGGTAGATGGCGTTGTCCTTGCGCGGCAGCGAGCTGTGCCCGCCGGGATTCGCCGTCTCCAGGCGGAAACTGACAAACACTTTCTCGGCCGCCTGCATGCTCATGTACAAATGACGGCCGTTCTTGATATCGCCGCCGCCTCCATCGGCGTTGACGCAGAACTCCGCGTCGATGAGATCGCGCCGGTTCTTCACCAGCCAGTCGACTCCGTTATGCTGTCCGCCTTCTTCATCGGAAGTGAGCGCCAGAATCAGGTCGCGCGCGGGCGCAAATCCTTCGCGCTTCATTCGCACGAACGCCGCCACAAGCGTCGCATCGTCGCCCTTCATGTCCGACGTCCCGCGCCCGTAGAAATAGCCGTCCTTTTCGAGGAAGACGAAGGGGTCCACAGACCAGTCCGCGCGGCGGGCCTCAACCACGTCCAAATGGCCTATAAACAGCACGGGGCGCGCGGCGCCGGTTCCGTGGAGGCGCACAACCAGGTTGCCCTTTCGCGGCGCGGGCGTCAGCAACTGAATGTCCGCATCGGGATAGCCGGCCGCGCGGAACCGCTCCGCCATGGCCTGGGCCGCGCGCGTGTTATCGCCCGTCGAATCGGTGGTGTTGATCTCGATGAGCTGCTTGAAGATGTCGCGCGCCAATTGCGGCTGCGGCTGGGCGCAGAGCGGAAAGGTCAGAAGCGCGAGGGCCAGGAGTCGCATAGGGATATCGTAACGCCGCCCGGAGTCGGGACCTGAAGCAGGAGCAGAGGCTGGAGGCCGGCCCAACAACTTTCACTTTTCTCTTGCAATTTACTGTAACAAGGATTATGTTACACGTGTGATCCCCTTCCGGGTTGTCTTGCAATCGGGCGTTCCGGTGAATGAGCAGGTGGTCTTCGCGGCCAAGAAGGCTATCATCTCCGGCCGGCTGAGGCCGGGCGAGGCGTTTCCTTCGGTACGCGCGCTGAGCGCGGCGGTCAAGATCCACTTCAATACGGCTCAAAAGGTCATCGCGCAGTTGCAGCAGGAGGGGCTGCTCGAAGTGCGTCCCGGCATCGGGACAGTGGTGGCGCAGCGGGCGGCGGCGGGGCGCGGGGAGCGGGCCCGGCTGCTAGCGCGGGATGTGGAGGCGCTGACGGTGGAGGCCATCAAGCTGGGCGTGGGGCTGGAGGAATTGCACGAGCTGGTGAACGCGCAATGGCGCGAGTTGCAGCGGGGAAAAGAGGGGGAGAAGGGCTGACATCATGCTACGGACGCAGGCGATTGAGAAGCGGTACGGCGACCTGGAGGCGCTGTCGGGGCTCACGATGGACGTGCCGGAGGGGTCGGTGTTCGCGCTGATCGGCCCGAATGGCGCCGGGAAGACCACGGCGATTAAGGTCATCATGAACTTGCTACGCGCCACTTCGGGCCACGCGGAAGTGCTCGGCGTGGATTCGCGGAAGCTCGGCCCGGAGCAACTGGCGAAAATCGGGTACGTGTCGGAGAACCGGCGCCTGCCGGAGTGGATGAAAGCGGGCGAGTTCTTCGCCTACTGCAAAGGGTTCTACCCGGGCTGGCGGGACGAGGACCTGAAGGGACTGGCGCGTCTGTACGAACTGCCGCTCGAACGGCCCTTGAAGGCGATGTCGCGCGGGATGCGTGTGAAGGCGGCCATGGCGGCGGCGATGAGCTACCGGCCGAGGCTGCTGATTCTGGACGAGCCGTTCGGCGGGCTGGACGTGCTGGTGCGCGAACAGGCCATCGAGAGCATTCTGGAACGCGTGCCGGATACCACGGTCTTCCTGGCGTCCCACGATCTGGCGGAGATCGAAAGCTTCGCGACTCACGTGGGGTATCTGGACCAGGGGCGGCTGCATTTCGTCGAAGAGATGACGGCGCTTTCGGCGCGGTTCCGCGAAGTGGAAGTGGTGCTGGAAAGCGAAGGCGCGCTGCCCGCGGAATTGCCGGCCGAATGGCTCAACGCCGAGCGGACGGGGCTGGTAGCGCGGTTCGTCCACGCGCGATACGACGGAGAGCGGACGGAAGCGGAGATCCGGCGCGCGCTGCCGGGAGTGCGGGAGATTGCGGCGCGCGGGTTGTCCCTGCGCGCCATTTTCGTGGAGCTCGCGAAATCGGCCAAGCGGGGAGGTGAGCGGTGAGACAGGTCTGGCACATCTTCAAGAAGGACGTTCGGCGGCTGCGATGGGAGGCGGCGGCGACCCTCGCGCTGTTGGCGTGGGTGGCGCACCTGGACCGGTGGCGCGCCGATTCGACGCCGGGGGCGGCGGAAGGCTGGCTGAACGTGCTGCTGCCGGCGGCATGGGCTTACCTGGTCGGGCTGCTGGTCTTGCAGGACCCGTTGGTGGGCGACCGCGAGTTCTGGCTGACTCTGCCGTGCCGCCGGCGGTCCCTGTTGGGCGCCAAGGCGCTGTTTGTTCTGTGCTTCGTTCACGCGCCGTATTTCCTGGCGCAAGCGGGGATTCTGCTGGCGCGTGGGTTTTCGCCGGTGGCATATTTCCCGCAATTGATGACGAAGCAGCTTTTTCTGCTGGTCATGCTGACGCTGCCGTCGGCGGCGGTAGCGGCGATGGTGGAAAATGTGGTGCAGTTTGCGCTGGCGGCGGTGGTGTTGGCATCGGCCGCGGTCTACGCGGCCGGCATGCCGCAAGGGCAACTCTTGACACAGACGGACGCCGCGCGCCTGGACTTGGCGCTGCTTGCGGTGGTCGTGGGAGCTGGCGCGGTTGTGCCGCTGCAATACGGCCGGCGGCGCACGGCGGTTTCGCGAGGAATCGGCGCGGCGGCGGCAATTGCGGCGGTGGTGGCATTCGCGGGAATGCCGAAAGTAACGTCGGCTGAGGTGCAATGCGCGCTGACGCCGTTGCGGCTGGCGGCTCCGGCGAGCGTCACGCTCCTGGACAAGGTTGAGCCGCTGCCGTCCGGCTTTCCGCGGTATATCCTGCCCTTAACTACCATGAATCTCGCTCTGCCGATGCGGATTTCGGGATTGCCGCCGGCCGACCTCGCGATCTCCGCGCAACTGTCGTTCGACATTCGCACGGAGAACGGAGAGCGGTATAGTGCGCTGTCCCTGCCTTACCCCACGCAGCACGCCAAGACCCAGTTGGCAGCCACGGTGTGGCCGGTAGGCCCGGCGCCGGCCTACGAAATCGTCATGCTGGACCGCACGGTTTACGAGCGGCTGAAAGGCTCGCCGGTCATCGTCGAAGGCAGCATAATGACCGAGTTGCACCAGCGCGGGACAACCACTCGGATTCAAGCGGAGAAGGCGGGAGATGCGCCGGGGTTGGGAAAGTGCACTAGCGCTATGGGCGACGGAGCCTTCAGCCAACAGGGTGGGCTGAGCGTAACTTGCGAGTCACCCGACGAAATTCCAAACCCTACCTACGTGACGCTGATGGCGCCGGGGGTGGAGCCGTCGCGGCGCACGGGACTGGGCGCTTACGGCCGCGTGACGAGCTACCCGCGAAGCGCCTTGCTTTCGCCGCTTAACAGGCGAAACGCTTTCATCCCGCTGGTTGCAAGAGAGGATTGGACGAAGAACACGGGCGCCTTTCCACAAGAGGACCTCTCAGGCGCGGTAGTGGAGATCGTTCCTGAGCCGGTGGCGGGGCGCGCGATTCTGGAGTACCGATGGAACGGCGTGTTGCTGAGTAAGTTTGTTGTGCCGGCGAAGCCGTAAGGAGGGGCCGCGGATTGGTTGAGCGCAACGGCCGGGGATCGCGCATCCGGCGTTCGTCTCAGGCCAGCAGCGTCTCGACTCCGTGCGCCTTCAGGAGCCCTTGGTGCTCCGGCGCCAGTGCGGCGTCTGACACCACCACGTCGGCGGCCTCCAGCGGGGCCAGTTGCAGCATGGAAGCGTGGCCGAACTTGGTATGGTCGGCGACGATGATCACTTTGCGGGCTACTTCAATCATCTTGCGCTCGTGGCTCACCACCAGGGAATTGCTGTTGCTGAAGCCCGCCTCCGTCACCCCGCCTATCCCCATGACGAGTACGTCAGCCGTGATTCCTGCCAGCATCTGTTCGCAGAGCGGACCCACCATGAGGCGGAGGCGTGGGTAGAGATACCCGCCGGTGAGAGTCACTTCGATTTCGCGTGAATCGTTGAAGAGCTCCGCGATGGGAAGCGAGTTGGTGATGGCCTGCAGCGAGTGATTCTTCAAGGCCCGCGCCACGCCCGCCACCGTGGAACCGCCGCCCAGAATCACCGTCTGTCCGTCTTCGATGAGCGTGGCCGCCAGCGCGCCGATGCGGCGTTTCTCCTCCGCCATGCGAGTGCTCTGCCAGTCGAAATCCAGGTCGTGATTGCGCAGCGTGGAGGCCATGGCGCCCCCGTAGACGCGCCGCAGCAACCCTTGCTTTTCAATGGCGATGAGGTCGCGGCGTACGGAGGATTCCGAAGCGTCCAGTTCGCGGCAGAGCGTGGCCAGGTCGATGAACTCCTGCGATTCAAGGAGTTCCCGGATTCGCAACTGGCGGCCGGCGGCTTTCATGGGGTGGCTTGAGTCCGCCGCGGGTTGGAGCTCCGGACCTCGGAGTCGCGGTCCCCACACCAAACCATGCCCGGCGAAACCGCCGCCTTGCCATGGTTCCTCATGACTTGGATTTCTCCAGAGCCGCCATTACGGCGTCGGTCACGGCCTGGACAATGCTTTCCAGATCCTCGGGCGGCGCGCCGGCGGCGGCGCCTTGCGCGCAAGCCGACGGCGGAATGGCGATGCCGCCGGGTTGCTCGGGCAGGTCGCACAACTGGCACTCCTTGAGCAGCCTCTCATCCGGAAGGCCGAGTTTCTGCTTGATGGCGAGCAAGTCCGAAGCCTTCTCTTCGCCGAAGTGAGTGAGCGGCGCGCCCAACTGCGCGGCCAGCATGAGCGTCCAGCAGTAAGTGTCCACCACTTCCACATACCACTCGGCATGAGTGACCGTATCCGCCCAGCAGACGATGCCGTGATTGGCCAGGAGAATCGTGTTGTGGTCGCGCGCCACGGGAACCACGGTTTCCGCGAACTTCTGGGTACCCGGGGTTTCGTATGGCGTGAGCGCCAGCTTGCCGACAAACACCTCGAATTCCGGAATGACGCAGGTCGGCGGAACGCGGCCCGTAATCGCGTAAGCCGTGGCATGCGGCGGATGGCAGTGCGCCACGGCCTTGGCCTCGGGCACGGATTTGTAAATCTCCAGGTGCATGAGGATCTCGCTGGTGCGCGGCTTGCCGCCGGCGAGCTGTTTGCCGGTGAGGTCCACCAGGCACAGGTCGTCCGGCGTGAGGTCCGCCTTGCTTACCAGAGTGGGCGTGCACAGCACCGCTTCCTCGGTAAGGCGGTAGGAGATGTTCCCGCCATTGCCGTCCACGTATTGGCGCTTCCAAAGCTTGCGGCCCACGGCCACGATTTCGGCTTTCACCTTCTCGGCTTCGGGCGAGTGGAAGAGAGCCTGCCACTTATCCCCGGAAGCGGCGCCGGAGCCGGGCGTGAAAAACTTGAGCGAGATTCCCTTGGCCGCAACAATGTCACGCGCCGACGGCGTGAGGATGGCGCCCTCGCGGACGGTGACTTCGCTGGCGCCGGCACGAAGGGCGCGGTCGAGGTCATCGGCGGTTACTACGCGATATTCAGTCAGGTCGAAGGGCGTCATTGGTTAGGCTTTCGGGATTGTGAGCGCCGGCGCTCCGTTCCACCGGCGGCGGGCGGCAAAGGGCGATCGCCCGCTCCATGAAATTCGATAGTGTCCGCAATCAGCGTGCAGTAGGCGTCCACGGGGACTTTGTCCGGCCAGAAGGGGCTGGCGGCGGTGCGGCCCTCAATGAAAGCCACCACCTGGCCTTCCGCGGCGCCGAGCTGGTCTGCGGCGATGAGCGGTTTCCCCCCGCCAAGGCTTGAAGAAGGCAGACCGGGATGTCCGCCGCGCTTTTCGAGGCTTTCGCGGACAATGGGCTCAACAATGGCCAGCCGCAGGCCGGTCAGTTCCGGCGTCGCCAGGCTCAAAACCACGCTGCCTCGCACCACTCCGAGCCTCATGCCGCGGCCTCCTGGTAAACCGTATCCACAATGCCGGCCACCAGCAGGCGCACGGGCGTGTTGTTGCCCACCGCCTTGCGCAGCGGCTCGTTCTCGCTGGTGACCATCACCGTGCAGCCCTGCCGCGCGCCGAGCGTATCCACCAGGATGAGCGGGTCGCCCGCCGGCGAGCCATCCGCTTCCAGGCGCTGGCCGATCAACAGGCGCAGACCCTCGAGCGTCGGGTGCTTGGCCGTCGCGGTGATCGTTCCTTCAATGCGCGCAAGAAACATAGTCAGGGCTTCTTTACGATGGTCCCTTCCACTTCCACGGTATCCACGATTCCGACGATCACGGCATCCACCGGCGCGCCCTTGGTGTTGTGGGTGAGGCGCGCCGAGCTGCCCTGGGTAAAGAGCACGCACTCGCCGACGCCCGCGCCAACGCTGTCCGCCGCCACAATCGAGCTGCCCGAGGGGACAAGCGTCTTGTCCCGGTTGATGTAGGGCTGGATGAAGAGCAGCTTCATGCCCTGGAA
>DATKOS010000160.1:0-26191 GCA_035524535.1 Bryobacteraceae bacterium
AACGCCCAGGCTTGCTTCCTCGGACACCGCCGCCACTCAGTTGCCGAGGCCGTCCAATAGTACGCATACTTGCTGACTAATCTCAAGCGCCCGCGAACGCGCGTCACACAATCAACATGCAATCTCCATACGAATAGAACCGGTAGCGCGCTTCCACCGCGTGGCGATACGCCGCCAGCGCCAGTTCCGTTCCCGCGAAGGCGCAAACCAGCAGCAGCAGGCTGGTCCGCGGCAAGTGGAAATTCGTGAGCATGGCGCCGGCCCCTCGAAACGCGAAGCCGGGATAGATGAAGATGTCCGTTTCTCCGGCGTGCGCCGCCAGCGGACCCTCGCGCAAGGCGCTCTCCACGGCGCGCATGCTGGTGGTTCCCACCGTCACTAGGCGCCTCGCCGCGCGCATCTTGGCGGCGTTCTCTTCCGTGATGGAGTACCGCTCCGCATGCAGCCGAGCCTGCTCCACCTGCTCCTCATGCAGCGGCTGGAACGTGCCCAGCCCCACGTGCAGCGTGACGTACGCCGTTTCCGCGCCCGCCGCGCGGCACGCCTCCAGCACGTCCGGGGTGAAATGCAGCCCCGCGGTGGGCGCGGCCACCGAGCCGCGTTCGCGCGCATACACCGTCTGGTAGCGTTCGCGGTCGCCCGCGGCATCCGCCCGCTTGATGTACGGCGGCAGCGGCACGTGGCCAATGCGCTCGAACGCCGCGAACAAATCCCCGTCGCCCGCGAAGCGTATGGTGCGCTCGCCGAACTCGCCGCGAGCCACAATCTCGCCTTCCAGCCCGCCTTCGAATTCGATGCGCTCGCGAAGACGCATTTTGCGTCCCGGCCGAACCAGCGCCTCCCACTCCCGCGCACCCGCGCTCACCGGACGCAGGAGGAACACTTCCACGCGCCCGCTCAGGTGCGCCTCGCGCTTGGGGTTGTTCTTTCCCACCGGCAGGGAGCGCTCGCCCGCCCTATGCCCAAACAGCCGCGCCGGGAACACGCGCGAATCGTTCAGCGCCAGGCAATCGCCGGGGCGCAGGAACGCCGGCAGGTCGCGAAAGCGGCGGTCTTCCCATCGCCCCGTGGCGCGGTCCACTACCAGCATGCGGGCGCCGGCGCGGTCCTCCGGCGGCGTCTGCGCGATCAGCTCTTCGGGTAAGTGGTAGTCGAACTCGGCGAGATCCATCTACGGTTGCGGCGGCGCTCCCACGCGATGAAATACCAGCGGCGTGGCGGCGCCCGCCTGCGTCCACTGCCCGGAAATCTGGTCGCGGCCTTCGTTCAGCGTTCCGGCGAAACTGCCGGCGATGGAGGGCGCCTCCAGCTCCAGGCGCTTGTCCTTCTGCGTGATGGTGGTCACGGGGATGCGTGGGCTTCCCGTCAGCTCCACGCTGGTCAGCGTCCCCGCCGCCATCCCATCGGCCCCGCGCGCGAGTTCGAGTTGCAGCCGCAGTTCCCGCTGCCCGCTAGTGAGAATGCCTTGCCACGTCCCCACAAAATCGTTCGAAATCGCCGTGCTGGGGCGCGCCGCGCGCAGGGCCGCTTCGCCCGTTCGCTTCAGTACCAGATTGGCGGACTCGCCCGCGCCCGAAAGCCGCCCGGACATCGACGCGCCGTCCGCCGCCAGCTTCCCTTCGAAAGCCGGGCTCTGCGCCCCTTCGAACAGGCGAAACCGGATGGCGCCGGCCCGCACGGCGATTCCCGTCAGTGGAATGTCCCGCGCGCCCTGCGCCGGCATGCTCATCGAGCCGGTCCACGCGCCCTTCGCGTCCACCGCAAGGTCCACCGTGATGGCGACGTCCTGCCCCGGCGCCTGGATGGACCCTTCCCAGTGGCCCGATCCCGCCGGCTGCTGCCACGCCAGCGCCGCCCCCGCGCACGCGGCCGACAGCAGCGCCAGCCTGAAGGCCTCCCTCATACCACCAGCCTAGCACCGGCCGCGAGGGCGCCTTTTCCGCTCACCGCGCTGGTCACCGTGCTGCCTCCGTGCCGTTCCCATCTCCATTCCCGGGGGCCTTCAAAACGCCGCCCGCAGATACTTTCCGGTGTAGGAAGCGCTCACCTTCGCCACCGCCTCCGGCGTTCCGCACGCCACCACGCGCCCGCCCGCCGCGCCGCCTTCCGGACCCAGATCGATAACCCAATCCGCCGCATGAATCACGTCCAGATTGTGCTCAATCACCACCAGGCTCCCTCCGTTCTCAATCAGCCTTTGGAAGGACGTCAGCAGTTTGGCGATATCGTCGAAATGCAACCCGGTAGTGGGCTCGTCGAAGATGAACAGCGTCCTCGCCGAGCTGGACATCGCCAGGTGCGCCGCCAGCTTCACGCGCTGCGCCTCGCCCCCGGAAAGCGTGGTCGCGGATTGCCCCAGGCGCAGATACCCCAGCCCCACATCGTCCAGCACCTTCAGCCGCTGTACCAGCCGCGGCGTGGCGTGGAACACCTCCATGGCTTCGCGCACGGTCAGCTGCAGCGCTTCATGAATGTTGAATCCGTTGTAGCGGATCTCCAGAATGCCGCTCTTGTAGCGCGTCCCCTTGCATTCCTCGCACACCAGTTCCACGTCCGCCAGGAATTGCATCTCCACCGTCACCGTGCCGTCGCCCTGGCACGTCTCGCAGCGCCCGCCCGGAACGTTGAAGGAGAAGTGCCCGGCGCCGTAGCCGCGCTTCTGCGCCTCGCGCGTGGAGGCGAACAGCGCCCGTATGGCGTCGAACGCCTTCATGTACGTCACCGGGTTGGAACGAGGCGTCCTGCCGATGGGCGATTGGTCTATCATCACCACGCTGGAGATCTTCTCCGCGCCCGTCACCTTGGAGCACGTCAGCCGCGCCAGTTCCTCCGGCGCATCCTCGCCCGCGCCCGCCGCCGCGTATCCCGCCTCCTGCTCCTTGCGCAGCGCCTGCAGCGACTTGTACATCACTTCATGCACCAGCGTCGATTTTCCCGAGCCCGATACGCCCGTCACCGCCACCATCATGCCCAGCGGGATTTCCACGTCGATGTTCTTCAGGTTGTGCACGCGCGCCCCGGCGAATCGCAGCATCCTCCGCGCATCCGGCTCCCGCCGCGCGCGGGGCAGCGAAACGCGTTTCTCGCCGCGCAGGTAGCCCGCCGTAAGAGACCCGCTACCGTTCCGCAGCAGCTTGTCGAGCGGCCCCTCGAATACGATGCGCCCGCCGTGTTCGCCCGCGCCCGGCCCCAGGTCCACAATGTGGTCCGCCGCGCGCATAATCTCCGGGTCGTGCTCCACCACCACAATCGTGTTCCCCAGCCCGCGCAGCTCTTCCAGAATCCGGATCAGCCGCACGGTGTCCCGGCTATGCAGTCCAATGGAGGGCTCGTCCAGCACGTAGCAGGCGCCCACCAGCCGCGACCCCAGGCTGGTGGCCAGTTGAATGCGCTGCGCCTCGCCGCCCGAGAGCGTGCTCGCCAGCCGGTCCAGCGTCAGGTAGTCCAGACCCACGTCGTTCAGGAATTTCAGCCGCTGCCGGATCTCCACCAGGATTTTATCGGCGATCGCGGTCTCCTCGTCCGTCAGCGCCAGCGAATCGAAAAACGCGCCGGCCTCCGCAATGTTCATGCGCGTCACTTCCGCCACGCTCTTGCCGCCTACCCGGACGTAGAGCGCTTCCTGCCGCAGCCTGGCTCCCTTGCACTCCGGGCACATCGCGTAGCCCCGGTAGCGGCTCAGAAATACGCGCACGTGCAGCTTGTACTTCTTGGTCTCCAGGTGGTCGAAAAAACGCCGCACGAAGCCGAGGACTATCTCCCGTTCCTTCTCCGTCAAATCGCCGTACGGCGTGGTCATGCGCACTCCCTGGGTGCGCGCGACTTTCCGGAAGTTGCCCAGCCAGGAGCGGAACTTGGGCTTGTTCCAGGGGTCCACCGCGCCCTTTTCCAGCGACAGCGACGGGTCTGGAATCGCCCGGTTCATGTCGAAATCGATGGTGTTCCCGAAACCCTGGCACCTTGGGCACGCGCCCGCCGGTGAGTTGAAACTGAACAGCGTGGGCTCCGGCTGCGTGAACTCATCGCCGCACGTCTTGCACTGGAACTTCTCGTTGAACCGCAGCCGCTCTCCGGCGCCGTCCGGCGGCTCGAAAATCGCCTCGCCGGACTCGCGGTAGCACGTCTCAATGGCGTCCACCAGCCGCTGGTGCAGCCCCGGCCCCATCGCAATCCGGTCCGCCAACACGAACAGCGGCTTGCTGAAATCGATGTCCAGCAGCGATTCGGGCGTGGAAAACTCAAACAGCTTGCCCCCTTGCAGCAGCCGGTTGAAGCCCTTCTTCCGCAGTTCGAACAGGTGATCCCGCAGGGCCGCCGTGGTGGCATGTTCCCCGCATGGAAACAGCGCGTACCACCGCGAGCCCTCTGGCAGCGCCATGAGCCTCGCCGCCGCTTCGTCCACGCTGTCGCGCTTCACCTGCGCGCCGCACTTCGGGCAGAAGGTCCGCCCCACGCGCGCGTAGAGCAGCCGCAGAAAGTCGTAGCACTCCGTGGAGGTCGCCACCGTGGAGCGCGGATTGCGGGTGCTGTTCTTCTGCCGGATGGCCACCGCCGGGGCGATCCCGTCAATCTCATCCACGTCCGGCTTTTCCATGCGCTCCAGGAATTGCCGCGCGTATGCCGAAAGCGACTCCACATACCGCCGCTGCCCCTCGGCGTAAATCGTATCGAAGGCCAGAGACGATTTTCCGGACCCGGAAACGCCCGTAATCACGGACAGCCGGTTATGCGGAATATCGAGCGAAATGTTCTTAAGGTTATGGACCCGCGCGCCGCGAATCCGAATGGAATCTTCCACGGAAGTGTCGGTCCCTTCAGTATACCGTTCCCCCCCATGCAAAGCCCCGCCGCCGGAACGCCGGCGGAGACGCTCCCGAAGACGCTCCGCCTCCCCAGCCGGCCGCGCCTCCCCCAATCCGCCGCCGGACCCATCACCCATTTTCACGAACCCAGGGCGACCCCTCGGCCAGCCCTGTTAGACTATAGTTTCGCTATGGCTATCAGCAAGGATCTGCTCGAAATCCTGGTTTGTCCCGTCTGCAAGGCGGCGCTCGATATGAAGCCCGACCAGAGCGGCCTCAAGTGCGTGGAATGCCACCGCGTCTATCCGATTCGCGACGACATCCCAGTCATGCTGGTGGACGAGGCAAAGATCGAAGAATAGGCGCCGCGTGGAGAGCGTTCTGGAGAATCTGCCAAGCGGGAGCCGCGCCGGCATCCTTCGGCTGCGCTCGCTGGGAGATTGCGTGCTCACCACGCCCGCCCTCGAAATCCTGCACCGCGCCCGGCCGGATCTGCGCGTAGCCGTTATGGTGGAAGACCGCTTCCGTCAGATTTTCGAAGGCAACCCCGCCGTGGAAGCGATACTGCCGCCCGAGCTCGGCGAACTCCGCAAGTGGCGCCCCGCGCTGTGCCTCAACCTGCACGGCGGCACGCGCAGCGCGTGGATCACCGCGCTTTCCGGCGCGCGCTACCGCGCCGGCTTCGGCCATTTCCGCTTTCCCGCCGCCTACAACGTCCGCATTCCGCGCGCGCAGGAAATTCTGGGCGAGGAGCGCACGGTCCACACCGTGGAACACATTGCCAGCGCCATGTTTTATCTGGGCGCGCCCCGCTGTGAAATCCCGCGGGCCAAGCTCTTTCAAAAGGAGACCAGGCCGTCTCTCCCCGCCCAACCGGATGCGGCGCAGGCCTCCCGGCCCGCGCGTTCCTCCTATTGCGTCATCCATCCGGTGGCCGCCACCCCCCGGAAGACCTGGCGGGCGGCTGGATTTCTGGCCGTCGCGGATCACCTTAAAGCTTCGGGCGTGGAATCCGTTTTCCTCGGGACCGCGGCGGACGATCTCTCGCGCTTCCGCGCCTACCGGGTTCTGCAAGGCGCGCCCCTTTCCGAAATCAAATCGTTGATGGCCGGCGCCGCGCTCTTCGTGGGTAATGACAGCGGCCCCGCGCACATGGCGGCGGCTTTCGGACTTCCCTCCGTCGTCATCTTCGGCGCATCGGACCCCGCCGTTTGGGGCCCTTGGCGCACGCCCGCCGAAGTGGTCACTAGCCCGGGCGGCATCGCCGGGGTGGAAACCGATCAGGTGCTCGGCGCGCTTTCCCGCCTGAAGGTGGCCGCATGAAAGAACTCAAGCGGCTCCTCTCCTACTCGCGCCGCTACCTTGTTCAATTGACCGCCGCCGTGATTCTGATGGCCGCGGCCGGCGCCACGCAGGGGCTGCTCGCCCTGCTCATCGGCCCGATTTTCGATCGCGTCCTCAACCCCGCCGCTCCCAACACCCGCGTGCCCTTGCTTTCCAAGCCGTTCCTGGGCCACCAGCTCTTTCTCGACCAGATCGTCCCCGACCGCATCAGCAACGTCTGGACGGCCGTGGCTTTCGCCATCCTGATGGTCTTCCTCACCAAGGGCATCTGCGATTACGTGGGCAACTATCTCATCAGCTATTCGGGTTTCGCCGCTGTCACGGACCTCCGCAACCGCGTCTTCGATAAGGTCATGAGGCAGGGCGCCGAGTTCTTTGAGCAGAACTCCGCCGGCCGCCTCATGTCCTCCATCATGAACGACGTCGACAAAGTGCAGGTGGCCGTTTCGCAGATTCTCGCCGACCTGTTTCGCCAGTTCTTCACCGCCATCTTCCTCACGCTCGTGGTGATGAGCAAGGACTGGAAGCTGGCGCTCGTCAGCGTGACCATTCTGCCCTTCGTGGTGATCCCCACCACCCGCATCGGCCGGCGCATTCGCCGCACCAGCCGGAGGACACAGGAGCGCCAGGCCGAACTCACCCAAATCCTGGAGGAGGCCATCGGTGGGCATATGGTGGTTAAAGCGTTCGGCGCCGAGGAATACGAATCCCGCCGCTTCCGCGAGGCCGCCCGCAATCTGTTCCGCACCAACGTCCGCTATGTGCTGCAGCAGGCGCTTTCCTCGCCGCTAATCGAGATGTTCGGGGCCATCACCATCGTCGCGCTGCTCACCTACGCGCGCGACCAGATCAAGGCCCACCAGCTCACCCCCGGGGATTTCACCAGCTTCGTCATCGCCCTGCTCATGCTCTATGAGCCCGTCAAGCGCCTGGTGGGCATTCACAACATCTTCGAGCAGGCGCTGGGCGCCTCGCAGAAGGTGTTCGAACACCTCGATCACGTTGAAGAGATCGTCGAAAAGCCCGGCGCCCACGCGCTCACGGCGTTCCGCGATTCCGTCCGCTTTGAGAACATCACGTTTCACTATCCCGGCTCGCCCAAGGGCTTCCACATCACCGGCCTCGACCTCGAAGTGAAAGCGGGGCAGATTGTCGCCCTGGTCGGGCCCAGCGGGGCGGGGAAGACCAGCCTCGCCAATCTCGCGCCGCGCTTCTACGACGTTGCGGCCGGGGCGGTGCGCATCGACGGCCACGACATTCGCGACGTGAATCTCGCCTCCCTGCGCGGCCTCATCGGCATTGTGGCGCAGGACACCTTTCTGTTTAACGACACCGCCGCCAACAACATCGCCTACGGCCGTCCGGGCACGCCCTTGGCGGACATTCAGCGCGCGGCCGAAGCGGCGCTCGCCGACGAGTTCATCCGCAAGCTGCCGCAAGGCTATGACACCATCCTCGGCGACCGCGGCCTCAAGCTTAGCGGAGGCCAGCGGCAGCGCATCGCCATTGCCCGCGCGCTGCTCAAGAACGCGCCCATCCTCATCCTCGATGAAGCCACTTCGCACCTCGATACGGAATCCGAAATCCTGGTGCAGAAGGCGCTGGCCAACCTGATGCGGGACCGCACGGTGATCGTGATTGCCCACCGGCTTTCCACCATCCGCCGCGCGGACAAGATAGTGGTGCTCTCCAAGGGCCGCGTTCGCGAGACCGGCACGCACGAGGAATTGGTCCGCCAGGGCGGGCTCTATCAGCGGCTCTACGAATTGCAATTCGAAAGCGCGGGAACGGTGGTGGACGGATGAGCGTGCGGAGCATGACCGGTTTCGCGATGGTCCGCAAACCCATCGCGCAAGGCGAAGTGGTTTTCAGCCTCAAGAGCGTGAACCACCGGGGGCTGGACTTGCAGTTCCGCCTGCCGCCCGAACTGGACGCCCTGGAGCTGGACCTCCGCGCCGCGCTGAAGAGCCGCCTGGCGCGCGGGCACGTACAAGTGAGCGTCTCCATCACGAGAACCGGCGCGGCGGGCGCCGCGGCGCTCAACCGCCCGCTGCTGGAAGCCTATGTGCGCGCCTTCCGCGAAGCCGCCGCGCTTCATGGCCTGGAAGGGCAGCCCGACCTGAATTCCGCCTTGCGCGTGCCCGGAATGCTATCCTCCGCCGACGCCGAGGAGTTGCACGAGGAAGTAGCCCAAGCCACTCTGGCGGCCGCCGCGGAAGCCGCCGCCGCGCTCAACCAGGTGCGCGAGCGCGAAGGCGCCGCTACCGCCGCCGAATTGCAAGACCGCTGCCGCGCCATCACGCTCCTGGTAAAGCGCATGGAAGAGATCCGGGCCGGCGCCACCGCCGCCTTCCAGAAGCGCCTCAATGAGCGCCTCGCCGATCTCCTGAACGGAGCCGCCATTGAGCCCCAGCGTCTCGCTCAGGAAGCCGCAGTCCTGGCCGACCGAAGCGATATTTCCGAGGAACTGGTGCGCCTAAGACTGCACGCCGGCCAGCTAGACCAGATCCTCCAAACCGGAGGCGAAGTAGGCAAGCGCCTGGACTTCCTCCTCCAGGAAATGAACCGGGAATCCAACACCATCCTCTCCAAAACCGGAGGACTGGGAGAACTGGGCCTCACCATGACGGACTTGGCCCTATCCGCGAAAGCGGAAATCGACAAAATAAGGGAGCAATCGTTGAACCTGGAGTGACGGCCATTTTCCCCAGGCGAAAGCCTGCTTGCCAGGCGCAAGCCCCGAGTCCCGGAGCGCCAGGCGCAAGCTGATGTACCAGGCGAAAGCCCCGCAAAGCCTGAAACAGAATATAGCTGAAGGCTGACGGCTGATGGCTGAAAGCTTCTGAACTGACAACTGATGACTGATAACTGACGACTCTTTCCCCCATGTCCACCGTCTTCATCATCTCCGCCCCTTCCGGCTCCGGCAAATCCACCCTGGTCTCGCGCCTGCTCGCCGCCGACCAAGGGCTCCGCTTTTCCGTCTCCTACACCAGCCGGGCCCCTCGTGGCAAAGAACTTAACGGCGCGGACTACCATTTCGTCTCGCGCGCCGATTTCGAGCGCATGAAAGACAACGGGGAATTCCTGGAGTGGGCGGAGGTTTTCGGCAATTATTACGGCACGCACCAGGGCGAACTGGAGAAAGCCCGCGCCGAGGGCAAGGACCTGGTACTCGACATCGACGTCCAAGGTGCGAGACAATTGAAAGACAAGGTTCCGGAGGCGGTCACGATTTTCGTTTTGGCCCCTTCCCGCCAGATCCTGGAGCAGCGCCTGCGCGCGCGCGGCGAGGACCGGGACGACGTGATTTCGCGCCGGCTGCGGGACGCGGCCGAAGAGATCCGGAGATACGAAGCTTACGATTATGTGTTGATTAACCAGGACCTGGACCGTTCCGCCGATACCCTGGCCGCCATCGTAAAGGCGGAGCGGGTACGGCGCACGCGGATGGAAGATCAAGTACGGCCCATCCTGGACACGTTCAAAGTTTGAAAAGGCATTGACGAATTATATGGCTGACAAAGCTCCCCGCAACAACGCCCACTGCACCATTCCGGACGACGCCGAGCAGAGCACCTACCGCTTCATCATCGTTTCGGCCAAGCGCGCCCGCCAACTGCAAGCCGGCGCCCGCCCGGTGCTGCCCACTTCCTCCAAGAAGCCCACGGTCATCGCCGTGGAGGAAACCCGCCGCGGCCTGGTGAAATACAGCCTCACTGGCGAAGCGCCGGACATGCTGCCGCCTGAAGCGCTGGCGTAAACCCCCGTGCGCTCGGGGCGCGCTATGAAGATCCTCCTCGGCATTGGCGGCGGCATCGCGGCGTATAAGGCCGCCGAAGTGGCGCGCCTGCTGATGCAGAATGGCCACGAGGTTCAGGCCGTCATGACGGAGGCCGCCCAGGAGTTTGTCCGCCCGTTGACCTTCGCCGCCCTCACCGGGCGCAAAGCGCTGACCGACCTCTTCGCCATTGAAAGCGCCATTGAGCACATCTCCGTCGCCCAGGAACATGAGATTCTAGTCGTCGCTCCGGCCACCGCCGACCTGATGGCGAAATTCGCCACCGGCCTCGCCGGCGACTTCCTCAGTACGCTCTACCTGGCCTTTACCGGCCCCGTGGTGATTGCCCCGGCCATGAACGTCAACATGTGGCGGCATCCCGCCACACAGGCCAATCTGGAAACCCTGCGCCGCCGCGGCCATCGCATTGTGGAGCCCGAAAGCGGCTACCTGGCCTGCGGCATGACCGGGCCCGGACGCCTGGCCGAGCCGCTCGCCATCGCCGCCGTCATTGAGCGCGAGTTCTCCGGCGGCCGCGACCTGGAAGGCGAAACCGTCCTCATCACCGCCGGTCCCACGCAGGAGCCCCTCGACCCCGTCCGTTATATTTCGAACCGTTCCAGCGGCAAGATGGGTTACGCTCTGGCGGAAGCCGCCGCCGCCCGCGGCGCCCGCGTCATCCTCATCTCCGGCCCGGTGCAACTCGCGCCGCCGCACGGCGTTGAGGTGGTCGCCGTTCGTACTGCCGAGGAGATGCGCGACAAGGTAATCGAGAATCTGGAAGCGGCTGACATTGTGATCAAGGCCGCCGCCGTGGCGGATTTCCGCCTCAGCCGCGTGCCCGATCAAAAAGTAAAGAAGACCGGCGCGCGCCTCACGCTGGAACTCGACCCCACCCCCGATATCCTCTCCGAACTGGGCCGCAACAAGGGCGGCCGCTTCCTCATCGGCTTCGCCGCCGAAACCGAAGACCTCCAGCGCGAGGCCCACCGCAAGCTGGCCGCGAAGAACTGCGACATGGTGGTGGGCAACCTGGTGGGCGGGGAAACCGGCTTCGAATCCGACGACAACGAAGTCCTCCTGGCCCTCCGCACGGGCGAGACCGTGGCTGTGCCGCGCGCCTCCAAGCGCGAAATCGCCGGCCGCATCTTCGACGAAGCGCTCAAACTCCGCCTCGCGCAGAGTGCCCTCCATGGACGCTGACCGCCTGCGCCAATACCTGGAATATTACAAGGACCTCGGCATCGAGACCCTCTACCGCCGCGCCCCGCAAGGCCTGGCCGGCCGCGAAGCCGAGCGCGCCGCCGTTCCGGAACCGGCCGCCGCGCAACCCTGGCGGGAGCCGCCCGCCGCGGCCGATCGCGTTCCTCCGCCAGCTCTTGCCGCCGAGCCCGCGCCGCCAGTCCTTTCCGCCCAGCCCGCTGCCGCAAGCCCGCAAGCGCCCACGCCCATGCCCTCAGATTCGCTCCTCCAGATCCTCGCCGATATCGGCGAGTGCACCCGCTGCCGCCTCCACGAAGGCCGCAACAAGATCGTCTTCGGGACCGGCAACGGGCATTCGCCCCTGGTCTTCGTCGGTGAAGGTCCCGGCGCCGATGAAGACGAACAAGGCATCCCCTTCGTCGGGCGCGCCGGCCAACTCCTGACGCAGATGATTGAGAATACCGCCAAGCGCGAAGGGATCCCGCTGGTGCGCGACGACGTTTACATCTGCAACGTGGTGAAGTGCCGTCCGCCCGGCAACCGCACGCCGGAGCCGGACGAGATGGAGATTTGCGGCCAGTTCCTCTACCGCCAACTCCTGGCTATCCAGCCCAAGGCCCTCTGCGCGCTAGGCGGCACTGCCGCGCGGGCCTTGCTGGGCCTCAAGGAAGGCGTCACCAAGCTTCGCGGCAAGTGGTTCCAATGGAGGGATATCCCCGTGATGGTCACCTATCACCCCTCCTACCTGCTGCGCCCCTACAACCAGGACGCCAAGCGCGAGGCGTGGGAAGACCTCAAAAAGGCGCTGCATTTCGTTTACGATTAAACCCTCGGGCGGCGCGAATGGTACACTAATCTTTCGCGCTGAATAATGCTGCTTGCCAGAGAGTTCGTCGCCTACCTTTCACGACAGCTTGTCAAGAAACTCACCGCCGGCGTCATGGAAACCACCGTGCCGGACGAGGTCGCGCAGAAAACCGCCGACCTCATCACGGAGGAGCTCGCCCTTGAGGACCGCCTGAACGACGAGGTGCGCGACATCCTCAGCCAGTACAGCGAATACATGCGCCGCGAGGGCGTGAGCTATCAGGACATGTTCCGCAAGGCCAAGAACGCCCTGATCTCTCAGCGCAAAGTGGTCCGCGCCTCCGGCCGCGACACCGGCGACAACATGAAGCTCTCGCGTGACAAAGTCACGCAGATTTCCCACCTCCTGGTGGACATGTACCGCAAGAGCCATGAGCTGCGCCTGAAGAACAAGGACACCAACGCCGTCCGCCTGGAAATTGTCCGCGTGATGACCGAACTGCTGCTGGTGGAGGAAAAGGTGGATCGCGCCAGCCGCGACAAGATCCGCACGCAAAAGCGCGACATCCCAGAGGGCAGCGAGGAGTGGGATCTTCTGCAGCGCCGCTACTACGCCGAAGAGCTCAAGAAGCTCGGCATAGATCTCGCCAAGTAAGGCGCCGCGCGTATCGCCCCAACCGGCCTTTAGCGCTTGTAACCGATCATCCGCAGGAAGGCCCGGCGCTTCTCCGCATCCTCGGCCGTCTCCACGCCTTTCGGCGAGGACCCGTCAATGACGCCCAGTACGCCTCGGCCCTGTTCGCTCTCCGCCACCACCGCCTGCGCCGGATTCGCCGTGGCGCAGAATAGGGAGCAAACTTCGGGAACCTCCCGTATACGTCCCAGGACGTTGATCGGGTACCCGTCCTTCATGGCTAGTACGAAGATATGCCCGGCCGCCACGGCGCTCGCGTTGCGCACCGCCAGCGCCCGCAGGGCATCGTCATTGCCGTCCGCCCGCGTCAGGCAGGGGCCGGAGGCTTCGTTGAAGGCAATCCCGAACTTCATTTGCGGCACGGTATTAACCACCGCCTCGTAAATATCTTCCACGGTCTTGATGAAGTGGGCCTGCCCCAGAATCAGGTTTCCCCCGTCGGGGATCTCCAGCGGTATAAGCTTTAGTTCCATAGCAAACCCTAGAATAACAATGAGTTTGACTTGCTAGTACTATGCCTATACAATGAAAGCCAGTAGTGAGACTGTATGGCCGATAACAGTACGTCTCTCAGAGGGCCGTTGTCGACAGTTCCGGGCAACGGTAAGCCCAAAATTCGCATTGTGGTAGCGGACGACCACCCGATTTTCCGGGACGGTCTCTGCAAACTCCTGGCATTGGAAGACGATTTCGAGGTCGTTGCCCAGGCCCAGGATGGGCGTCAGGTACTGGACATCCTGCAACAACTCCAACCCGACATCCTGCTCCTGGACCTCCGCATGCCCGGCCTCGACGGGCTTTCCACCTTGCAGCGCCTCCAGGCGGTGAAGAACAAGACCCGCATCATCGTCCTCACCGCATCCGACGATAAGAACGAGTTCGTGCAGGCCATGAAGCTGGGCACCTCCGGCATCGTTCTCAAGCAGACCGCAACTGAGCTGCTGATCAAAAGCATTCGCAAGGTGCACGCCGGGGAGATCTGGCTCGATTCGCTCACCACCCAGGCCGTGATCCGCCAGTTCGCCGCCTCCGAGGAGACCGCCCCGCCGCCCATGATGCCGCCGCCCACCGCGCCGTCCCGCGACCGCGACCGCTCTCCCCTGAGTCAGCGCGAGCGCGAAATCGTATCGCTGGTGGCGCAAGGCTTCAAGAACAAGGAAATGGCGGAGAAGATGTTCATCAGTGAGCAGACGGTGAAGAACCATCTGCACAACATCTTCGATAAGCTCGGAGTTTCCGACCGCCTGGAATTGGCGCTCTACGCCATCCACAACAACCTGCACTCCGGCAAGTAACCCAACCGCCTCACGCCGAACCGCGAACGTGAGTGAGCGCGAATCGAATCCTGCCGCGAACCAGTGAGCGTGCCGCATTCCGCTGAAACGTCCTAGCGAATTTGGAACCCCCGCTAAGCCCCGTTATACGCCTTCAACTTGTTATGCAGCGTCTTCAGGCTAATTCCCAGAATCTCCGCCGCGCGCGTCTTGTTGTTGTTCGTATGCGCCAGGGTTTTGAGGATGAGGCCCTTCTCAGCCTCTTCCACGGTGGATCCCACGCGCACGTGGATGCTCTCCGGGTCTTCCGGCGCCGCTGGCCCCAGCGCCGCCTGCGGCGAGCCTCCGCGCAGGAACGGCGGCAGATGCCCCATCAGTACCGGACCTTCGCCCGCCAGCACCACCGCGCGCTCCAGCACGTTGCGCAGCTCGCGCACGTTGCCTGGCCAATCGTGCCGCTGCAGCGCTTCGGCGGTCTCCGCGGAAATCTCCGTCACGCGGCACTCGTGCTTGCGGTTCAGGTCCGCCAGTAAGGCTCCGGAAAGCGCGGCGATATCCTCCTTGCGCTCCCGCAGCGGCGGCAGGTGCACATGGAACACGTTGAGCCGGTAGTAGAGGTCCTCGCGCAAATGCCCGCCGCGCACGGCCTCTTGCGGCACCTTGTTGGTGGCCGCCAGCACCCGCACATCCACCTGAAATTCGGTTCTGCCGCCCAGCCGCCGCACACGCGAGTCCTCCAGGATGCGCAGCAGCTTGGCCTGCGTCGGCAGTGGCATTTCGCCGATCTCGTCCAGCAGCAGCGTGCCGCCCTGAGCCGCTTCAAAACATCCAGCCCGCCGCTCCAGCGCGCCCGTGAACGCGCCCTTCTCGTGCCCGAATAGCTCGCTCTCAATCAGCGTTTCCGGCAGCGCCGCGCAGTTCACCGCGATGAAGGGCCCTTGCCGCCGCGGGCTAAGCCCGTGCAGCGCGCGCGCCACCAGCTCTTTTCCCACGCCGCTCTCTCCGGTGATAAGCACGCACGCCTTGCTCGGCCCCGCCTGCTGCAGCAGCGCGAAAATCTCCTGCATCTTCGGCGACGGCCCCACCAGGTCGCCCAGCGCCCCCTTGTATCCGAGCTGCCGCTCCAGGTTGCGCTTCTCCGCATTCAGTCCGGCGTGTGTTGCCGCGCGGCGTATCAGCGTTTGCAGCACGCCCGGCTGAATCGGCTTCTCCAGGAACCAGTACGCGCCCAGCTCGTGCACCGTCTTTACCGCGGTCTCGATGTTGCCGAACGCCGTGAGCACAATGGCCGGCGGCATATCTCCCGAATCCTGTAGCTTGCCCAGCAGCCCGAAGCCGTCCAGGCCCGGCATGTTCAGATCCGTCAGAATGACGTCGGCGGGGAAGTCCGCCAGCTTGCGTAGCGCCTCGTTCCCGTCCGCCGCCGTCTCCGCGCGCATGCCCCAGGCCTGCACCAGAGACGCCAAGCCGCTGCGCTGGCTCGCTTCATCGTCCGCGATCAGTACCCGAATTTGTTGTGGCAATCGAATGGCCCCGCCGGAGCCGCGCTATTCCCAGGCCCGCTTGGGGACGCCCTGGTCGCGGTCCTTTACGCGGTCGTAGAGATAGTAGGCGGATACCGTGCCCAGCGAATCGTTGTAGTAACTCTGTTCGCCCAGGCATTCCTTGAGGTCTTCCTCGAAATCGTGCAGCGCCTTCAGCTCATCCGCCGTGGCCGGCTTGTGCGCCCCGCCCGCCGTGCGGAAGAACTTCTGATAGCCGCCGTCGGTTAGCTCCCCGATCTCGCCGCCCATCAGGACGCCCGCCCGGCCGTTGGTGCGCACCGAACCGCCCTCTTCCTTCAGCTCCACGCCACACCCGCTGCGCGTCACGCGCACCCAGCCGCCTCGCGCCTCCGCGGCGAATCCCGCCTTCTTCAACCCCTCCAACCGTTCGGGAAACGTAGGAGTCTCAACCCGTTTTCGGCGAAAGAACATACCTTACATTATAGAGGTCAAGCAGGGTAGCTCTCCCCGGCCGGCCAGCAACGGTCCGAAGAAGCCCGCCGAAGCCGCAAACCGAAGCCCATCCCAGTGGGGCGGACCTCCCGGTCCGCCTTCCGGAAACGGCCGCGCGCCGATCCCAACCCGCGCCAACCCAACCCAGCCGCTACCGAAGCGCCATCGAACTACCGCGGCCCGTCCTAACTTACCTCCCAATACACCACATACCGATTGTCATAAGTCCTGCTCATCGGAGCCAAATCATAATCCTTCGCCTGCCCGCTGGTCCGGAATGTCAGCCCCTTATCCCCCGGCTTCAGCCAAGCCTCCACGCCTCCGGCTCCCGCGCGAATCTGCGGCTGCGGATACTCCTCGCGGTTCACGCGAATGCCCTGCGCCGTCACCATCTGCTCCGTAAGCCCCGCGTTCCCCAAATTCCCCGCCAGCACCAGCGGCCCGTACATGGCCGCCTGCATCTTCGGCTCATCCGGCAGCGCTTCCACGTGCAGCTTCATGGGCAGCGCCATCTCCACGCGGTCGCCCGTCTTCCACGCGCGCGTGATGGAAAGGTAGCTGCCCGGCGCCGCGGAGGCATCCGTCACCTTGCCGTTGATCTTCACCGTGGGGCTTGCCTCCAGCCACCCCGGCACTCGTAGCCGCAGCGCGAATGACGCCGGACGCGCCGCCGTGATGGCCAGCGCCACGCCCGCTTCCTCCGGGAAGCGCGTCTCCAGCCGCACCTTCACGCCCTTCTCTTTCCAATCCAGCTCGGAGGCGATGAACTGGTTCACGTACAGCCCCTGCTCATCGTTCCAGTAAATGCTGTCCGCCAGCTTGGAGTGTTCCTCCACGCCCGTTCCGGTGCAGCACCAGAACGATTGATCCTCCGTGCCGAAGCTCTTGTAGGCGCCGGGCGTCAGCGACAGGTAATATTCCCCGTGGCCCTGCTCCGGCTTGATGGTTCCCAGCCGGTGGTTCAGCATCACCCGTTCGTAATAGTCGAAGTAGCGCGGGTCCGGCTTCCACGAATAGAGATGCCGCGTGAGCTTCAGCATGTTATATACGCAGCAGCACTCCTGGGCATTCGTGCCCATCTGGATCTCCGCGCCCAGCCGCCCCGGTTCCACCTGCCAACCTTCGTTGTTGCTGGTGCCGCCGGTCACATAGGTGCGCGCCGCGGTCACATCGTTCCAGAAGAAGTCCGCCACCGTGTGGAAGCGCGGGTCGCTGGAAATCTCATAGCGCCGCGCGGCCGCAATCACCTGCGGCACGTGCGTATTCACGTGCAGACGCCGCAACTCGTCGCGCCGCAGCCCCAGCGGGTTGATAAACACTTTCTTCTGGTAGCGGTCGCCCACGCGCGCAAACTGATCCTCCCCGGTGATGGCGGTCAGGTTGTACAGACTCTCCGCAATCCCGCCGAACTCCGTGTTCAGGATCTGCTGCATGTGCTCTTCCGGTTTCGGCGCCGACCACCGGTCCAGCCACCCGCCCATCTTCGCCGCCACATCCAGCGCCTGCTTGTTGCCCGCCAGTTGATTCATGTCGATGAGTCCGGCCATGATCTTGTGCAGCGTGTAGAACGGCGCCCAGGGGAGATTGCGCCCCGAATCCAGCCGGTCGAACAGCGACGTGGGAAACGCGCTCAAATACCCGTCGCCCAGCTTGTCCTGGCACTTCGCCAGATCGGCCACCATGCCGTCGGCCTTGCTCTTCGCTTCAGCGTCGCCGGTGGAGGCGTAAAGCTGCGCGCTGGCGGAGAGGTAGTGGCCGGTGAAGTGGCCGCGCAGTTCCGTGCCGTGCTTGCCGTCGGCCGGCGCTTCCCACCCGCCGAATTTCGGCGTCACCACCGTGGGCAGGCCCGCGTTCTGCCTGAAGTTGTAAAGCAGTTGATCCGCTTCCAGCCGGTGCATGTAGCCGCGATTCCACTCCTGGTGGTCGTGGTACACGCCCGGCAGCAGCCGCACCTGCGCCAGCGGAAATGGCCGCACCTTCGCCGCCGCGTCCTTGCGCGCGAACTCGATGGCGCCTTCAAACGGAGGAACCTCCGGCTGCGGCCCGCGCCGGTAACCAGCGCTCGGCGCCGGAGCCGGCGCGGCATTCGGCGCCGCCGGAGCCGGGGCAGGGGATTGTTGCCCCGCCAGTTTCGCCGCTCCCGCCGCCGCTAGCGCCACTCCGAAATTCCGCCTGCTCACCCATCCGCGCTTTCCACTCATTCGGCTTATAGCCTCCCGGCGATTGATTATATCGCCATGCGGCCGCCCCGGTGCGCCCGCCGTCCGCCCCGCGCGGCGCCTGCAAGCGCCTCATATTACTGCCGCCAATCGCTAACTAAAGATAACGGGCGGACACCGGAGCCGCCGCTCCCCCAGGGGGCGCCGGGCCGCCGCCGCGCACCGCGAAAGGCCGGCGGATCACGTCTCTTAGCAAGACTCTGAAACTAGCTCCGGCCATCACCCGTCTTTCGTTTTGTCGGGAAATGTGAGACCCTAATACTAGGTAGCAATACATACGAGTTGTGGTAGGAATTGGCTTTATGCTTCCCGAGTTCTTGTTGGAAGAAACCACGATTCGCGAAGCCGGCGATGGTCCTGTTATGAACCTCTCCGGAAACACCAGTGGCGCGTTGCTCGTCACTTTAGGCATCACGCGGATCATCGAGCAAGAGAGCCTGGATGTCTCGATCTGGGGATCGGCCGACGGAACGGAGTGGGGAACCAAGCCGGTCATCGCCTTCCCTCAAAAATTCTATTGCGGCACTTACCAGATCGTACTCGACCTCTCTCAGCGTCCCGAAGTAAGGTATTTGCGCGCCCGCTGGCAGGCCAACCGCTGGGGAAAAGGCGACGCAAAGCCCGTTTTCGGCGCCTACCTCTTCGTCCAAGCCATGGCCGCCGAGCCCGCCGCGGTCTAACGCCCTTGAGTGGCGCGGCCCTCGCGGGCCGCGTTCCGGCGCGTGAAGCCGGGGCCGCATGAGTATCCTTAGCGGCCCTTCCGCGCCGCGACCCAGTTGAATCCCCCAAACGTTCGAGGCGGGGCTCCGTGCGCCGGGCGCCGGCGGCTCGCGCCGCCGCGCGGTTCCCCCTCGCCGATGCTATCTTAAAGAAAGTTCTGGGTTAGCAAATCGACCAATGATTTCACGACAAGAAGCTCTCGACCTTTTCCGCTCCGGCGACCTCATCGGCCTCGGCATGGCGGCTGACGCCATTCGCCGCCGCTGGCACCCCGAGGGCATCGTCAGCTACATCATCGACCGCAACATCAACTACACCAACTTCTGCACCGAGTACTGCACCTTCTGCGCCTTCTACCGCCCCATGGGCCACGCCGAAGGCTACGTGCTCCCCTTCGAAACCATCTACGAAAAGATCCAGGAAACCATCGACCTCGGCGGTACCGGCGTCCTCATGCAGGGCGGCCTCCACCCCGACCTCAAAATCGAGTGGTACGAAGACCTCTTCCGCGGCATCAAGCAGCGCTTCCGCATCCACCTGCATTGCCTCTCCGCGCCGGAAGTCACCAACATCGCCGAAGTCAGCGGCCTCACCCTGCGCGACACCATCCAGCGCCTCATGGACGCCGGCCTCGATTCCATCCCCGGCGGAGGCGCCGAAATCCTCGACGACGAAGCCCGCAAGCGCATCAGCCGCCTCAAGTGCTCCACCCAGGAATGGATGGACGTCCACCGCACCGCCCACCAGCTCGGCATGCGCACCACGGCCACCATGATGTTCGGCGCCGGAGAGACCGTCGAGCAGCGCATGAACCACTTCGACCTCATCCGCAACCTCCAGGAAGAGACCGGAGGCTTCACCGCCTTCATCCCCTGGACCTTCCAGAGAGAGAACACCTCCCTGGGCAAATTCGTCAAAGAGGAAGCCACCGCGGTCGAATACCTCCAGACACTGGCTATATCGAGGATCTATCTCGAGAACTTCGAGAATGTGCAATCCTCCTGGGTCACCCAAGGACTGAAGACCTGCCAGCTAGGCCTGAGGTTCGGAGGCAACGACGTAGGCAGCATCATGATCGAAGAAAACGTAGTCTCCGCCGCCGGAGCCCACCACTGCAGCACGGAAGAAGAGCTAAGGCGAATGATCCGAGACGCCGGCTTCGTGCCCAAGCAGAGAGATACGTTGTACCGGACGTACTTCCTGAATTAGAGCGGAATAGCCCCACCCATTTGCAGCCGGTCCTCCAATGCTACCCGGCCGCATTGAAGCTGACCCCTTGCCATACCCGGATTGTGGCAACATGTAGTGTGGGAACGACGAGGCTACATCGTTGAGCACTACGGGTGAAGGTAGCGGGGTGCCGAAGCCATCACAGGTTCTCGGCCTTGTTTTTGAACTCGTTCGGAACTGGTGCGTGCCGGCAGTTGCCGGGCTATACGCGCTTCTTCTCCACCCTTTTAGCTGGCCAACGGCGCTGTCAGCGCTCGGGCTCATGCTTGCCTCAGTCGTAACAGCCCTGACTGCCACACGGCGCCGGCACTGCCACCGACTGTGGCTACCGTGGCGGATAGCGAGTGTCACCTTTGCATGCGGCATCGTGCCCTGCGCGGTGGCAGTTCCTTTCCTCTTTGGCAGTCAACCGCTTTACTGGTGCGAATCCTCCAATACAGATGTGGCGGGAACGTTCTTCGAGCCGGTCTTCGCGAACGGGAATAGGATAGCCACCCTCTGTTTCATCACTGACCCCGTGAGAAAGTTCCTAGGGCGCAGGCGGTTTCCGGACTGGCTCGCTGGGGCCCGCCTCCTGCGGATCCCGGAATTTTCAGAGGGGCAAGAACAGTTTTATCTTATGCCCTTAAGGGCGGCACTGAGAAAATCGGCACCGAGTAGTTCGTCGTCTACAGACCACGCGGAGCTTCTTGAGGTTGTATATCAGGGCTTAGCCGCAGGCGTCAGTGTAACCGAGGCCGAGGGAAGCGTGTTGATGGGCGTCAGCCTCGGGCTGACGCATGGGTGCTTGGCGGTCGCACTTGACCGAGCCGGCAAGCCATGGGAAGCCGTTCGCATAAGCGGCCCAGAGCAGGATGCCTTCCGCTACGCCGCCCGCCTTGACCTTGCCCTGACGGTTGCCGACTCCGGAGATTATGCCAGCGCAATGGCGCTGCTCGAAGATGCAGGCCTCCACGCCCCTGGGCAGCTAGAGAAGGCGCGCAGTCTGGTGCTAATGGCTGCGCTCACATCGCAAATTGTCGGCGAGTCGGTTGGAAGCCTCCAGGCGCTCAGCCTTTACAACGATGCATACCAAACGTGGTCGGCTGCCTCCGCGCCAGTCGGCCCGCAAGACGCTGAGCTAGCGAGCTGGATCAAGGATCAACTCGTTGCGGCGTTCGAACCCTACGGAACGGCCTACCCCCAGGTGGCGAGAACCCTCTCGCTCGATCAACGCGCGGTGCGTTCAGCCGAAGCGTATCGCACCCAGACAGAGACAGCGAAGGGTTTCAAGAGTTGGCCTGCCGCTGCGGCCACCCTTGACGCCGTGAGGAAGCGTTTCCGGAAGTTCATGACCTCCGACACCGCTGAAACGTGGTTTGACGCCGAGCGGGAGCGCCTCGCACGACTCGACGCAAAGACCCTGCTGAACGAGGCACAGCAAGCAGCAGCCCGGGGACCCGAAGAGGCGCGCTGGTTTACCGAGACAGTATCCGCGGCTTACGGAATGGGAACGGCGGACGAGAAACAGCGGGTAGGTCCAGCATTGGAACGTTCCGCCGAGGCGTGTGGGGAACCCTGGCGGAGCCGATTCAGGGATTACTTCGAGTACGTGGATCTCGTCTCGGATTCCATGCGGCAAGGGACCGAGGACACGACGGCCCAGCTTAACTTAAGCCGGAAGGCAGCCGAACGATTCGGCTTCCGTAAGACAGCAACCATCTTCAAGAGCATGGCGGGTGCTACGAATTCCAAGGATACACCGGCGTTCGCCTTGGCTGAACCGCCCCCGGCGGAGGCGTGGTGGACGAGGGAATACCTCGATTGGTTCGTCGCGACCACCTGGAGCCTGTTGGGCCGGTCTCAGGGCGTCTGCGACCGTGCTTCATCGAACTGCGAAGAGGTGCTGATGAGCATGCAACGTTACCTTTGCTACGATGGCTCCGAGCGGCACCGACTGTTCGCCCCGGGAATAGGTGTCTCTCTTTGGATGCTGCTCGGACAGCCCAGGATCGATCCTTGGTGGGATCACGCGTTCTATTTCGGGGTCGGTACCCACTTCGCGCAGTGGCAAAGTGGTCTGCTGAGGCGCATGACGGTATCGGCGGAGCAGTAAAACGGGACGGCAAGACTCACCGACTGCAAGACCCGTCAGCCTCAGGGCAAAACCAGTAAAACCCGTCGGCCTAAACTGCACTCCCGTTGCCAAATGCCCCCGCCCACCCGAAGCCGGAACTCCGGCGGCTCGATACCCTGGAGCTTCCTTATGTTGCCCGCGCCGGTGGCGGCGAAACGTTCGACGGCTTGTTTCACCCGGCGAGCAATCTCTCTATCGAGCGCCGCCATGTCGTGCAGCGCGGCTTCGGCCCACTCGATCTGCCTCACTCCAGACCCAGGCGTCGCATAGCTTCGTCGTGAGGGATGCCTTTGCCGCCGCGTTCGGCCAGCCATCCGCGGGCTTCAGCAGCGGAATGCCGGTCTTCCTCGGTATCCGGCTCGTCATCGAGCGGAGCGTTGCGCAGCGCGGCCGCCACCGGATCGACGATGGATTCCAGCAGCCCGACCAAGGCCGAGAGCTGCGTTTCCGGCAATCGTTCGATCAACTCGTGGGCGTGTTCGCGCTCGCTCATGACGGGATCTCCTTCTGCCAACTTCATGGTACAACGGCAGGGGCTGCGAAAGGCTTCCTGCGCCCGTCTCCCGCACGCCTGATTTCGCCCCCACAACTTTGCTAGCTCCGTGAGATGCTCGCCCCTACCATCCAGGAGCAATTCGGCCAGATCGACATCTATCTTTTCGATCAGCTTCTGAAAGGCCGCATCTCACCCGGGATGCGCATCCTGGATCGCGGTCGCGGCCCTGCCGCTTAGCTCCTGGTACTGAAGGAGGTTGCGGCGTTGCACCAGCGAAGCATATACTGGGCCAAGCGCCCAAGTCGGGGAATTCCAACACCCAAGGGACCTGGAGGGGTCAATAATGAACAGGATAGGCCTGCTCTGTCCGCTGCTTGCCCTGTGCGCGCTGGCGCCGTACCCGGGTAAGGCCGCCCCAATCCTGGAGTTCACTTCCGGGACTCCTATTCCCGTGAGCTTCTTTGGCGGGTACGCTAACACCTACGGTTTGAGTATCGGGTGGTCTTTCATTACAAATTCAGCAATCACGGTGACGGCCCTGGACGCCTGGAACCCCGACAGCGGCGGAGATCAGGTTACCATCTTTACCCCGGGAAACTGCGGTGAGGTGCCATACCCTGGCTGTACGCCGTTTCAATATGTGGCGCAGGCCAACGTGTCCCCCTCGGACCCCACGGAAGGCTCTCCCATTCCGTTTTATACGCAGGCGATTGATCCGGTGACGCTGGCCGCGGACACCCAATATTACATCGTCCAAAACTTACAGCCCGGCACGGACGCAAGCAATACAATGATGGCGCAGGTCTCCGGGCTGAGCTCGGATCCGTCCATCGCTTACGCCGGCGCGCTGAGCACCCCCTTTCAATCGAATTACCCGGACTATGACTCAGAAGCTGGAGTGCTTTCTCCCGCTTATTTCGGCCCCAATTTCGACATCGCCCAGCAGACGCCGGAACCTGCCTCTGTGCTGACCCTCGCGGGAGGGCTGGCCCTGGCCGCGCTGCTTCGGCGGCGGAAGCTCCACCCGTCAGCCTGATCTGCGCTCTCTTCGCGAAGATCCGCTATATCGTGCAGCGCGGCTTCGATCTGCCTCACTCCAGCCCAAGGCCTCGCATAGCTTCGTCGTGAGCGCGTGTTCCCACGCGCTCATAACGGGATCCCCTTCTGCCACCTGCAACGTACCGCGGCCTGGGCCGCGCAAGGCGCCCTACGCCCCTCCCCAAACGCCCCACCCCTCGCAACTTTGCTAGCTTTGTGAGATGCCCGCCCCTTCGATCCAGGAACAATTCGGCCAGATCGACATCTATCTCTTCGATCAGCTTCTGAAAGGCCGCATCTCACCCGGTATGCGCATCCTGGACGCCGGGTGCGGTTCCGGTCGGAACATCGTCTACTTCCTGCGGCAAGGGTACGAAGTCTTCGCCGTTGACCCGGATGTGCGCGCCGTGGAGAGCGTCCGCGCCCTCGCCCGCATGTTCGCGCCCGCGCTTCCCGAGTCCAATTTCTCGGTCCAAGCCGTCGAACACATGTCCTTCGAGGATGCGTTCGCGGACGTGGTCATCTGCAACACCGTCCTCCATTTTGCGCGCGATGACGCGCACTTCGAGTCCATGCTGCACGGCGCGTGGCGCGTCCTGAAGCCCGGCGGGCTCTTCTTCTGCCGCCTTGGATCCTCCATCGGCATGGAGAGCCGGATCGTGCACATCGAGGGGCGCCGCTACAAATCGCCCGATGGCTCGGTGCGTTATCTCGTGGACGAAGCCCTGCTCGCCTCGCTGACCGAACGATTAGGCGCCGAGTTAGCCGATCCCCTGAAGACCACCGTGGTCCAAAATCAACGCTCGATGACCACATGGGTCCTGCGGAAATGCCGCCCTACGCCCGGCCCCCGAACGCCCGATTCTCGGTCGAAACCCTAACCCGCTCGCCGGCCTTGATAAACAAAGGCACGCGAATCACAAGCCCGGTCTCCAGCGTGGCCGGCTTCGTCACCGTGCCGCTCGACGAATCGCCCCGCACGCCCGGATCGGCGGCCGTCACTTGCAGTTCCACGGAAGCCGGCAGCTCCAACCCGATGGGATTGCCGTTGAACTTGCGCAGTTGCACCACCACGCCTTCCGTCAGGAACTCCAGCGCGTCGCCCATCATCTCCGCCGTCAGCGTGTGCGTCTCGAAGCTCTCCTGATCCAGAAAGTGCGAGCCCTCGCGGTCGCTATACAGAAAGGACGCCGCGACCATTTGCAGGTCCGGCTCTTTGAACTTCTCGCTCGCCTTGAAAACCCTGTCGAACACCGCGTTCGTCAGAAGATTGCGCATCTTCAAATGGACCAGCGTCTGCCCGCCGCGCGCCGTCGGCGTGTTGACCTCCACCTCCATGCAAACGTACGGGGTATCGTCCAGCTCAAACAGGGTTCTCTTCTTCACGCTAATCGCGTCGATCAATACAGCCATAATCTCCTCATAGGCAGCGCGCGGTACCAGCCAACTCTTAAGTATAAAGCGCCACGGCCGAAAGCCCAGCTCTCGTCGCCCCGCAACGGCGCGGCCGGCCGGGCGTTTTCCGGCGGAACGCTGCGATCGCCTCCCATCCGGCATGAATAGACTGGCTTCACACTTGAGGAGGGCGCATCATCCGAGTCATTCGCCTCGCCACCGCCGCGGCCGCCCTGGCATTCGGACTCTTCGCTCAGACGCAGCCTTCGTTCGAAGTGGCCTCTGTCAAGCTGCACGATCCGCGCCAGCCTTATCACCCGATGAACGGATCGGCTGTAATCAGCCCATTGGGCCGCGTCAGCAGGGGCTGCTCGTCGAAAAGCGCATACTGCCATACGGCAGGATCATCATCGACAATCTCGAAAAGACCCCTACGCCGGACTGATGAGCCGTGATAGCCGATCACCGGCGAAAACGGCGTAGACTCCGTGCGCACGCGCTCGAATTGCCCGCCCCCTTCACGCGGCTATCCGTAGCTTGACTTGGCCGCCTGGCCCGCGCAATGCATCACCGCGAAGGCGGGAAGGCACGGTTGTCGAGGTGCACGTGCCCGGAGCGGACCAAGCGCCCCAGCAACGCCGATCCATAAAGGACCGCCAACTGGCAGTGACAGATCCGCAAAGATTTTTTCTCGCCGCCTTTTCAACCGCTTCCAGCCGCTCTGTCCTCGCCTCCCGCCGCGTTCCGGCGCTCGTTTGCTAGCGTGGAATCGGAGTAAGGGCTTGTGCTCAACAGCCGGGTCCACACTCTTCTTCCTGGCCAGGAAGCGTTCTCATTCTGCGTAACTGGATTCCCGGCGCCCTTAGCAAAGGCGCTCGGGAGATCTTGGAATCGGTTCCAAAAGCGCCGCAAGAGCAGTCGGAGCTGCTCTGGCGGATTCCAGAGTCGAGCAGTCGCAAGAAGCGGTATTAGCAGCAAACCAAATTGTGAAACCGTAGCGGCCGGAGCGGCAGGCCACATGGCAACCTCGGGGGGAGCCATGCCGTCTGCCGCTCCCCGCCGCCGCGGCGAAATC
>DATKOS010000161.1:0-9419 GCA_035524535.1 Bryobacteraceae bacterium
AGGCGCAGAATGGCGGTTGGGATAGCGTCAGAATTAATGGCACATACGTTCAGCTTGGGATGACACAATCAGAAGTCCTTGCCCGACTTGCAGAGAGCAGCACATTGAAGAAGGATCCCAACATAGCCAACCACTGGTGCGTTCAGCCCAAAGGTTTCGTGGGGCTACCGTGGGATTGCGCTTTCATTGGTTTTATCAATGAAAAGCTGTACACGGCAACCGTCCAACTGGACACAGCAACGGATACTACAGCAGCAGTGCTGCTGAACCGCCTTTATATGGTCATTTCGGAGGCTGAAAAGTCCGGAATGCGGGTGGATATCCATACGCAGCCGGAAGCTGAGTACGAGATGCTGAAGATGCCGCAGCGGGGGCGCACCCTTTCGGTTTTCATCGGGCGCAAGGAATACTCCATCCAAATCCAGCAGCCGGTTGGCGTGCCCGGACCTTCGTTCATTACTCTTTCCGAATCGGTCTATGAGCAGCCTCAACCTCCGGCTACCCCCGTTGGGAAGTAGGTACGGCGTTGGTTCTCAAGGGTTGTCGTAAAACTGAAAACAACACCAAAGACAAAGCCTTCGCCCGCTCCGTGAACCGCGACGAGATCACCCAAGGCGCCTCCGAGCTAGGCATCCCCCTCGAAGACCACATCGCCTTCTGCATCCAAGCGATGCAAGCGAACGCCGACGCGCTGGGCCTGAAGGGAAACCACCAGTAGGCCGCCCCCTCGCGCAGCGTGTCCATTCCCAGGGCGAGGCTGGGGCGCCGCCTTTACCTTCGTTCTCTAAGCGGAAGGCTGATGACCCATGGCCGATAGCCGGTTTGGGCTTTGGCCCCACATCCGCCTCAAATACCGGTTCGCCGGCTCCTCAAACACGCCATAAACCAGCGCCGAAATCGCAATCACCGCGGCAACATACAGCCACGGAGAAAACGAATGCGTCCACCTCCGGTACCACCACAATATCGGCACATGCAGGATGTACATGGCATAGCTGGATTTGCCCAGGTACACCACAACCCTCGTCGAAAGCAGCCGCGCCAGGTACCCGCCGCCCAACCCCAGCCCGATCTGCGCCAACGCGTTCAGCGGCCGCAGCGCCGTATTCAGGTCCAGGCCGCGCGGCAGCAACGACGGGTTCGCCAGCAGCGCCGCCCCCGCCGCGCAGCCGGGGACGTAGAGCCACCAGCCGCTCGGCCGGCGCCTGCTCTTCGAAAGCAGATCGTAGGCGCAAGCCGCCGCGATGCCCATGAGGAAATCCGAAAGGTGGATCAGCGGCTTGATGTCGTCGGAGACGCCCACCGCCCACAGCGCGCGCGTCAGGCAGCAAGCCCCGGCGGCCACCAGCAGCGTGCTTCGCCAGGTGGCGCGCGCCAGAAAAGCCGCCGCCAGCGGAAAGGTGAAATAGAAGAACATCTCGCAGGAAAGCGACCACGCCGGCGTGTTCCAGTTCATCGGCAGCCGCCCCAGCCAGCCCTGCAGGAGCAGCGCATAGGCGCCCGCGAAGAATCCGCGCCCCGGAGTGGGGTCCGCCAGAATGATCGGCGCCACCACCGCCAGGCTCAGCAGGTACACCGGATACACTCGCGCCAGCCGCCCCACCAGGTAGCGCGCCAGGTTCTCCCCCGTCCACGGCGTGCGCGCGTAGCTCCGCGTCAGCACGAATCCGGAGAGCACGAAGAATGTGGCCACCGCCATGTAGCCCGCGCGGATTAGCGCGTAGAGGCCCGGCGGCAGTGCTTGCGCCGCCGGTTCCAGCGCCTGTCCGGGGTTCGTCAAATGATGCAGCATCACCCATAGCGCCAACACGAAGCGGCAGCCCGTCAGCGCCGGCAGGCGTTCGTTGTTGGCGGATTGGGGATTCGTGGGCACAGGTCGATCCGGCCTTGCCAAGGGCTCGCGAAGAACAGCCGCCGCGCCGGACGGATCTCGATCGCGGCGCCGCGCCCTTCAGCCGATGCGCCGCCGCAACCTCCGCGGCGCCCGCATTCCGGCCGGCTCTCCTCCAGGTTAGCAACCGCCGTGTGGTTCGTTCAAACCAAGCGCGGGCCAAATGCGGCCGCCGCCTCCCGCTGCGGGTACACTAGCTCTATGGACTTTCAAGAACTACCGCAACAGGATGGATCCATCGGCGTCATCGTCGCCGGCAAGCCGCTCACCTGCACCGTCTGCGGCGGCACAAGCTTCCACGAGCGCAACTCCCTGCTCAATACCCGCATGGCCACCTTCTTCCGCTTCGATTGGGCCAACAAGGAAGCCGAGAACTTCATCTGCGCGAACTGCGGCTACATCTTCTGGTTCATGACGTAAGGCGGCGCCAAGGCATCCCGGCAACACGAGTGGCGCCAAGACATCACGTTCTCGTCAGTGCCGATGGCCGAACGGTGGTGGCTAAAGGCTGCCTCTTCAATACTCCACATTCACCAGAAACAACCCCTTGGCCGGCGCCGTGGGCCCTGACTTCGCCGGCAGCGAGTCCAGGTCCTCAATGTTCCCCTTCCCTGCCTCGATCAGCGTGCCCACCATATTCCGCACCATGTGCTTCAGGAATCCGCTGCCGCGCACGCGGTACATCAACCGCCCCTCGGCGCTCTCCACCCGCGAGGAAAACACGGTCCGTACCTTGGAATGCCCCTCGGCGTCCCGATCGTCCGCCGCCGCGAACACCGTGAAATCGTGCTCCCCTTCGAACGCCCGCGCCAGCCGCGCCATCCGCTCTTCGTCCAGCGGATAGGGAAAATGATGCGCGTAAGGCCACTCGAACGGGCTGCACACATCGCGCCGCACCATCCGGTATTCGTAAGTCTTCGCCTTGGCCTGAAAGCGCGGATGGAAATCGAGCGGCGCTTCCTCCACCGCCGTCACGCGAATCGCCGGCGGCAGCAGCCGGTTGATGGCGCGGCGCAGATTCTCCGGCGGAATCGGATTGGAAATGGTGAACGCGGCCACTTGCGCCAGCGCGTGGACTCCCGCATCCGTGCGCCCGGACCCGGCAACCGCCACCGGCGCGCCTTCCATCCCCGTCAGAATCTCTTCCAGCGCGCCTTGTATGGTCGGCAGGCCCGGCTGCACCTGCCAGCCATGAAATCCTCCGCCATCGTAAGCGAGTTGAATTCGAATCCGGCGCATTACGTTGGGCGCGACCCGGGCTTCACCGCGGGAATGCCCTGCGCGCACAGCGGGCACGCCTCGGGCTGGTACGCCACCACTTGCAGCGTGGCCAGCGCCGCGCGCGGCGCGCCCACATCCGCCGCGCCGCCGCTGCGGTCAATAATGGAGCCCGCCGCCGCCACCTGGGCGCCCGCGGCCTGCAGCGCCTCCACTACGTCCCGCGTGCTTCCGCCCGTGGTGATCACGTCTTCCACCACCACGGCGCACTCTCCGGCGCTCACCGTGAACCCGCGCCGCAACGCCATCTTTCCCGTAGCCGCGTCCCGTTCCGTAAACAGGAAGCGCACGCCCAGCGCGCGCGCCGCTTCGTGCCCGATGATCACGCCGCCCAGCGCGGGCGAAACCACCAGGTCGATCTTCCCACCCGCCAGTTCGCGCAGTTTCTCCGCCAGCAGCCGGCCCAGTTTCTCCGCGGCCTCCGGGTGCTGCAGCACCAGCGCGCATTGCAGATATTCAGGGCTGTGCAAACCGCTCGTCAGCCGGAAATGCCCCTGTAAGTAGGCCCCCTTGGAGCGAAACAAATCGAGGATTGGTTCGTTTTGCGGCGTCACCAGCCGCTACTATAGCACCGCTTCCCCGCCGAACTTCGCCCCAAGTTGTGTCACCATATTCCTATGCTCTTTGAGGCGGATAAAATCATGTTCGAGATCTACCGGGAGACCGAATACACGGGCCGGTACCGCGTGGTCTATTTCACCGAACTTCAGGACCACAACAAGGAGAGCGAGATCAACCGCGCGCTGGCCGGCGAGCATTTCTTCGACGGTTTCCTCAAGAACCAGGGGAAGGACGACGCCAAGGGAATCGTCGAGTCCATCCTCAGCCGCCTCAACGACGGCGAGCGCATCGACCCCACCGAGGTCGAGCGCGCCCTCGCCAAGCACCTCGCCTGATACCGCGCCACTCCCCCGCGCCGGGCCGCCAGACGCACCCTTGCTCCCGCGCCGCGCTCACAACCCCGCGGCCTGCCCCTACCTCGGCCTCGCCAGCCAATCCGGCTCCGGATCGCCAATGGGCGCTCCCGGAGGAATCTGCGGCTGCGCCGCCGGGTGAACCGCCTCCGCCGGACGGTCCTGAAAACGCTTGATCTCGGAAGCCAGTTGCGCCCTCTGCGCCTGTTCCCCATCGCCCACGCCGGGCTCCGCCTTCAACCGTGCCGCCAGCCGGTTCAACTGGTAAGCAGTCGCCGCCCGCACCTGCTGGTTGGGCGCACTGCCCGCCAGCGCCATCAGACGGTCCACCACCACCCGCTCCTCCGCGCGCCGGATTTCGGCTTCATACCCGGTGGCCGCCGGAGCATCGAACGTCGCTTTCACCAGGCCCCCGATTACCTCCTCCAGCCCCGGCAGCGACGAATCCTCGGCGTGTTGATCCACCAGGCGCGCCGCGCGGTCCGCCTGCAGCACGAAGCCCACCGTCACATCCGCCGCCACCGCAGCCGGGCTCACCGGGTCGAACGCCTGTCCGGTGTTCCGCGGGAAAAGCTCGCGCGTCCGCTCATAGCCCGGCGGGCGCGGCGGAATCGCATCCAGAATCTGCCTGGAAAGCGCCAACTCGGAGGGCTTCAGCGTCGCCGTCAGCGCCGCCAGCGCCTTGCGCTGTTCCGCCGCGCCTTCCCACTTCAACGGCGTCCGCCCGTCGCCGCGCATCGCGTAGATGTAATCCAGGCCGCCCAGCATGTGCGATGCCGCTTCCACCGCGTAGCGGTGATACATAAAGATGGGAGCCAGCGCCTCCTCGATCGTCGCCATCGGCGCGCCATTGCGAATCGTGCGCTCGCCCAGCCGGTTCAGCGCCGCGCGCCGCACCTTCATGATGCGGTTCAGCTCCTCCGCCTGATCCACGCCGTTCGACCACTGGTCCACGCGCGGGTGCGCACCCAGATCCTGATTCGTCAGAAACCGCAGATCCTGCGCCCAGGCATCGTCCAAAACCTTCTTCAGCCCCGCCGCCTCCCCGCCCGCCTCGAATTGCCCGTAGCCGTAGCGGATCGCCACTTTATCCCACTCGCCGATCCCCACCGGATACGCGTTCGATAAGTCAATGCTGCCATCGTCGTTGAGCTTCTCCACCGGGTGCGGATAATCCATCACGGAGATCCAGCCCTTGGAGCTGTCGTAGTAGTTGTGCGCCAGGCCCAGCGTGTGCCCCACCTCGTGCGCCGCCAGTTGCCGGATGCGCGCCAGCGCGGCCTGGTAGAGCGCGTCCGGCTTCTCATCGCCGCTCGCGTACGGAGACGTCAGCCCCTCGAAGATCATGTAATCCTGCCGGTCCCGCAGCGACCCCAGCAGCACGCTCGCCTTGATAATCTCGCCCGTGCGCGGGTCCGTAATCGAAGCGCCGTAGCTCCAGCCGCGCGTCGAACGGTGCACCCAGTTAATCATGTTGTAGCGGATATCCATCGGGTCCGCGCCCTCCGGCAGCACCGCCACCTGAAACGCGTTCCGGTAGCCCGCCGCCTCAAACGCCTGGTTCCACCAGCTCGCCCCTTCTATCAACGCGCGCCGCACATCCTCCGGCGCGCCCGGGTCCACCCAGTATTGAATCGGCTTCACCGCGTCGCTCACCGCCGCGTTCGGGTCTTTCTTCTCCAGCCGATGCCGCTCGATGAAGCGCCGCACCATCGCATCGCCGATGGGCGCGCTATAGTCCGCATAGCTCAGGTCGAAGTAGCCGGCGCGCGGATCGAACGCGCGCGGCTGGAAATTGCCGTCCGGCAGTTGCACCAGCGAATAGTGCTCCCGCAGCGTCACCGCTTCGGGCGATGGCGTCACGCTGGCCAGCGAACCGGAGAACATGCCGTCCCCATCGTCGCCGCCGGCCGGGCCCCCGCTCGAACCCTCCTTGGCGAAGGTCAGCGTGGCCTCAATCTCGCTGTTCAACGGGAATGCCTTGGTGCGCGCCGGGTAAATCGCGCTGCGCGTCTTATCCACCTTGTACGCGCCGGGCCGCAGCGATGCCGCGGCGCCCAACCCATCCCGCACGAAGAAATCCGTGGCGTCCACCAGTACCCGGCCGCCGCTCTCCGCCGCCACCGTGAAACCCCACAGCACGGACCGCGCGAACGAATCGTCCACCGACCGCCGCTCCGCCGCGTTGGCGCTCGACGAGCGGAACGTCTCGTTCGGTTCCACCAGCAGCGCCTTCGGCCCCACCCGCTCGAAGAACACGAGGTGCTCTCCGCCCGGCGCGCCGCGGTCCAGCCCGAGGTCGTTCGAACCAAGCCCCGCCGCCAGTCCCGTCACGTAGAGAAATTCCGAATCGAAGCGCGGAATCTCCAGCCACAGTTCGCCCGCCTGCTGATCCCAATACAGCGGGAAAAAGCCGTCCAGCTTCTGGAGTCCGGCGGTCTTCTCCTCGATGGTCGGCGTGCGCGGCGCGGCCGGCGCCGGCTGGCTACGCGCCGCCAGCGCGCACGCCAGACACGCGGCCGCGCCCAGCGCGAAGGAAGGTCTCAACATGGGGCCATTGTACTGCCTCCCCCCACCCCCCTTGCCGCAATGCGCGAAACCCGGGCCGCTAACCCCGCGCCCGCCCCTTCCACATGCCGCCCTTCCCGCGCCGCCACGCGACGGCCGAATGGACCGTCGCCGTCATGTAAAACACCGCCACCAGCGGCAGCAGCGGCGCCCACAACGGCGAACGCCGGTAAAAGCGCAAGGCCGGCCAATAGCACGCGCACATCGCCAGCCACGCCAGCCCGCCGGACAGACGGAAGGCCGTCAGCGGCGGGGCCAGATACGTCAGCGCCAGTCCCGCCACGGTTCCCGCCACCAGTAAGTAGGAATGCCGCAGTTGCGTGAACGCGGTGCGCGAGATCATGCGGAAGATCTCGCCGAACGTCCCATAACTTCGTATGCTGCGCGTCTCCGCGCTCAGCCCCAGCCAGACTCGCCCGCCGCCGCGCTTGATGGCGCGCGCCAGAGCGCAATCGTCGATCAGTTCCCCGCGAATCGCCTCAATCCCGCCGATCCGCTCCAGCGCCTCCCGCCGCACCAGCATGCAGCCGCCCGCCGCTCCCGCCGTGGATCGCCGCGGGTCCGCAATCCACGCCGGCGGATAAAGCTGAAAGAAGAAGAACACGAACGCCGGAACCAGCGCCCTCTCGGCCGGCGACTCGCAAGCCAGCGCCGCCATGTACGAAACCAGCGCATAGCCGCCCGATTCCGCGCGCGCCGCAAGCTCCGCGGCGTTTCCCGGCGGGTGCTCGATGTCCGCGTCCGTCAGCAGCAGATAGTCCGGCCGCAGGCGCGCGGCCTCGCGCACGCCCTGCGCCACCGCCCACAGCTTGCCCGTCCACCCGCCCGGCAGGGCCTCCGCGCGAATCACCGTCAGCAGCTCCGGCGGCGCGGCCGCCCGCGCCAATTCGGCCGTGCCATCCGTGCTGGCGTCATCCACCAGCACAATGTGGAACGGCCCCGGATACCGCTGCGCTGCCAGCGAAGCCACCGCGCGCTCTACCGTCTGGGCTTCGTTGCGCGCCGGAACTACCGCCACAATCGACGGCGCCTCCCGCGGCAGAGCCCCCGCCTTCGCCTCCTCGCGGAAACGCCAGAACCCCCCGCGGCCAACCAGCAGGTACACCCACACGGCCAGTGACACGGCGCCCGCAATTTCCGCGATCATGCGACTGAAATATCGGCCGGCCGCGCTCTACGGCGTCACGCCCGCATCTTCATCCGTCAGCGGAGCGCACGTCTCCGGATGCAGCACCGGCTGCAAAGCCTCCAGCGCCTCGGCCTCCCGGTCGCGCGGGACCTGCAGTTTGACCCACTTGTTGAGGAACGGATCCACGTCGTTCACCAGCCGTGTGATCTTCCCAAGAATGTAATAGGGAATGCCCGCATCCTCCAGCAGCCCCTTCGCCATCCCCACCTGAATCGCTTCGTTCGACTCCAGCACAACCACCAGCTCGATCGACGGGTCGAAGTCGTCCGCCTCCGCCGGCGGCGCGCCGGCCGCCAGCGGCACATGGCAATCCGCGCACTCGCTAAACCCTTCGCGGTACTCCGTAAGGCATTTGGGGCAGTACATACCGGCCTCCGCCTCCAGTGTAACCCCGCACGCCATCCTTCCCCGGGCTTGCCGTAGCGTAGGCCTCCCGGCCTGCGCATGCGGGCGCCGGCCCGCGCTTGGATTCTCGCCTTCCACCAATTATTGGCCCGCAGGCCCCGCCGATTGCAGCGAAAAACTCACCGTGATCTCCGTGCTCACTTCCACCGGCGCGCCGCCCACCATCATCGGCTGGTACATCCACTGCCTCACCGCGCTCAACGCCGCTGGAACCAACAAGGGATGGCCGCTGACCGCCTTCAGTTCCGTCACCGAGCCGTCCTTGCCAATCACTGCCGCAAGAACCACGGCGCCCTCAACGCGCGTCGACCTGGCCAGTGCGGGATAGACAGGCACAACCCTCTTGATCAGCCGCGCCGACATCTCGTTCGCCGCCACCTGCGTCCCCCGCCCGAAATCTCCGCCGGCCAGCGCCGGCGCGCCGGCCCCCGGCGCCTGAATGCGAATCTCCACGCCGTTCCCATCCGAGACGCCTACCTGAGTCACGGTGAGATGCTCATCGAACTGCCTCACGGCATCCCTCAAACGCGCCAGGTTCTCCACCGTGGCGGCGTCCTCCACGTGAACCGGCAGCGAAGCCAGCAATTGCGCGCGCGCCGTATCCGACAGGCCGGCCACCGTAATCCCCCGGATCACACTGTTGGCTTGCGCCGCGCGGTAATTCTGCGTCAGAATCGCCATTTCCCGCGCTCTGTCGGCCTCGCTGCTGTCTTGCCATCCCGGCGCCTGGCCCGCGCCGGCCGCCGGCGCCGGCGCGACCACGCTGAGAGATTGGCGTAGCACGAGAGGCGGCGGCGCGGGCGCAGCGCCCGTACTCACGGTTCCACCCGGCGTCGCGGCCGGCGGCGCTAGCTCCTGCTCCACCGTCCGTTGCGGAAGCTGGAACGCGATGCTCACCATCTTCATATTGCTGCCGCCCTTCATGAAGTGCCACTGCAAGACGGCCTGAATGGCGGTCTTCCGCAGCTCCTGCGGCCCGCTCAGCACGCTGGCGTCGGTCACGTTCCCGGCGGAATCCACGGTGACTTGCAGCATCACCGTGCCTTCCACGCGGTTCCTCAACGCGTCCGCCGGATAGCCCACCGCCGTCCGGTGCATCAGCTCCGCGCCGCCCAAATCCACCGCCACTCCCGGCCCATCCATCACCACTTGCGGCGCCGCCGCCAGCGGGAAC
>DATKOS010000162.1:0-7563 GCA_035524535.1 Bryobacteraceae bacterium
ACTTTCTGGGCGTGGAGCAGGTCCAATTCGGGACGGCCGCTCCCGAGCCCGGCTGTTTCAGCCTGCTGGCGGGAGGACTTGCGGCAGTAGGGTTCCTGCGCCGGCGGCTGCGCGGACGCCAAAACTAGAGCCGGCGGCCGGTTCCTTGTGGGCGCGGGCCCGGGCGCGCTCGAACGCTCCTCAGGCGGCTTGCAGAACGCCTAGCCCCAGCATCTCTCGGATGCGGCCAAACCCCGTAGTCCCGCTGTTGTAAACCGGGACCTTCGTCTTCGGCAGATAGGGCGCCAGCGCCGACATGGAAAGCTGCGCCATGGCGATGGAGTCCACTTTGCCGGAGAGCTTTTCGATCTCTTCGAGCAGCAAGCGGTTGTGCGTCTCCACATCACCTTTGCTGACGGCTTCGAAGGCTTCGGGACGTAGTACCGTTGTAATCTCGATGTTCTTCTTTTGCTCGGCCGCCACAATGCGCAGCAGCCGCTCCGAGGACGGAACGGTGGTGGCGAGCGTCGCCAGCAGCCCGACGCGCGGACCTTGCCGCACTGCCGCTTCCATCATGGGGCGGTCGATCTGGGCGATGGGCACGTTGATCATGGGCCGCGCCAATTCGGCCGCATAATTAAAGGTGGAACAGGCCAGCAGGATCATGTCCACGCCGGCCTCCTCCAGGTTGTGCGCGTATTGGGCGAACTTGTAGTAGTTGACCTTGGGGATGACGCCGACGCCGGCGCGGATGTTGTCGCGCTGAATCGTATCGTCGCAGAGGTGCACGACTTCGACTTCGGGAATGAACTTCTCAATGAAAGGCTGCATGGCGCGAATCGTGAGATTCACGGCATGGATGATGCCCAAGGTTTTCTTCGTTTCGCCCATTGATTTCTCCCGGATAAGACCTGCACGCGGCAGGCCAATCCTCTACTGAACTTCTAGGTTAACTCGCGGATTGGCTCGACCACCCGCACCGTGGCCAGGATGATGCAGAAAGCGATCACGTGGAAGGTGCTCACCAGGGCGAAGACCACGCCGTAGCCGAAGCCGTGATCGAGCAGGAATCCCACCACCAGCCCGAACACCACGCCGCCCATGGCGCCTCCGAAACCCACCATCCCGGCCACCGAGCCTACTTCGCGCCGCGGAAACAGATCGGCCGGCAGGGTCATCACCAGCGTGGACCAGGATTGCTGGCCGGCGAAGGCAATGCTGAAAAGCACGATGGCCAACTGCACAGGCGATTGCGTGACGAAGAAGACCACGGGCATTACGGCCGCGCTGGCGCCCAGAGCGAGCTTGCGCGCGAAGGTGAGCGAGCGGCCGCGGCGGATGAGGCGGCTGGAGAACCATCCGCCGAGGAGGCTGCCGGCGCCGGAGGCGGCGTAGGGAATCCAGGCGTAGTAGCCCACCTGCTTGGTATCGAAGTGGCGCACCTCGTAGAGATATTTCGGCAGCCAGAAGATGTAGAAGTACCAGGCGGCGTCGCTGAGGAATTTGGCCGTCACCATGCCCCACACCTGGCGGAAGCGCAGCAGGCCGATCCACGGCGCCGCGGCCGCGGGACGGCCGGCGGGCAGATCGGGAGAGCCGCCCCAGGCGATGCGCTCCTCGGCGCTGAGCGCCGGATGCTCCTGCGGTGAGTAGTATTGACGGGCCCACCAGAGCGTCCAGAGCAGGCCGACGGCGCCGGAGAAGAAGAACACCCAGTGCCAGTTGAGATCCGTGAGGATGACGGCGATGAGCGGCGGCGCGGCCACGGCGCCCACGGCCGTTCCGGCGTTCACCATTCCCATGGCGGTGGAGCGTTCGCCCGGCGGAAACCATTCGGCAATGGCCTTGGTGGCCGCGGGAAACCCGCCGCCCTCGCCCATGCCGAGCAGGAAGAGGCTCACGCCGAACATGGCCACGTTGGAGGCCAGTCCCAGACTGAAGCAGGCCAGCGACCACCAGACCATGATGACCAGGAAGCCGCGCCGCGTCCCGAGGGTGTCCAAAAGTTTGCCGCCGCCGGCGTACATCAGCGCATACGCGACCAGAAACGCCGCTTGCAGGCGCGAAAAGGCGGTGTTGGAGATGGGGATGTCGCGCTGGATGGCGTGCACGGCCACCGGCAGCGTCTGGCGATCGAAGTAGCTGATGGCGATCGCCGCCGTAATGAGAATGGCCAACCGCCAGCGCAGGGAACCCAACATGATCGGGTTTACTTTACCACCTCAAACTGGTCCTTCAGACGGATGTCCGCCGACGAAGCGCCCACCATGACATCCTCTTTCTCCGGCACGACCACGAAGGCGTGCGTGGTTTCGTCCCAATAGGCGAGCTTGCCGGCGGGCACGGTGAAGGTGACGGTCTTCTTTTGGCCGGGATTGAGGCTGACGCGCTCGAAACCCTGCAATTGCTTGATGGGGCGCTTCACCACCGGCGCGACGTCATGCACGTACAACTGCGCCACTTCATCGCCGGCGCGCTTGCCGGTATTTTGAACATCCACGCGCACCGTTAAGGTCCCGTTGGCGCGCATCCGCTTGGTGGAAAGCCTCAGGTTGCTGTACTTGAAGCTGGTGTAGCTCAAGCCGTGACCGAACGGGTACACGGGCTGCCCTTCGAAATACATGTACGTGAAGCCCTTGGTGATGTCGTACTCGTTCATGGGCGGAATCTGGTCCGTGGATTCGTAGACGGTGTAAGGCAGGCGGCCGCCGGGGTTGTAATCGCCGAAGAGCACATCGGCGACGGCATCGCCGCCGGTTTCGCCGCCGTAGAACATATCCACCACCGCCGGAAGATTGTCCTTCTCCCAACGCACGGAGACCGGGCCGCCGTTCAACAGCACAAGCACGGTGCGCGGATTCGCGGCGTAGACCGCTTTGATGAGTTCTTCCTGAACGGGCGGGAGGCCCAGGTAGGGGCGGTCGCGGCCCTCGGCCTCCAGTTGGTTGTTCAGCCCGGCGTAGACGATGGCGACATCCGCCTTCTTAGCGGCGTTCACGGCTTCGGCGAAGCTCGCGTCCTTATCGGGCGCATCCAGGATGTTGCAGCCCTTGGCGTAGAGCACTTGCACGCCGGCGCCCACTTTGTTGCGAATGCCATCGATGGGTTTGATGAAGTTCGACGCGAGGCCGGTGTAGCCGATGCCCAGCATGGCGAAATCGGCGTGCGGACCGATGACGGCGATGGTCTTGAGCTTGGACTTATCGAGCGGCAGGAAGTTGTTCTTATTGGTGAGCAGGACGATGGATTCATGCGCGGTCTTGAGCGTGAGGGCGCGATTCGGCGCGGAATCGATGATGGACGGCGAGATCTTGCTATAGGGGACCATGGAGGGCGGATCGAACTCGCCCAGGCGGTAGCGCACGCGCAGGACGCGGCGCAAGGACTGATCGAGGTCCGACTCCTTCAAGAAGCCCTTCTGGACGGCCGTGGCCAGCGTGCGCGGGTAGAGGCCGTTATCGAGATCGCTGCCGGCCAGGATGGTTTTGGCGGCGGCTTCCTCCATGGTTGCGACCTCATGGTAGGAGTTGACCAGCAACTGCACGGCGCCGCTGTCAGGCACCACGAAGCCATCGAACTTCCACTGGTCGCGGAGGATGTCCATCAGCAGGAGCTTGTTCTCCGAATTGGGCACGCCGTTGAGCGCGTTGTAGGAGGACATGATGGATTGCGCGTGGCCCTCCACAATGCCGGCCTTGAAGTGCGGCAGATAGAATTCCATCAACATCCGCTCGCTAGCGATGGCGTTGAGGCCCTGGCGGCCGCGCTCCTGGTTGTAGACGGCATAGTGCTTGAGGGTAGCGGCGAGCTTGAGGTAGCGCGGATCGTCGCCCTGGGTGCCCTTCACGTAGGCGACGGTCATGCGCGAATCGAGTAGGGTATCCTCGCCGAAAGCTTCCACAATGCGGCCCCAACGCGGATCGCGGCTGATATTGATCACCGGCGAACGGTAGACGAGGCCGTTGTGGCGGATGTGCTTGCCGTCGGGCGTATCGATGACGACCTGTCCGCTGCTGGGGCGTCCGGGCGTACCGGTGACGGTGGGCCAATAGTTGTAAATGGCGCGGCCTTCGTCGGCGATGACGCCGGCCACTTGCTGGATGAGCGCGGGGTTCCAGGTGGCGGCCATGGCGATGTTCACCGGGAACATGGTGGTGGGCTCGGTCCATACGATGCCATGAAGGCTCTGGTTCCAGCCGTTCATGACGGGGATTTTCAGGCGGTCAATGGCGGGCGCCGTGGTGCCCAGCAAATCGGCTTTCTCCTGCAAGGTGAGGCGCGGAATGAGATCGTCGATTCGCTGTTCGATGGGCAGATTCGGATTCAGATAAGCCGGTTGCTGGGCGCCGGCGACGAACGGTAAGGCAAGCGCAATGGCGGCGAGGCCAAGGTGTACTTTCATGGTTCCCTCCATGCTATGCCCGGGAGCGCGCCACGCCGAGTGCGCGTGAAAAGGAGAACGTGCCCTTCTTCACAGATAGGGCAGACTCGGCTACTTCACGTAGCCGCGTTCCCGATAATACTTCATGGCGCCGGGATGCATGGGGATCACGTTGCTCACGGCCACGGTTTGCGGGTCGTAATACCAGGGCTCGATCTGGACCTGGAATAGCTGGCGATGCTCGTCGAGCGCCTTGGCTACGTCGTAGGCGAAGGAGTCCGGGGCGTCGTCGCGCACGTAAATGAGGTGGTTCGGGCGCATGACGGTGGGGATGGGCCGGTCCACGCCGCGGAACAGGGCCAACGGGATGGTGGCGCGTTGGTAGCCCGGCTCTCGAGCCAGGCGCTCGATGAGCGGCTCCTCAAAATCGAGGAAGACGAGATCGTTGAGTTGGGTGGCCTCATACCACGAGCGCTGCTCGGGCGTATCCGCCAGCAGGCCGGTACCGATAAACACGTCCGCGGAGGCGCGCTTCTCACGGGACGCGTTGGACGGCATGATGCCGCCGCCCTTGGCGCGCAGGTCCGCCGCGTTGATGCCGTAGTAGTCGAAGATGATCTGGTTGTTGCCGGAAATCCAGGTGGGCTCCTTGCGGTCCTTGATCTGCCGGAGGTTGGTGATGCCCGATTTCCTGCTGGCCGCGGCCAGCATGTAGGTGGAGGTGCGCACCACGGCTATGACGCGATAATTTCGCCGTTGCTTATGGTCGCTGGCGTATGGTCCTGTGCCGTTCCAGGCGTCGATGAGATTGGATTCGCTGGTGGCGCTGATGTCGGGGACGAGATCCGGCGGCTGCTCCACGTACTCGGGATTGTCGAACGCTCCCGGCGGAATCACGGGCTTGGTCTTGTCTCCCATTTCGCGAGGGCCAAAGTTCGACCAGCAGACCCAGCAGATCTTCGTCTGGTAGCCGTAGAAGGCGAGCGCGTCCGCTGTGACCCGCGCCAGAATGCCCCAGGGACAGGCCTTGCAAGCGCCCGCGAAGACCGGCGTCTTGGCCGCGATGGTGGCGGACGCCTCGGGCCTCGCGGCCGGCTGCGGCGCCTGTGCGTGGCCGGCGATCAGAGAGAGCGCCGAAGCCAGAACCAGGAGATGGATGAAACGTCGAATGGTGGTGCGCATATCGTCCTCCGCTGCTTGCGTGTCGTGGCTATTGCAGATGCCGGTTGAAGAAATTCGCGAGCGCGGTCATGGCCTCGCGGGATTCCGGCAGACTGGGGTCTTCCCAGAAGAAGTGCCACATGCCCTCGAAGACGTTGAGATCCGCTTCCACGCCGGCGCGCAGCAACTTGCGGTGCAGCAGCACGGTTTGGCTGAGGCACATATCACGCGTGCCGGAGAGCAGGAACGCAGGCGGGTAGCCCTTGGGAATGTCGCCATCGAGCGCCGTGGCGGGCGGATCGTCCGGCTTGCGCGCCATATTCCCGGGGTGATAGGGGGCCTGGCCGGAGAACGCGCTGGAGAGGCCTGCATCCAGGCCGTTCATGGTGTAGCGCGCGTCGCCCTGATTGGATCCGCCGGAGCAGGTGCCGAGGCCGACGGCGCCGGGCAGCGGCAGTTTTTGCACGGGCAGCCATAAGATGGTGGTCTGCGCCAGAGTGCAGCCTCCGGAAGCGCCGAACATGGCGATGCTCTTCGGCTTGTAGGTCTTCAGCAATTCGCGGTAGACCGCGACAATGTCTTCGTTGCCTGGAATGGATGGCCCGCCGCCGCGGTAATTCACCTTGATGACTTTCATCCGGCCCAGGCTGGCGACAGCGATGGCCTCGGCGTCCATTTCGAACTCCAAGGCGACCTTGCGGCGATTTTTCGCGGGTATCTGCTTGGGCGAATAAATGGTGACGCCGACGCCGCCGATCTTAGAGGTCTCTTCGGTGACTCCGTAGATCTTCAGCGCGGTCTGCTTGCTGGCGCCGAGAGGCGGCGGCTCCGGGGCGCCTTCCACCATGCGCGCCGCGGCGAGGCCGCCCTTCTTCTCGGATGCCTGGGCTTTCTGGATCATCTGGCGCGTGTAGGAGGCGCGCGCTTCCTTGCTTTCGAGCGCCGCCGGGGGAACCGTGCGAGGCCCGAAGTGCAGCGCGCCGTCGGAATCGACGATCATTTGGGGCACGGTGGGCGCGTTGGCGAGGACAGATGGGTCCAGCTTCGGCGCCTGATTCTGGCTCTGGCCGACCAGAGCAAAAGAAACGACGCCAAGCGCCACGGGGAGGGCAAACGAGAGACTGCGTGCAAGGTACTGCATCACGGACTCCTCCTTGAGGGCAATCGCGCTACCCGAGTCATGAAGCAACGAGCGGGCGGCAGCCGGAACTCAAGGTATCAAGAGGCGCGGGGGCGCGCAAGGATGGGCGCAGTCAGCGGCGTCCCGCCGAGCGAATCACAACACCCGTCCTCCAGCGGACATTCTGGAACATCGAGCTATGGCCGTCCGAATGCCGGTACGGAAAATAGTCCGCCTCGATGACGCGTATGGCTACACGCTTATGGACGGCAACGTCCACGCCTCCGCCAGCGGCTGCCGCAAAGCCGGTCTCCTGAACCTTCGAGGCTGGTGACCGGGAGCAGAGCGGGCTTGCGTAGATCCGCCGCGCGCGGACCAATCGGAGGCAATAAATCCGAGCACCACCCTTGCGCGGTGTTTACGTTTATGCCATTTTTATAGTTTCAGGTCTTAATAACCTCAGAAAGGCACTCATCATTGAGATGGAACCTGCTTCAGCTTCCGCTGGTTCCCTGAACCCCGCTTCTGTTGCGGCCTGCTACCAATGTGGAAAGTGCACGGCGGGATGTCCCGTGGCGGCCCACATGGACGCGCCGCCGAACCAAATTCTGCGCCGGCTGCAACTGGGCAACCTGGAGGGAGCGTTGCGCTCGCGCTCGATCTGGATGTGCGTTTCCTGCCAGACTTGCAGCACACGCTGCCCGAAATCAGTGGATTGCGCCGGGGTGATGGATGCGCTGCGGCAAGCGGCCTTTGCGCGCGGCATCGCGTCCCCGGAAGAATGCCGCACGGTGGTATTCCAGAAGGCGTTCCTCGAAAACGTGCGGCGGAATGGACGGCTGAACGAACTGGAACTGATTGCCGCCTTCAAGGGCGAGATCTTCTTCCGCAACCGCAGCCTGCCGTTCCTCTTGGAGGGCGC
>DATKOS010000163.1:0-11865 GCA_035524535.1 Bryobacteraceae bacterium
TCCGAATCCTCGCCGGATGCCGCGGCTCCCGGCGCCCAACTTCCGAAACCGGTCACGCCCACATGGGGTGCGGACGGCTATCCGGAGTTCGGCCCGGGCGCTCAGGGCTGGGCTATGAGCGGCAACCGCGCGGGCGCGCACTGGCCTCGGATCACAATGCCGAACCTCGCCGTGCAGATCAGCCGATGGCGCGGCGTGCCCGTGGCCGATGCCACGGGCCTTAGCGGCGCATACGACGTGAGCTTGCGCTGGGTTCCAAACCCCGATCTGCCTGAGGCCGATGGCCCCTCCATCTTCGCCGCGCTCGAGGATCAGCTTGGCCTCAAACTCAACGCCAGGAAGGCCACGGTTTCCACGGTTATCGTCGATTACGCCGAGAGGGTCCCAACCGAAAACTAGCCAGGCGCCTGCCCTCCAGCCCTAGTGTTCCGCCAGCCCGGCGCCCGCTACCCGCCCAGGCGAAACCGCGCCTCGGAACGCTATAATTGAGACGTGCGAATTCTGACCACTCTCGTTCTGGCGCTTTGCCTGGCGGGTTGCAATCGTAGCTCCCAGGATAAGGAAGCGGTGAGACAAGGCATTCTGGATCGCCTTCAGGCGAAACAGTTCAACATGTCAACCATGGCGTTGGATGTCAAGGCCGTGCAGTTCAACGGCGATAAGGCGGTGGCCACGGTGTCGGTCTATCCCAAGGCGCAGACCGAGGCCGCGGGCATGACCATGAACTACGAACTTGAGCGCCAGAGCGGCAAATGGGTGGTGACGGACCGCAAGGACGCCGGAGGCGCGCCGCACGGAGAGACCGCTCCGGGCGCCGGTTCCGCCATGCCGGGCGGCAATCCGCACGGAGGGGCGATGCCCGGAGGTGCGATGCCGGGTGAAAATCCGCACGGCGGCGGGGCAGAGATGCCTTCGCCGAACGACTTGCCTCCCGCCGGCCAGAAGAAATGAAGCGCGTCGCGATCCTTGGCGGCGGTCCCGCGGGAGCGTTCGCGGGAGAGCGGCTGGCCAAGGCTGGCCTCAGCGTTACGCTTTACGACGAGAAACTCGCCTGGGAGAAGCCCTGCGGCGGCGGGCTTACCTACAAAGCTTATAGCCAATATCCTTTTCTGCTGCATAACGGCACGCCGAAGCGCTTCGTGCGCGAAACCGTAATGGCGGCGGCGGGCGGCGGAGAAGCCACGCTGAAGCTGGACGATCCGCTGCTCATTTATTCCCGGCTGGACCTGAACCGCATGCTGCTGGACCGCGCGGCCGAGGCCGGCGTGCAGCTTGAGAAAGCGCGCGTGGGAGAGATGGCGCGGAATGGCTCGGGCTGGCGCTTGAAAACCAGCGGAGGCGAAGCCGAAGCGGACTTCTGCATCGTAGCCACGGGCGCGCGCAATCCGCTGCGCGACGTCGGAACCCAGCTCATGGCCGGAGACGCCATGCCGGCGCTGGGCTACTACGTGCCGGGCGAGCAGGACCGCATCGACATTCAGTTCCTGCCCGGGCTCCAGGGGTACATCTGGATTTTCCCGCGCTGCGGGCACCTCTCGGTGGGCATTTGCGGCAAGGGGGAACCGGCAAGCTCGCTGCGCAAACGGCTGGAGCAGTTCATGACGGAGCGCGGCCTGGCGTGGAAGGGCGCGGCGTTCTACAGCCATTTGCTGCCCTCGCTCGATATCGGGTCGTGGCGCAATAACCGCGTGGCCGGCGAAGGTTGGATGGCGGTCGGAGACGCAGCCGGTCTGGTGGATCCAATCACCGGCGAAGGGTTGTACTACGCGGTCCGCTCCGCGGATCTGGCGGCGAATGCCGTGTTGGCGGATGGCGGTCCGGTGGAGAGCGCGGCGCGGTACCAGCGCTCGCTGCGGCAGGATTTCGCCGGCGATCTGGAGTTCGGCGCACGCCTGGCGAAGCGCGTGTACCGCGGCACATTTATGTTCCGCTCCGTGCCGGTTCGTATGGTGCAATTCACGCGGCGCAGCCCCAGGTTTTCCTCCATCATGCAGGATTTGTTCGCGGGCCGGCAGACGTACGCGGCGCTCAAGCGCCGGTTGCTGCGGAATCTCAACGGCAGCCTGTACGAAATCGGCATGAGCTGCGGCTTCAGCCGGCTGGTGCCGCGAAAAGCGGGATAGATCGAACCAGCCCGTTCGGAGGCCTGGCGGAATTCGGATCGGCGCCGCCAGGTTCGCAGCTTCCTCCGGAAGGCAGACCAGGAGGTCCGCCCACATTCCATGAACCATTCGAAATCGGAAGCATTGTTCGGCAGGGCCAAGAGCGTGATTCCCGGCGGCGTCAACTCGCCGGTGCGCGCATTCCGCTCGGTGGGCGGAGATCCGCCGTTTATCGCTCGCGGCGAAGGCTCGCACATCGTTGACGCGGACGGCAACGAGTACATCGACTACGTCGGCTCCTGGGGGCCGCTGCTGCTGGGGCATCGCCACCCGGAGATTTTGGCGGCGCTAGAAGGCGCGCTGCGCATTGGCACAAGCTTCGGCGCGCCCACGGAGGCGGAGATCGAACTGGCGGAAGCCATTCGTGACGCCGTGCCTTCCATGGAGATGGTGCGCCTGGTGAACTCCGGCACGGAAGCCACCATGTCCGCCATCCGCCTGGCGCGCGGCTTCACCGGGCGCGACCTGATTGTGAAGTTCGAGGGCTGCTACCACGGGCACGTGGATTCGCTGTTGGTGAAGGCCGGATCGGGCGTGGCCACGCTGGGTATCGCCGATACCCGAGGCGTGCCGAAGCCGTTCTGTGATACCACTATCGCGCTGCCCTACAATTCCGCGGAGGCGGTGGAAGAGGCGTTCCGCCGGCACGGCGCGAACATCGCCGCGGTGATTGTGGAGCCGGTGGCCGGGAATATGGGCGTTGTGCCGCCCGCGCCGGGGTACCTGGAAGCGCTGCGGGCAATCACGGCGCGCCACGGCGCGCTGTTGATTTTTGACGAAGTGATGACCGGCTTCCGAGTGGCCTTCGGCGGCGCGCAACAGCGCTACGGAATCCGGCCGGACCTGACCACAGTGGGAAAGGTGATCGGCGGTGGGCTGCCGGTGGGCGCTTATGGCGGTCGCAAGGACATCATGAGCGAAGTGGCGCCGGCCGGGCCGGTTTATCAGGCGGGAACGCTCTCCGGCAATCCTCTCGCGGTGGCGGCCGGGTTGGCCATGCTGCGGCATTTGAAAGCCCATCCGGATATTTACGAGCGGTTGGAAGCGCGCGCCGCGGAGCTTTGCGCGGGCGCGCCGAAGGGCGTAACCGTGAACCGCGTCGGCTCGATGTTCACGTTCTTCTTTACGGAAGGGCCGGTGACGGATTATGAATCGGCCAAGCGCTCGGACACGGCGCGCTTTGGACGATTCTTCCGGGCGATGCTGGATCGGGGAGTCTATTTGGCGCCGTCCCAGTTCGAAGCGGCGTTTCTTTCAGCCGCACACACGGAACAGGATATCCGGAAGACGGTAGCGGTGGCCAAGGAAGCGTTGGAAGGATCAGAGGACGGGCAGCCATAACGGCCTTAGATAGATCGAATGCCCGGAAACGCCTCAACGATCCTAATCGTGACGGGACGGGAAGATGATGGCCGCTGGTGTGAGCCGGTTGCGATCGGCCAACGCGGCGGCCCCGTTGCCGCGATCTTACTTCTTCTCGAGCGCCAATTCCACCACTTCTTCCATGGCTTTCACGTAGTGGACCCGCATCTCGCCGATCTGCTCGCTCTTGAGGTCTTCACGCACATTGACTTCGTTCTCGGCGGGGAGAATCACCTCCCGCACGCCGCTGCGCTTGGCCGCCAGCACCTTCTCCTTGATGCCTCCAACAGGCAGTACCTGGCCGGTAAGCGTGATTTCGCCGGTCATGGCGAGGTTCGGGCGGATGCGGCGATCGGTGAGCATCGAGAGCAGCGCCGAAGCCATGGTGATGCCGGCTGAAGGGCCGTCCTTTGGGATGGCGCCCGCGGGCACGTGCACGTGAATGTCGCTGGACTTGAAGAGGTCCGGGTCCACGCCGTATTTCGCGGCGTTGGCGCGCACCCAGGTGAGCGCGGCCTGCACGGATTCCTGCATCACGGGCCCGAGCTGGCCGGTCATGATAAGCCCCTTGCTGCCGCCGGGCATCCGGCCGGCTTCAATGAATAGCACGTCGCCGCCCACGGGCGTCCAGGCAAGCCCCACAGCCACGCCGGGGCGATGGGTGCGCTCGGCTACTTCGGCGTCGGGGCGGAAGCGCGGCGCGCCCAGGTCTTTCTCCACCAGTTCGGGCGTCACTTCCGTCATGCCGTTGCGCTCGCCTTGCGCGATGCGCCGCGCCTGTTTGCGGCAGATGGCGCCGATGTTCTGCTCCAGGTTGCGCACGCCCGCCTCGCGCGTGTAGCGGCGGATGATGAAGCTGACGGCGTCGTCAGAGAAATGAATGTCCTTTTCGGCGTCGAGCCCGTTGTCGCGCGTCTGCCGGGGAATCAGGTAGCGGAAGGCGATGATGCTCTTCTCGTGCTCGGTGTAGCCCTCCAGGTTGATGATCTCCATGCGGTCGCGCAGGGCATCCGGGATGGGATCGAGTACATTGGCGGTGGTGATGAAGAGGACCTTGGAAAGGTCGAACGGCACGTCGAGATAGTTGTCGCGGAAGGTAGCGTTCTGCTCCGGGTCAAGCACTTCGAGCAGCGCGGACGCCGGGTCGCCGCGAAAGTCTCTTCCCAGCTTATCCACTTCGTCCAGCATGAACACCGGGTCGTTGGTTCCAGCGCGTCGCAGCGCCTGCACAATCTGCCCGGGCAGAGCGCCGATGTAGGTGCGGCGGTGGCCGCGGATCTCGGCTTCGTCGTGCATGCCGCCCATGGAGATACGGGCGAACTTGCGGCCCAGGGAGCGCGCGATGGACCTGCCGAGCGACGTCTTGCCCACGCCCGGAGGGCCAACGAAGCACAGGATGGGTCCTTTCAGCACCGGCCGCAATTGCAGCACCGCCAGGTAGTCCAGAATGCGGTCCTTCACCTTTTCCAGGTCGTAGTGGTCTTCGTTGAGAATCTCCGAAGCGCGCCTGACGTCCACCTGCGCGCCCGAGGAAACGCTCCACGGCAGCGCGGCCATCCACTCCAGGTACGTGCGCGTGACGCCGTATTCCGGCGACGCCTGGTTCATGCGCGCCAGCCGGTTGAGCTCGCGCATGGCTTCGGCCTTCACTTCGTCGCTCATGCCGGCGGCCTCCAGTTTCTTGCGGAGATCGTCGATGTCGCGCGAGGTTTCGTCACCCTCGCCGAGTTCCTTCTGAATGGCCTTCAATTGTTCGCGCAGGTAGAACTCGCGCTGGCTTTGCGAAAGCTGTCCCTGAACTTGGGATTGCAGCCGGCTCCGCAGTTCCAGCAATTCCAGCTCGCGCGTGAGGTCGCGGTGAATCTCGCCGAGGCGCGTCTGGCCGTCGGCCTGTTCCAGCAATTCCTGGCGCTCCGCGGGACTGAGCGAGGGCAGATTGCCGGCTACCCAATCGGCCAGCCGCCCCGCTTCGGGAATCTGCGCGGCGGTGGACGCCAGGTCGTCTGAGAGGTTCGGCGAAGCTTCCACAATGCGCGTGAACAGGCTGGCCACATTCTGCCGCAGGGCCTCGATTTCCGGCGTGATTTCGGGCTCGATTTCCGGAATGCGCTCCACCCGCGCGCGCAGAAACGGCTCCGTGGCGGTGAATTCCAGGGTGCGAATCCGCGCCACGCCCTCGCAAAACAGCAGGAAATTCTCCTTGGGCGCGCGGATGGCCTTGTGCATCACGCACACGGTGCCGATTCCGTAGAGGTCCTCGGGCTTGGGCGCTTCCACGCGCGGATCGAGCTGTGAGACCACGGCGATGGTGCGGCTCTCCCCGAGCGACTGCACCAGCGCCACCGAGGCCGGGCGGCCCACCGTGATGGGCAGCATCGCGCCCGGGAAAATCACCGTATCGCGCACGGTCAGCACCGGCAACTCTTCGAACGCTTCCACTTCGGGAACGGCGGATTGGACTTGGATTTCTTCAGCGGGCATGGGGGAACTCCGTGACGCTAGCTCGGCTCGAACGGCCATCGGGCGGTGGTGGTGTACCCGCCGTCCACGGCAATGACTTGTCCGGTGATGTAGTCGGCGCCGGCGCCGGCCAGGAACACGGCCAGTGAGGCCACGTCCTCCGGTTTGCCGGGCTTGGGATTGGCCTGAACGCCCTGCAGCCAGCCCCACATCGCCGGGTCTTCCCACATCCGCCGGTTCAGGTCCGTGACAATGAAGCCCGGCGCGATGCAGTTCACCTGGATGTTGTGCGGCGCCCACTCAACGGCGAGCGCCTTGGTCAATTGCGCCAGCGCGCCCTTCGTCATGGCATACACGGCTACGTACGGCACCGCCATCGTGGACCACAGGCTGCCGATGGAGAGAACCTTGCCGCCACGGCCCCGGGCGATCATCCGGGCGCCCACAAGCTGCGTCAGCCGCACAATGCCGTTCAGGTTGCTGTCCATGATGGTGCGGATATCTTCCTCGGGGTAGTCCTCAAAGCGGCGGCGGATGTTCATGCCCGCCACGTTGACCAGAATATCCGGCGTGCCCGCGGCCTCCACCGCCGTGGCGATCGACTGCGGATCGCGCAAATCCAGGCGCACGGCCGTTCCGCCGATCTCCGCCGCGCGCATCTCCAATTCGCGCTCCGAGCGCGCTGCCAGGGTGACACGCGCGCCCGCCTCGGCCATCATGCGCGCAATGGCAAGCCCAATGCCGCGGCTGGCCCCGGCGATGAACGCGGTCTTGCCCTCCAGGGAGAAAATTCGCACGCCACATTATAGCTTTCCGGTGGGGTGGGCAACCGCCGGATACTAGCGGCCGCGCCCGCTCTACAGGTGGATGATCCCGCGCTGGATGGCGGCCGTGGCCGCTTGCGTCCGGTCCTGCACGCCCAGCTTGCTCAGGATGTTTTTCACGTGATTCTTCACCGTGTGCTCGGCGATGGTCAGGGTATAGCCGATTTGCTTGTTGGCCAGACCCCGGACGATCAACTCGAGGACTTGAAGCTCGCGGGCGCTCAGGTCGGGGCGGGGCATTTGCGCGGCCAGAGCGGCGGCCACGCCGGGGGGTAGGTAGCGCCGGCCTTCATACACCGCGCGGATGGCGTTGAGCAACTCGTCGTGCAGCACGTCCTTGGTGAGGTACGCCTGCATGCCGGCGGCCAGCGCCCGGCGGATGTCCTCATCGCCGCCGTAGGTGGTCAGGGCAATCATCCGGGCCTGCGGAAACTCGGCCCGAATAGCGGCCGCGGCTTCTGTACCGCCCATCACGGGCATGCGCAGATCCAGCAGGGCTACGTCCGGCAGGTGCCGGCGGTAAAGTTCCAGGGCCTGCTGGCCGTTGGCGGCCTCGGCCACCACCGTCATATCCGGCTGCATGTTGACGATGGCGGTGACGCCCACGCGGGCCACCAGGTGATCTTCTGCTACGAGAATGCGGATTTGATCGTTCATGGCAGGGGAGCGGTAACCTCCACTTTCGTCCCTTCTCCGGGATGGCTGGAGAGCCGCATTTCGCCGCCCAACCGTTCGGCCCGCTCGCGTACGCCCAGCAAGCCGAAGTGCCCCAGGGAAGAAAACACGTCTTTTGGTTCGAACCCCCGCCCGTTATCCACGATACTCAGGGATATTTTGCGGCCTTCCGTAGTTAGTTTAATCCAGATTTGGGTGGCGGCGCCGTGCTTGAGCGTGTTGGCCACCGCCTCCTGGGCAATGCGCAGCAGGTGCTGTTCCATCTCCTGCGGCAGCAGGCCCGGATGCCCGGAGACCGAGACCTCCACGCGTACGGCGGTTCCGGCGGTCCACATGGCGGCGCCGGTTTGCAGGGCCGCGCCCAGGTCGTGCTCATCCAGGATGGACGCCCGCAGGTCCATCACCGAGCGGCGCGCCTCGGTGAGGCTGTGGCGCGCCATCTTCTGCGCGATGGTGAGGAATTGGCGCGCTGGGGAATCTTCCGCCGGCATGCACATGGCTACGGCGTCCAATTGCGAGGAGATGCCCACAAAGCCTTGCGCCAGCGTGTCGTGGATTTCGCGGGCCAGGCGCGCGCGCTCTTCCAGCACCAGCGCGAAGCGGTCGCCGATGCGGCGCAGCCGCAGGCGATAGGCCGCCCAGGCGGCGCCCAGAAGCGGCATGGCGCACGCCATCCGGAACCACAGCGTTTCATAAAAATGCGGCAGCAGTTCGAAGGAGTAGGTGGTTTCCGCCGGAGGCGCGTCCGGCGCTTCCGCCCGCACTACAAAGCGGTACTTGCCGTGGCCCAGGTTGTAGCCGGCCGTGTGGCGGTTTCCCGCCCGCCACCAGTCTTTGTCCAGGCCCTCCAGCCGGTAGGAATATTGCACGCGTTCCGGTGCGCTCAGGTGAACGGCGTCAAAGCGAATTTGCAGGTGTCCGGCCCCCGGCTCCAGGCGTGCGGGCGAAAAAAGATCCACCGCCTGGCCGTCCGCGGACATGCTCACCAGATGCACCAGCGGCGCCGGGAGAGCGCGGCGCCGCGCCGCCGGGTCCAGAATCGCCAGCCCGCGAATCGTGGTGAACCACAGGCGGCCGTCCGAGGTCTGAGTTCCGCCGTGCGCGTTGGGGTATGCCCCGCATTGGGCGCTACGCAGTCCATCCTCCACGCCGTAGTTCTCGGGCGTCAGCGCGGCGATGCGATGCGCGGCGAAGTCCCAGAGCTGGCTCTTCAGCACGCGGCAGAGGCCGCGCGTGGTGCTAAGCCACAGGTAGCGGCCATCGCCCTTCACGCTGGCGATGTTGTCGCTCAGCAGGCCGTCGCGCGCGGAGAAGGAATAGAAGCGCCCGTCGCGGTACGCGCTCAGCCCGCCTCCGAACGTCCCGATCCACACCGTGCCGTCCGCATCGCGGAACAGCGCGCGAATCTGGTCGCTGGCCAAGCCGTCGCTTGTGGTGAAGAGCCGCAGGTCCGAACCGCGCACGCGCCAAAGGCCTGTCCCGTAGGTGCCGGCCCAGATGCCGCCGTCATTATCCTCCAGGATGGTCACCACCGCGTTGGCAATCAGCGGGCCGCCCGGCACAACGCTCCACTCGCGCCCGTCGCGCAACTGGCTCAATCCATTCGTGGAGGCCAGCCACACGCGGCCCGAGGAATCCTCAATGGCGTCGAACACGCTGCGCCGCCCGAGTTTGTCCTCCGCCGGATGAATCTGGAAGGCGCCGTGGCTGTAGCGCGCCAGGCCCAGCCGCGTGGAGACCAGCAGATCCCCCGAGCGCGTCCCGCGGATGGAAAACACCTCCGTGGCCGGCAGGCCGTCCCGCGCGGTAAATACGCGGCGCTCCGGGCTGAACTCCATCAGGCCGCTATCGTGAAAGCCCACCCACACGCGGCCCGCGTGATCCTGGAAAACCACGTCGGGTTCGTCGCTCGGCAGCCCTTCCGTCTTGCCGTACACCGTGAAGAGGTCGTCGCGGAGCCGCGAAAGCCCGCTATCGGCGCCCACCCATAGGTCGCCTTCGCGGTCTTCGAAGAGGCTATAGACAATTTCGGGCGCGGAGCCGGAACCGGACGCCCCCACGAAACGGTTCCCCTCCAGGCGCTCGAGCCCGCCGTTGCCGCCCAGCCACACGTTGCCGTCGCGGTCCTCGCAGAGCGCCCGCACGAACGGGTCCGGTAGTCCGTCCGACGCGCCGAATCGCTTGATGGCGCCCGAAGGCGCGATCTCCAGGAGCCCCAGGCTGCCGCCCACCCAGATGTTATCGCGCCGGTCCGCCAGAATCGCCGTGATGATGTTGCCATCAAGATAGTGGGCGGGCAGCACCGGAGTCAGCTTGCCGCCGGAGTACCTCACTACGCCTTCATACCCGGCGATGACCAGATTCCCGTGGCGGTCCTCGCAGACGGCGCGGACCGGCTCCACGGGCATCTGCCGTCCCGGCGCCACCGCCGCAAAGCCGTCATGGTCCAGCCGGAAAAGCGAAACGCCCGCCACAACCCACAGCGTGCCCGTGCGATCCACGCTGAGGCGGACAATCTCCGTCTCGGGCAGGCCGTCCTTGGAGGTGTAGGTGCGGAACCGGCCGTCCTTGAAGCGGCCCAGACCCTTCACCGTGCCGATCCACAGGGAATCGTCCGGCGTGGCCGCCAGCGTAGTGACCGAGTTGGCCGGGATGTCGCTATTAACGTTGTTGTAGACGGCGAAATCGTATCCGTCGTAGCGCGCCAGGCCCTCGTCCGTGCCCAGCCATAGGAAGCCGTCGGGCGTCTGCGCAATGGCGCGAATGGTGTCCTGCGGAAGGCCGAGTTGCTGCGTCCAGACCGTGCGCGAATATTGCGTCAGGCTCTTTTGCGGATCGAGAGCCAGCGCGCTGGAGGCCAACAGGCAAGCGCACGAGAAAGCGAGGAAGCGTCCGGCGTTCATTACAGCTCTACGATTTTTAGTATAAGCAAAGCCGTCAGCCGTCAGCCGTCAGCCCAAGCAAGAAACCCTGAGGCTTGAGCGCCGCCTCGCCGAATCTGGCCGTGCCCCCCAGAGCCCGGAGCCAAACCGCGAACGCCCCAGCCTTTCTTAGCCGTTCGCTGAAGGCTGAAGGCTAGACTTATTTACCGATACAAAACGTCGAAAAAATGCGATTCAAAATGTCGTCCGCTGTCGTGGCGCCGGTAATGGCATCAATCGGCCGAAGAGCCGAGTAGAGGTCGAGGAGCAGCATCTCGTGCGGAATGCCGTTCTCCGCGGCCGCGCGCCCCTGGCGCAGAAACTCCTCGGATTCGCGCAGGAGGCGCTCTTGGCGCAGGCTGGTGATGAGGCCGGTCTCCTGCTCGAAGGTCCCGCTCGGCGCCACCGCCTCCAGAATAGCCGCGCGCAATTCCGGAATGCCTTGGCCGGTAAGCGCGGAAACCTGCGCTGCGCCGGGCAACTGCTCGCCGGCGGCGCTTCCAATGTCGCACTTGTTCCCGGCGATCAGGAAGCGGCCCTGCTCCCTGGCGCGGGCGACAAGAGCGAGATCCTGGTCTTCCAGCGGCGCGGAGTGGTCCACCACCACCAGCGTGAGATCGGCGTCCGCCATGGCCTGGAAGCTGCGTTCCATGCCGAGCGACTCCACCAGTTCGGCGCTCTCGCGAATGCCGGCCGTATCCACCAGGCGCACCGGAATGCCGCCGATGGCGGCCGTCTCCGAAATCAGGTCTCGCGTGGTGCCGGGAATGTCGGTGACGATGGCGCGGTTCTGCTCCAGCAGCGCGTTGAACAAACTGCTCTTGCCCACGTTGGGCCGCCCGACGATGGCCAGCGTCAGTCCCGAGTGCACGAGCGATCCGTACTGGAAGCTCTCGGCCAGTTGCGCCACGCCGCCCAGGATCGGGTCAAGCCGGCGCAGAATCTCCCCCGTGGGAGCCACGCTGACGTCGTCATCCGCGAAATCGATACCCGCTTCGAGCAGCGCGATCAGTTCCAGGAGCTGCTCCTTGATTGGCGCGATGCGGCGTGAAACCGAACCGCCGGCCTGCTGCGCCGCCACGCGCGCCTGGTAGAGCGTGGTAGCTTCAATCAGGTCGCGCACCGCTTCCGCGCTGGGCAGGTCTAGCCGCCCGTTCAGGAAGGCGCGCAGGGTGAACTCGCCAGGCTCGGCCAGGCGGGCGCCGGCGTCGATGGCTCGCTCCACGGCGTGCCGCAGCACGACCGGGGATCCGTGGCAGGAAATCTCGATCACGTCCTCGGCGGTGTAGGAACGCGGCGCCTCGAAGAACGTGACCACCACTTGATCCACCACGGCGCCTTCGCGATCCACAAGTTCGGCCAGATGGGCGCGCCAGGGGAGCCAGGTCCAGTCCGAAGGAAAACGCAGCATGGCTTCCGCGATCGCACGCACCCGCGGTCCCGAAAGCCGAACCACCCCAA
>DATKOS010000164.1:0-7115 GCA_035524535.1 Bryobacteraceae bacterium
GCCCCTGGATTATGTTGTAATAGAAGCACTTCCCTGGGAATGAGCAACACTTTGAAACGACTCCGGAGGGCGTGGAGGGCTTCCCTTTTGCGCGTGCGCGAACTGCGCATGATCGCCAAGGGATTGCTGTCCACGGACCACCCCGTTCTGGCGCATATGATCCCGATGCGCCGCTGCAACCTGGCGTGCGCCTACTGCAACGAATTCGACGACCACTCGAAGCCCGTGGCGCTGGAAGTGATGCTGCAGCGCGTGGACCGTTTGGCGGAGCTGGGCACGAGCATCGTGACCATCAGCGGGGGCGAGCCGCTGCTGCATCCGGACCTGGACGCGATCATCGCGCATATTCGCCGCCGCGGCCTGATCGCCGGGTTGATTACCAACGGATATCTGCTGACCGCCGACCGCGTGAAGCGCCTGAACCACGCCGGCCTGGACCACTTGCAGATCTCCATCGACAACGTGATGCCGGACGAGGTTTCGAAGAAGAGTCTCAAGGTGCTGGACCGCAAGCTGCAAGTGCTGGCCGAGCACGCGGATTTTCATGTGAACATCAATTCCGTGGTCGGCGGCGGAATCCGCAATCCCGACGACGCGTTGGTGATTGGCCGCCGCGCCCTGGAACTGGGATTCACGAGCACGGTGGGCATCATCCACGATGGCGAAGGGCAACTCGCGCCGCTCGCCGAGCACGAGCGCGAGGTATACCAGGCCATGCGCTCGATGGAGAAATCCAGCTACGCGCGAATCAACTATTTCCAGGACAACATCGCGCACGGCAAGGAGAACAACTGGCGCTGCCGCGCGGGCTCGCGCTACCTGTACATTTGCGAGGACGGGCTGGTGCACTATTGTTCGCAGCAGCGCGGCTACCCCGCCAAGCCGCTTCTGGAATACGCCCTTGAGGATGTGCGCCGCGAGTATCGCACCGCCAAGAGTTGCGCGCCGCGCTGCACCGTGGCGTGCGTGCACCAGATCTCCTACATCGATTTCTGGCGCGGAGAGCAAGACCTGGCGCCTTCGCCGGTAAGCCAGCCCGAGGGCCTGGTGCAGATTCGGTAGCCCGCGGCGGAGCCTCTACTTACGCCCCTCGCGGGGCTGGCGCGATCTGGAGTATCGGCGCCTTCAGATGCCCGCGACGCTCCAGGACGCGATTGAGACGCTTCGCAGCCACGAGGCCGAACTGCGCGCGCTTGGGGTATCCGGCGCCGCCGTGTTCGGTTCCGTGGCCCGCGGTGAGGCCGGGGCCGACAGCGACGTCGATATTCTCGTGGAACTGAACGACGCGCGGCCGATGGGCGTCTTTCAGTACGCCCGGCTCAAGCTATTCGTCAACGAATTGTTCGGCGGCGCGGGCGACGTAGCGAACCGGAGGGCGCTCAAACCGCTGCTACGCGACAGCATCCTCCACGATGCGGTTCATGCCTTCTAAGAACCCTGCCCAGCGCCTTCGAGACATCGTCGAGAACATCGACGCGATTCAGGTTTTCATCGAGAACCTGGACTTAGCCGCTTTCCGTGCGGATCGCAAGACGGTTCATGCGGAGGTTCGCGCCCTGGAGGTGATCCCGGAGGCTTCGCGAAGGCTTCCGGCGGAGGTGACCCAGCGGCGCCCGGAAATTTGACTGGGCGGCTGTCGCGGCCGCCGGTAATATCTACCGGCACGAATACGACGCCGTGGACGAGGCCCTGGTCTGGCAGACCGCGCGTCATGAGCTCATCGCCCTGCGCGCCGCCGCGGGGGAACTCGACCGTCAAGGGTAGCCGGCGGCGCTCACGCCGCCAGCGGCGGCACCATCGTCTTCAGAAACTCGTGCGCCAGGTGGAAGCCTCGCCGGAATTGCGGCGTGAAGTCCTGGCCCTGGTAGTTCGGATAGTAGAACTCGTCTTCGTTTTCGATATTCATCGCTCCGCTGAAGCCGGCTTCCGCCAGCACGGCGAACAGGCCCTTCCAATCCACGGACCCCTGCCCCGGCACGCGGAAACGCCACCAGCGCGCGTTGTTTACGGGCTGGATGCCGGCGCGGCGCACCACGTTCCAGAGGATCTCCGTGTCCTTGAGGTGGAGGTCGTAGATCTTGTCGGCGAAATCGCGCGCGGCCTGCACCGGGTCCATCATCTGCCAGACGAGGTGAGACGGGTCGAGCTGCAGCCCCACCCAAGGACTGTTATTAAAGGCCTTGAACAGAGCTTCCCAGCCCACCGGTCCGGTGGCGATGTTGGGTCCGCCGGCCCACGGCTCCCAGAGAATGCGCACCTTGTTCTTCTCGCAAACCGGGAAATAGTTTTCCGTGTAGACCTTGACGATCTCGTCCACCTGGCGCGCCAGGGGCATGCCCTTGATAGTCCCGGACTGCCCGGCGATGTTCGGAATCCCAAGCTTGCCGCACAGCTCGATGGTCTTGACGGTCTTCTGGATCTGCCGGGTGCGCGCCGCGGCGTCCGAATCGATATGGTTGCCGTCGCAGCCCACGCAAGAGGCATAGAGGCCGGACTTATCGAGCTTGTCCTTGACCGTGGCGATAGCGGCGTCATCGAGCGCGTTCGGGTCGAGCTGCACCTGCCAGCTCGTGAAGCCTTCCGACTTGATGAACTCCAGGTTGGCATCGGAGAACTTACCGAGAACGCCGAGCTTCGGCTTCCAATTCGGAACGCGGCTCTGCGCCTGGGCGGCGGCGGCCGCGGACATGGCGGTGAGGACGGTGCGTCGTGTCATGGTCACGAGAATGACAATAGTGCGAATCGGTCCCGCGCGCAAGGGGGAGCCGCTCCAGGCGCCGTTTCCAGCGCGCAAAATCTTCCGGAACGGGAGATGGGCGGGGCTGAGCGCGCGGATCGGGACTAGAAGGCCAGCTTCGATAGCGCCACTTCCAGCGCCGCCGCGTCCTTTACGCTGCCCTGCGCCATTCCCGCCGCGCCTCCGCCGCGGCCTCCGGCCTCCGCCAGCGCCGCCTTGAGGAGCTTGCCGCAATCGATTCCGGAATCCGCGGAAGCGGCCAGAAGCGCGGAAGGAGGATCGTCCAGCGCCGCCAGGAACACCGCCTTCGGCTGGCTGGTGAAACTCTGCGCCAAAGCGCGAAGATCCTCCAGGCTGCCGCGCGGCTCCCGGCGAACCAGCTTGCGCAAGCCATCCGGCCCCGGCGTCTGCGCTTCGTACAACTCGCGCCCGCGATAGCGCGCCAAGTCGAGTTCCAGCTTGCGCGCGGATTTCTCCGCCGCGCGCGCGGCCTCCAGTTGCGCCGCCACCAGCCGCGGAACATCGTCCAGCGGCGCCGAGAACTGCTGGCCGGCCTTCAGCAGCGCGTCATAATCGGCGCGCGCGCGGGAGATGGCGCGCCCGCCGCAGAGAAACTCCAGCCGGGTGGCCTGCCGCACCTTCTCCACCTTGCGCAGGAGGATGGCGCCGATTTCGCCGGTGGCGCGCACGTGCGTGCCGCCGCAAGCGCTGCGGTCCAGCCCATCGATCGACACGATGCGCAGCGTCCCTTCGCGCTCCGAAGCCTTGCGCAGGCCGCGCGCCTCGGCCGCGTCCTCAAACTCGACGGACACCTGGCGGTTCTCCCATACCACTTCATTCGCGCGCCGCTCGGCCGCCTTCGCGGCGGCCGCGTCCAGTGCGCCACCTTCGAGGGCATCACCTTCCAGGTCGATGGTGGAAGCCTCCGCGCCCAGGTGGAAGCTGACCGTGCGCAGGCCGAATTGCTCCTCCAGAACGGCGGAGAGCAAATGCTGGCCGCTGTGCTGCTGCATGTGGTCGAAGCGGCGCTTCCAATCGATGGAGCAGACGACGGTTTCGCCCGCGATGGGCGCGGCCAATCGGTGCGCGATGCGTTCACCTTCATCCACCACGTCCGCCAGCGCCACGCCGGCCATGGATCCGGCGTCCGAGGGCTGCCCGCCCGAGTCGGGATAAAACGCGGTGCGGTCCAGGTAGACGGTAAGTCCATCGGCCGAGCGCTCAACCACGCGGGCCGGGAATTCTCTCAGGTAGGAATCGGCGTAGTAAATCCGTTCGGTCATGACGACACTGTCATTTTGGCAGATCGCGCACCGGATGCGGCGCTGGCGCGGCGCGTTTCGTGTACCCTCGATAGAGGATATCCGCGATATGAGAGTGCTTCGCTATCTTGCATCCTTCGCGGCGGCGGCCGCGTTTTGCGGCGCGTGTCACGCGGAGGGCCCGCGGGCGGAAATCGCCTTCAATACGGATTGGAAGTTTTTCCGCGGCGATCCTCAAGGCGCATCGGCCGTCCCATTCGCCGATTCGGCCTGGGCGCCGGTGACCCTGCCCCACACGTGGAACGACAAGGACGCGCTGCCCGGCCCTGGCATGTACCAAGGGCCCGGCTGGTACCGCAAGCAATTTGCGGCGTCCGCCGATTGGAAGGGCCGCAGGGTGTTCGTGCGCTTCGGCGCCGCCAGCCTGGCCGCGGAGGTATACCTCAACGGCGTGAAGATCGGTTCGCATGAAGGCGGCTTCGCGGCGTTCTGCTTCGAAATCACGCAGCAACTGCGCTTCGACGCAAAGAACATCATGGCCGTGCGGGTGGATAACACGCGCGGCAAGATCGCGCCGCTGGCGGGCGATTTCACGGTCTTCGGAGGCCTCTACCGTCCGGTGAATCTGATTGTCACCAACACGCTGGATATCACGCCGCTCGATTACGCCGGGCCAGGCGTCTATTTCAAGCAGCTAACCGCTACCATCGACATGGCGCAGGTGGAAGTGCTGGCGAAGGTCTCCAATTCCAGCAACAGCACCCGCTTTTTCATCGCGCAGATCACCGTGCTGGACGAGCGAGGCAAGACGGTGGACGTCAGCCGCGTGAGCGGCGCGGTGAATTCCGGAGGCGAGCAGGACCTGAAACAGACCATCGCGCTGCGCAAGCCGCGCTTGTGGAACGGAGTGAGGGACCCGTATTTCTACACCGGCCGCCTCGACCTGATTGAAAACGGCAAGCGCGTGGATTCGGTGGAGCAGCCAATGGGCGTCCGCGACTTCCACGTGGACCCGAAGAACGGCGACCTGCTGAACGGCCAGCCCTTCCAGATCCACGGCGTGTGCCTCCATCAGGACGGCGCCAACGGGTGGGCCGTAACGGACAAGGACGAAGACGGCGACATGGCTATCCTGCGCGATATGGGCGTCAACGCCGTGCGGCTGGCGCATTACCAGCACAGCGATCATTTCCTTTCGCTGTGCGACCGCTACGGCATCGCCGCCTGGAGCGAACTGGCTCTGGTGAACGACGTCCACTACACGCCCGAGTTCCGCCAGAATCTGAGGCAGCAGCTCACGGAGATGATCCGGCAGAATTTCAACCACCCGTCAATCCTGGTGTGGAGCGTGTACAACGAAATCTCCTCGCGCACGGAGCAGCCGGCGGCCATGGTGAAGGAGGTCGCCGACCTGGCGCGCGCCGAAGACCCCACGCGGCCGGTGACGGGCGCGGCCAGCACGGATACGGCGCAGAACCTGCCCGATGCCATCCACCCGCTCGACCTGATCGCCGTAAACCTCTACGACGGCTGGTACGGCGGCAAGCCGGCGGACCTCGGCGCGGATCTGGACAAGTACAATGCGAAATACGGATCGCGCGGCCTGGCCCTGAGCGAGTACGGGGCGGGCGCGAGCATCCACCAGCACCAGGAAGGCATGACGGCGCCCCCTAGCCCCGGCGGCAAGTTTCACCCCGAGGAGTGGCAGGCCATCGTGCACGAGACGCAGTGGCCGCTGATCGCCGCGCGGCCTTATGTCTGGGGATCGTTCGCGTGGGTGATGTTCGATTTCGCCAGCGCGGGACGCCATGAGGGCGATACGGACGGCATCAACGACAAAGGCCTGGTGACGCGCGACCGGCAGACCAAGAAGGACGCCTTCTACTATTACAAGGCGAACTGGAACCCCGAGCCGATGATCTACATCACCGGCAGGCGAAACGACCCGCGCTCTACTCCCACCATCGCCGTGAAGCTCTACTCCAACTGCGAGAAGGTCACGCTGAAGGTGAACGGCAAGAGCCTCGGCGAGCTGACGCCTTCCGCGCCGCACGTTTACATCAAGGACGGCGTGACGCTCAGCGCGGGGCCGAACATCATGGAAGCGGAGGGAACCTCGCCCGGCAAGGTGGCGCGCGACGTGGTCACGTGGAACTACCGCGCCGGAGAGCCGCCGGCCGCACCCAAGGGGCGGTAGAGCAGGGTTTGCGGGCGAGCCGGTTTTGACGGCCGCTGCAATGGCGGCGCGGCTCAGCCCAAATCGATCCGGAACGTGGCGCCTGCCCCGGGCCGGCTCTCCACGGAGATGCGTCCGCCGTGGTCGCTCACCACGGACTGCACGATGGCCAGGCCCAATCCCGTACCGTGCGTCTTGGTCGTGTAATAGGGCGTGAACAACCGGGCGCACTCTTCCGGAGTGAGGCCCTGGCCGGTGTCGGAGACCTCCAGCCGCGCGCCGGAAAGCAGCGCTTCGGTGCGCACGGTGAGCACGCCTCCCCGGGCCATGGCGTCAATGGCGTTGAGCGCCAGATTGCGCAGCACGCCGGCCATCTGCGCGGCATCCGCGCGGACCAGCCGCAGGCCCGGATCAAGCTCCAGGCTCGTCTCCACGCCGGCGCGCGCCAGTTGCGGCTGCAGGAGCTTGAGCGCCTCGCCGGCCAGCTCGTTAAGATCCACCGGCCGCATTTCTGGCGCGGGCATCTTGGCGAAATCGCTGAAGCGCGCGATGATCTGTTTCAGATTCGCGAGTTCGGCCAGCAGCGTGGAGGAGCCTTCGCGGAACACCTCGTCGAATTGCTCCGGGTGGCTCTCTCGCGCGCGCTGCATGTTCTCCACCGTGATTTGCAGGGGGAAGAGCGGGTTCTTCAGCTCATGCGCGAGGCGCCGCGCCAGTTCGCGCCATGCAGCCACGCGCTCGGCCTGCACCAGCCGTTCGCGCTGGTCGGAGATTTCGCGCGTCATGCGGTTGAAGGCGCGCGCCAGTTGCCCGATTTCGTCAGCCGTGCCGGAGGCGCCGGTATCCACGGTGGTCCCCCACTCTCCGGCCGCCACCTTGCCGGCGCTTTCCGCGAGCTTCCGCACGGGCCGGGTAACGCGCGCCGTGGCCCACCAGCTCA
>DATKOS010000165.1:0-6228 GCA_035524535.1 Bryobacteraceae bacterium
GCTCTGAAATGTCGTTCACTTCCCTTGCCCTCAACAGGTCCCGGCACCTCCTCCATACCAGAGTTGGCGCCGGTTATCGCCCTTGTCAGGGGTGGGGAATTTTCAACCGGCGATTTGGGGATTATTGCACCGGCGGTGACAAAAGTTCCTCCCCGTCCCCAATCCTCATCTCCCGCCACCCTCGCGTTTCCCCCATTTTCCTCAGTCACAGCCCCTTTGTTAACTAGAATCAACACCTTACAGCCCCTACCCCACCACCCCTGTTCTACCCTGGAATTCGGGGGGACAACCATTGTCATCCAGCATCAAACGCATCCTATCTTCGCGGGCCAACGGTGCCCGCTCCAAGGGCCCTGTTACGGAGTCCGGAAAACAAATCTCGGCGCAGAACGCCCGCAAACACGGCCTCTTGGCCAAAATCGTCGTCCTCAAGAACGAATCCAAGCCCGGTTTCGCCGAGACCATGGCTGAACACCTCGAACGCTTCCAGCCCGCCGACGCCGTCGAGTACGGCATCGTCGAAGAAATGGTCGCCGCCCACTGGCAGTTGCGCCGCAGCTGGTCCATCGAAACCAAAACCCTCGACGAGTGCTTCCGCCCCGAGGAATGCCCCGACGGCACCAGCTCCCTCGCCGCCCTCTTCAGAAACGCCACCGATGCGCACGGCTTGGAAAACTCAGGGGAACACTCAGGTGCAGACCGCAAGTAACCCCGCCCCTAACCGGGCGTCGGAGCGCGTCTAACCAGGCGCGTTATCCGAGCTGCATGATCTGCCTGAGGCCATCCTCAAGCGCCGCCATCTCATCCGCCGTCGCAACGCCCAGTCGCCTCACCAGGCGCTGCTTTGCCACCGCTCGGATCTGGTCAGTCACTGCCACCGCATGGCGCCCCTCACAGTCGATCGGGACAAGAATCGGCGGACTCGCGTTCGGTGAGCTCGACAGCGGAACCACGATCACTGTCCTCCGCCTTTCATTCAGCGCCTTAACCGAAATCACAACGCATGGGCGTGTCTTCCGAATCTCCGACCCGAGCGTCGGATCCAACGCCACCCACCAAATGTCACCGCGCTCCGGAATCACTTCCATGGTTCCGTCATCTCGTCGCCAATCCCGTCAAAATCCCGCTCGATTTCGGCCACATCCAAGTCCCGGTTTGCCACCTCGCAGGAACGGATCAATGCGATCTCGCGCTCTGCCAGCCGCGCCGCCAGCGCTTCACTTACGAAGCGTGAACGTTCCCGTAAGGCGATCCTGCGTAGAAACTCCGCAGCCAACGGCTCTGGCACGCTGAAGGTCATTTTTCTCGTTGCCATAATCCCATAATACCGGAAAGCCATAGTGGCCGCAAGGAAACCCAGGGGAACACTCAAGGACAGACCGCAGGGTAGCCAGCACAAATAATACATTTTTTATCAATTACTTACAGAATCCTCCCATCACATTTTCCTCCGCCCCCGTGTTTCCCGCATTTTCCTCGGTCACAGCCGCTTTGTTAAATAGAAGCAATAGCTTACAGGCCATGCTCTGCCACCCCCGTTCTGCCCTGGAATTCGGGGGGACAAACATTGTCATCCAGCATCCGACGCATCCTATCCTCGCGGGCCAACGGCGCCGATTAGGGTTGCGTTTCCTGCTTGACAGGGGCCGCGCTCTCATAGAGGGCCACGGAGGCCGGATGTTCCCGATTGGCGGGGTCTGCGCGAGGGGGCCCTCGCTAGGCGCGGTTGAGGGGCGTGGTTTCGCGGGGTGCGGGGGCGCGGGTTACGGCGTCTTCGGGCTCCGCGAGCGGCGCGCGGCGGGGCAGGGGCAGGCGGGCCTCCACCGAGGTTCCCTCGCCCAGGGCGGAGGTGACGTTCAACGAGCCGCCGAGACCCTCGACGCGTTCGCGCATGCCTTTGAGGCCCAGGCCGCCGGCGCGGGGGTGTTGAAAGCCGCGGCCATCGTCGCGGACCGTGATGGTGAGCCAGGAATCCGAGGCGCGCACGGCGATGTCCACGCTATGCGCATTGGCGTGTTTGCAGACGTTGTTCAGGGCCTCCTGGGCGATGCGGAAGATGCAGGTTTTGTGCTCGTCCGGCAGTTCCTCGGGCAAGCCTTCGGCGCGCACGTGGATGCGCACGCCGGTGGGGCGCGAAATCTCGCGGGCCAGCCACTCCAGTGCGGCGGCGAGGCCCAGATCGTCGAGCATGGAAGGCCGGAGCAGCAGGGCCATGTTGCGAATGACGGAGAGGGAGCTTTCCACGAGTTCGCGGATGCGGTCCACGCGGGCGCGGAGCTGCGGGTCGTGTGGGCGCAGCGCCACGGCCAGATCGTGCAGCTCGAATTGCACGGCGGACATGGATTGGCCGACGGCGTCATGGAGGTCGCGTGAGATGCTCTTGCGCTCGTTCTCCTGGGTGGCCACCAGGCGGGCCGAGAGATCGCGCAGTTCCTCGCGCGCCTCACTGACTTCCCTGAGGTGGGCGAGCGTCTGGCGCTCCAGGCGCAGCAGGCGTGCGGCCAGGAGAAAGGCCAGCCCGGCGCCGAACGCCAGCATCACCAGGACGGCGAGCATCAACTGGCTGCGTACGCTGGAGAACTTAGCCAGCAGGGAAGCGTCGCGCCGCATGAGTTGCTGCTGGTTGACGGACTGAATGGTGTCGGCGATGTTGAGCGTGTTGGAGCGGCGCGGAAATACTTCATCCCGCAGGAACCGGTAGCCCTGCTGGCGGCGCTGGTCCGCATTCCAGGAAAGCACGGGCTCCAGCGTATTCCAGTAGTCGTGCATCTCGCGCTTGAGCGCCTCGAACATATGGCGGTCGCCGGCGCGCGAAAGAGGGCCGTTGTCGGAGAGCAGGGCATCGATGCTCGAAGAGGCTTCCAGAAGGAGCTTGCGGCTTTCCTCGGCCTTGTCGCGGTCCGGCTCGAGAAGGTAGTCACGAACGTAGGTGCCGCTCAGGTAAATGTTGGTGCGAAGCTCGTCGAGCTGCTGGTTTTCGGCCAGAAACTCGCGGAGCGTGGTCTCATTGCTGTCCTGCAGCTCGGAAAGAGCGTGCAGGGCGCTGAAGCCGGAGAGGGCCAGCAGGATGAGCAGGACGCCGAAACCCAGAGCGAGGATATTGCGGGTGGCGCCAAGCCGCGGCGCTCCGCTCCGGTGGCCGCGCGGCCAGGCGTCCTCATCCGACCGGTTCGCCGCGTTGCGAGGAAATGACGCCTTTTCGAACGGCATAAAGAATCAGGTCCGCCAGGCCGTGAAGATTGAGTTTCTGGAAAATATGCTGCCTATGGCAAATCACGGTCGTGGTGCTGAGGCCCAGGGCCGTGGCGATGTCCTTATTAGATGCGCCCTCGGCCAGGAGCTGCAGGATCTCCCGTTCGCGGTTGGTGAGGAGGTCGTAGGGGTCCTCGATCTCTTCGCGCTGGAGGTGGCGGGTGTACTCGTCGGCCAGGATGCGGCTGATTTTGGGGCTGAAAAACGCCTTGCCGTGGACCACGGCGTGGACCGCATCCACGATTTCGGATTCCGCCGAACTCTTCAGCACATAGCCCCTCATGCCGGCTTTGAGCGCGCTCAGCAGGTAGCATTCGTCGGCGTGAACGGTCAGCATCACCACATTGGTGTCGGGCACGGACTCGGCGATGCGCCGGCCCGCCTCAATGCCGTTCAGGCCCGGCATGCCGATATCCAGGATGACCACGTGAGGCCGCTCGCGCTTGGCCAGCTCGACGGCCTCGCGCCCGTCGCTGGCCTCCGCGATGACTTCGATGCCGGGCTCGTGCTCCAGGAGCGTGCGCAAGCCGCGGCGGATAATGGCATGGTCGTCGGCGATGACGATACGGGTGGGGCTCATAAGTAGCGCTACCGTTTTCATCGTAAGACATACGGGACTGCGGCGCGCATCCCCTAAGCAGAGTATTTTCCCGGCAAAAACCGGGCAGCGGGCGGGCGGACGGTCTGCAGCGCCTCCGTAGTTTTTCTTATAAAACTCCTCAGAAGTCGCAGTCTTCGTAACGCCTCGTAAACGTCCGTGCATGATAGGATCTCTCGCAGGGTGTTGAGAGAGATTCGCCGCGGCAGTCTGCCCTCAGGGCCTGTGGCTTGTGAGTGTGAGTAATCGCACATTTCGGGACTCATTCTTCTCCATATGTCAAAGACCAACGGAACGCTCTCCGATCAGGATCTGGAGCGGCTCAGGCGGATAGACGCCTGCACTCTCTCGAATGCCATTGAACGGCTGAATCTGAGGCCGCGGAACGAAGGGTTCATCAGCGGCGGGGTGACCTGCCGGTTCCCGAAGCTGCCCGCAGTGGCGGGCTATGCCATCACGGCGCGGATGCGCTCCAGCATGACGCCGGTGGCGGGCCGGTGCTACTACGAGAACGCCGGGTGGTGGCGCTACGTGGCCAGTTGCCCCCGCCCGGGGATTCTGGTGATACAGGACGCGGACGAAGCGCCGCGCATCGGCGCGCTGCTGGGCGAAGCCTACGCGCGCATTTCGAGAGCGCTGCATTGCGTGGGATGCATTACGGACGGGTCCGTGCGGGACCTGCCGGGCATTGAGGGGTTGGGGTTCCAGGTATTCGACGGCGGGGTTTCCGTGTCGCACGCCTACGCGCACGTGGTGGATTTTGGGGCGCCGGTGACGATCGGCGGACTGCGCATCGCCTCGGGAGACCTGTTGCACGGCGACGTTCACGGCGTGCAGGCGGTGCCCCTGGAAGCGGCGCGGCAGTTGCCGGAGATCGCGGAGCGGGTTCTCCGCGAGGATGAGGAGTTGTTCGCCTTGACGGAACGCAAAGACTTTTCGGTGGAGCTGTTGACGGCGCGCCTGGAGCCGGGGGCGCAGGAGGTCCAATGAGCGGCGCAAGATATCGTCTGCTGCTGGCCTGCGGCGGGGTGGCCGCGGCCATGGCGAGCCTGGCTGGATGTTCGAGCACGGGCCACAGCGAGACCACGGCCAGCGCTCCGGAAACCGAGGCCACGGTGGGCGTCACCACGGTAACGCGCAAGCCCATCATGCGCGATATCACCATCTCCTCCGAGCTGGTGCCGTACCAGGAAATCGACGTCTACGCCAAGGAGTCCGGGTATGTGACCGACTTGCGCGTGGACTACGGCTCGCGAGTGGAGAAAGGGCAGTTGATGGCCACCCTGGAGATCCCCGAGCTGGCCGCCGACTTGAAGCGGGACACCGCGGCGATAGACAGCGCCAAGCAGTTCGTGAACCACGCGCAGAAGGAAGCGGACACGCTGAAGGCGCAGCGGGAGCCGGTGCACGATTACGCCGACCGCATCGCGAGCGTGGCCAAGGCGCAGAAGGGGCTGGTGGCGCAACAAGAGATTGACGACGCGCAGGGCAAGGATCTGGCGCTGGGCGCGCAGATTGAAGCGGCGGAAGCCTCCTATCAGGATGCCGTGAGCCGCCTGGATGAGGTGAAGGCGCGGCAGGAACACGACCAGGCGCTCTATGAGTATGCGAAAATCACGGCGCCGTTCGCCGGCGTGGTGACCGAGCGCTACGCCAACCTGGGCACGCTGATGCAGGCGGGCACGGGATCCAGCACGCAGGCGCTGCCACTGGTGCAACTCTCCGAGGACGACGTGTTCCGGCTGGTGATTCCGGTGCCGGAATCCTACGTGAAGTACATTCGGGTAGGCGACCCGGTGAAGGTGAACCTCTCGTCGCTCGGCAAGGTGGTATCCGGCACGGTGAAGCGCTTCTCGGAGGATGTGGCGGCGGATACGCGCACCATGCACACCGAGGTGGACGTTCCGAATCCAGCGCACGTGCTGATGCCGGGGATGTACGCGGAGGCCACCCTTACGCTGGACCGCAAGGAAGACGCGCTGGTGGCGCCGCTGCAAGCGATCTCCCAGGCGGGCACGCAGGCCACCGCGTTCGTGGTGGGCGCGGGGGACATTCTGCAGGAGCGCAAAATCGAGCTGGGTATGCAGACGGCCACGGACGCCGACGTGTTGAGCGGCCTCAACGAAGGAGACCGCGTGGTGGTGAGCGATACCAGCGGGCTGAAGGCGGGCGCGCACGTAAAACCGCAGCAGGTGCAAGTGCTGGGGGACCAGACCAGCAACTCCCAGTAAGCGAGGCGCACGAGCCGCATGTCGCGATTTTCCATTCGGAATCCCCATTTCATTGTGGTCATCTGCCTGGCGCTGGCGGTGATTGGCGTTACGAGTTTTCTGCGCATGCCGGTGGACCTGTTTCCACCCATCAATCTGCCGGAAGTG
>DATKOS010000166.1:0-7482 GCA_035524535.1 Bryobacteraceae bacterium
TCAGTTCGAGTTCCTCACCGAGGGCATTGATGCCCTGAAGCCGATGATGATCAAGGACGTAGCCGAGGAAGTCGGCGTGCATCCCTCGACCGTCAGCCGCGCCGTGGCCAATAAATACGCACACACGCCGCATGGCGTCTACGAGTTGCGCTACTTCTTCTCCGAGGCCGTGCAGGGGCCATCCGGCGGCGGCACCCCGCTGCTGCTCCTCAAGCGCATGGTGAAAAAGATGATCGCGGAAGAGGATAAGACCAAGCCTCTGACCGACGACCAAATCACCTCCATGCTCCAAACCATGGGCATCAGCGTTACGCGCCGCACCGTCGCGAAATATCGCGAGGACATGAAGATTCCCTCCACGCACCAGCGGCGCGAACGGAACTGAACCAAGCTCAGGCCTTGGAGCGCGCGGACGCCCGCCGCGCCGCTCTCTTGCCGGAACCGGCTTCCCCGCGGCGTTTCAGAAAATCCCTGGCTTTGGCTTGCGTGGCCGGCCGGGAATTGTCTAGCTGCCCGCGGACGAAGCGTAGTACGGTGGCTTGGTCGTCAATCAGATCGAAGAACCGGTCAAGAGCCTTGATGGCATGCCCCATCGCCACGTTCTTGCATTCGTCCGTCTCATAGCGCGCGCGGCGAACGCCCAGTATGGCCTGCGCCAGCCGCTCCGCCAGGTGCGGCTGGGCCAGAGCGATCGCCGCCGCTCCTTGCATGGCGGTGGCGGCGCCAATCATCTGCGGGCCCGCAATCGCGCTCAGGTACTTGGGCAGGACCGCTTCCAGCTTGCCTTCGCGGTCCGCGGGAGCCAGAGCGGCCAGCATGCGCATCGCGTTCCAGCGCAGGATGCTGTTCTCGGAATCGAGCAGCTTCAGAAACGAGTCGAAATGCGGATAAGCGGCTTCCGGCGTCTCCCCGGCCAGGAGCGCCAGCGTCTTCGCGGAGCGGAACCGCACCGAAGCGCGCGGGGAAGCCACGCCGGCAAGCAGCTCCGGAAACAGATCCTCCGCGGCTGCGGGAGTATGGGCGGGCATAGCGACTCCCTTATAAGCCAATGCGCCAGCCCGTGCAAGCCCCGGCCGGACAGCCCTCGCCGGAGCGCCCGATGTCGCGCTTGCCGGGCCCCGCTAATCCCGATACACGATCCGCGCGCCTTGCGGCTCGAAGCCGAAGCGCGTCTCCGGCATCCCGGCCAGCGCCTCGCGAACCGCCGCCTGCTTCGCCGGGTCGCAGTAGAATAACAGGAACCCGCCGCCGCCCGCGCCCAGCAGTTTTCCGCCCAGCGCGCCGGCATCGCGCGCCAGCGCGTAACAGCGGTCCACTGCCGGGTTGCTGATGCTGGCTTCCAGCGTCTTCTTGCGCTCCCACGCCTCGTGCAGCAGGCGCCCGAAGCCGTCCAGATCCGCGCCCTGCTCCAGCCGCTCCCGCATGGACCTCGCAATGCCGCACAGCTCCCGCAGAGCCTCGCGGTTGCTTTCCGCGCGCGCGTTCTGCCTTCCCAAAATCTCCCGCGCCGCGCGGCTGTCTCCGGTGAAGAACAGCATCAGGCGCCGCGAGAGCTCCTCCCGAGCGCTGCGCGCGCACGCCACCGCTTCGGTCTTCACCCGCCCGCCCGGCAGAAAGCGCAGAAATCGCATCCCCCCATACGCCGCAATGTACTGGTCCTGGCGCCCGATCGGTTCGCCCAGACGGCCGATCTCCACCTCGCACGCCTCCCGCGCCAGTTGCTCCGGGCCGGCCTCTTCGCCGCGCCAGGCGCGCAAGGCCGCCAGCAGGCCCACCGTGAAGCTGCTCGAAGAGCCCATGCCGCTCCCCGCCGGCAGGTCCGCAATCGAAACAATCTCCAGCCCCCGGGCGGAGCCCGTCAGCCGCAGGCATTCCCGCACAATCGGGTGCCGCACCTCGCCGGCCGTTTCGCAAATCTCCGTGGTTGAGTAGCTAATGCGGTACGTGCCGCCGAAGCGCGGCTTCACCGCCAGATACATGTATTGGTCAATGGCGGCCGTGAGAACCATTCCCGGTTCGCGCTCGCAGAAGGATGGCAGGTCAGATCCCCCGCCCGCAAAGCTGATGCGGAACGGCGTGCGCGTGACAATCATGCCCATAGCCGCTCCAAGGCGCGCAGCCGCTCCGGCGTGCCGATGTCGTGAAAGCGCCGCGGCGAGAGCCATCCGAGCAGCGACCCGCGCGCGATCAGTTGCGGAAACACCTCCGCCTCCAGCGAAACCGCGCGGCCGTCCGGAATCCCCACCACCGCTTCGCGCCGGAAGGCCAATACGCCCGCCTCAATGTATTCGAGGTCCCGCGCCTCTTCCGCGTCCTTGGCGTACCGCGCCACGCGCCCGGCCGCATCCAGCGCGACGTTCGGGCGCACGCCGGTTTCACCGGCCTCATCGCGGCACACCGCCATCACCCCTTCCGCGCCCCGCTCGCGAAGCAACTCGAGCGGCTCACGGTATTCCACCGGCAGAAACGAATCGCCGTAAATCGCCAGGAAGGTCTCCTCCAGAAGGGGCAGCGCCCGCCGCAGCGCGCCGCCGGTGCCAAGTGGCGTCTCCTCCCGCGAATAGCGTATCCGCAGGCCGAACCGCGCGCCATCTCCGAAGTGATCCTCAATCCGCTCGCCCAGGTAACCCGTCAGCAGCGCAATGTCCACAATCCCCTGCGCCGCCAGCGCCCGCAGTTGATGTTCCAGGTAAGGAACCCCGGCCACCGGCGCCATAGGTTTGGGAATGCTCCTAGTGAGCGGCCGCAAGCGGGTTCCCTTCCCGCCCGCCAAAACTAAGGCTTGCATGGCCCCCGGCCGGAAGCGGCCGCGCGCACGCTTCGCCGGCGCTCCAGCCGGGCGCGAATGGCGCGCTCCACCGCCTGTTCGGAAGTCAGGGAAGCCTTCCACCCGAGGCGCTCCATGGCCGCCACGTCCAGCGTAAACCGGGGAACATCTCCCGGCCATCCGCCCTCGCCTCCGGTGAAGTCGTAAGCCACGTTCGCCAAGCCCATGGCCGCGGTCGTCATGTCCGCAATGCGCCGCACCGTCAGGCTGTCGGCCCCCCCAACGTTCAGAATATTCAGCCCGCCCCGCGCGTGGCGCACCGCGTGAAGCATCGCATCCACGCACTCGCCGATCCACAGGTACGATTTCGCCTGCCGTCCGTCCCCCAGAATCGGCAGCCTCCGCGGGTCGCCTTCGAGCGCGTGGATGAAATCGCCGATCACCGTTCGCCCCCGCGCGCGCTCCTTGGGGCCGACAATATTCGCCAGCCGGAAGATCCAGCACTCCATGCCGAAAAGGTTCTGAAACGCGCCAATCAGCGCCTCGCACGCAAGCTTGCTGGCGCCGTAGAGCGAGATCGGCCGGCACGGGTGGTCCTCCGCGATGGGCAGCCGCCACGCCACGCCGTAGACCGCCGACGAGGAAGTGAACGCCAGGCGCCGGCAGCCGTGCACGCGCGCGCTTTCCAGCAGATTGTAGGTGGCCAGCGTATTCTGCCGCAGGTCCTTGTCGGTCGCCTCCCCGGCCGCGAACTTGATGTCGGGATTCGCGGCCAGATGGTAGATCGTGTCCACGCCCGCCATCGCGTCATCCAGCGCGCCCCGGTCCAGCAAATCCGCTTCCACGAAGCGGAAGTTCGGTAACTCCAGGAGCGCGGCGATGTGTTCGCGCTTGCCGCTGCCGAGGTTATCCAGCAGGGTCACCTCCGCGCCTTCGGCCGCCAGGCGCGCCGCCAGTTCCGAACCGATGCAGCCCGCGCCGCCCGTCACCAGGACGCGCTCGCTCACGGCTCATACCTCCCGCGCGCGGACAGAGCGGCCGCGTGAACCGCCAGGGTGGCGTTCACCAGAGTGAACGCCGCCACCAGCAGAAACAGCCCCACTACCGCCATCCGGCTCTGCCATTCGAATGTGCCACTCAGCCGGTACCCGCCGGCCACGTATCGACGCACCAGCGGCGCCGTGAGCGCCGCCCCGCCCAGGGCCAGCGCGCCGGCAGCCGCCATGCTCCGCGTGTAGGCGAACAGGCGCAGCCAGCGCGCGCGCGATTCCGCCGTGTAGCTGTAAATCACCTGCACAATGCAGCCCAGGCAGAAGCTCTCCAGGCCCACAATGCCCAGAGCCAGCCCGGCCAGCGACCAGTAAAGCGACAGCGTCAACGGGCCAATCCTCACCGGGCCCAGCGCCGAACCGAGCATCAGAAAGAGGCCCACCGCCAGCATCCCCAGCCCCGGCCGCAGCGTGAAGAAATCCGCGCCGTAGACCAGCAGCGCCCGCAGGTTCACCCATCCCGCCCGCCACGGCTCCAGCCATCCGCGTCGCTTCATGTGGCTGATGCGGCCCTCCGGCGCCCGGAGAAAGCTCACCGGCACTTCCGCCGTGCGAAGCCCCAGGCACACGGCCTTCAGCACCATCTCGGAAGCGTATTCCCACGATTGCGATTCCAGCCGCATCCGCTCCAACGCCTCGCGCGTGATGCCGCGCATGCCGCAGTGGATGTCCGAAAAGCGCGTGCGGTAGAGCACGTTGAGCATCCACGTGGTGAGCGGAATGCCGAAATAGCGGTGCAGCGGCGGCATGGACCCGGGCGCCACCCAGCCCCGGAAGCGCGATCCCATAATGAACTCGCAGCCGCCGCGGAACCGCTCCACGAAGCCGCCGATATCGCGGAAATCGTACGTGCCGTCGGCGTCCCCCATCAGGATGCACGCGCCGCGGATGTAGGGAATGGCGTCGATGTAGGCCTGCCCGAGGCCGCGCGGCGGCGTCTTCAGCACGCGCGCGCCTCGGTCGAGCGCAATTTCCGGCGTGTCGTCCGTGGAGCTATCCACAATCAGGACCTCGGCCGCCACGCCCGCCCGGCGCGCGCCCTCAAGGCACCACTCCACGCAGGCCGCAATCGCGGCGCGTTCATTGCGGGCCGGAATCACAAACGAGAACTCCGGCGCATCCACGTCCGCCGCGGGGATTAGAAGCTGGAATTGCGGATCGGGCAAGCGAGTCTCATCCTGGGAAGTAAGTCTACTCGGAGTGTAGCCCAGTTCGGCGGCGCGGGCTTGGGGCTGAAGACAGGGACCGAGGATGGCGGCTGAGGACCGGACAGCCGACATGGAGGCTGAAGCCTGGGAAACGGAAGGGGCGACGGGGATGCCCGAGCTTCCGCCTCGTACTCGGTCCCCGCGCGGGCGCCCTTTGGGATAATGAGGGTCGGTCGCGCGTGCCCCCAGCTACGCCAACTCGCCAGGAAACCTACAACGAGCACGGCGCCACCTTCGTCGACCGCCTCCGCACACGGATGGTGGCGCGCAGCATCCGCCGCAACCTGCCGCCTCGCGCGGATCTCACGGTGCTGGATATCGGCTGCGGCTTTCACGCCCATCACCTGACGGCCCTCGGCGCCGGCCTGATCCACGGGACGGGCATCGACTTCCACGTGAGCGAGGCCTGCCGCCGCAACCCAAAGCTCTCCTTCCTGCTGGAATCCGCCGAGACCGCGCTCCCGCGCCTGGCGGACAACCGCTTCGACGCGGTGCTTTTCATTTCCGTGCTCGAACACCTGAGCGGCCCCGAAGAGGCGCTCACGCAGTGCCACCGCGCCCTGAAGCCCGGCGGCGCGCTGCTGCTCAACGTCCCCACCTGGTGGGCCAAGCCCCTGCTGGAACTCTCCGCCTTCCGCTTCGGGACCAGTCCCCCGTGCGAAATCGACGACCACAAAATGTACTACGCCAAGCGCGACCTCTGGCCCATGCTCGTCCGAGCCGGCTTCCGCCCCAGCCAAATCCGAATGCGCTACGAGAACCTGGGCCTGACGCTCTTCGCCAAAGCCGTCAAATCCAACGCCTGAGCGCGCCGCGCAACAAGAGGCGGTCTGGGGCTGCGGTTGGCGCCCGTTGCAGACACAGAGCCCGCGTCCGCATTCGCACCCGCAACGAAGAAACGGAAAACCGAGGGATGGTGCTGGAGGAGGGGGTCGAACCCTCATGACCAGTGAAGGCCGCGGGATTTTGAGTCCCGTGCGTCTGCCAGTTCCGCCACTCCAGCAAGTGTAGGACTCCTTTGAGTTTAGCAGTTTTCCCGCGAGGCGCACTGTAGTGGTTCTTGTAACGGTCAGCCTGGCCATTGTTTGACCCTCCGGAGCCGCGCCGAGCCATCCAATACTCTCAACTTCCATAGGTGCAGCCGGGGGGCGTAGCGCTTTGGAGCGGGAAGGCGATTGGCTACTATCAGCGGATCACCGAGGCGAACGGCGGCGAAGGCCAGGTAAAAAACTGGAGCCGGCTATTCCTATCGCCAGGGCTGGGCCATTGCAGCGGCGGCCCTGCAACCCTTGGCCCTGCAACCCTTGATAGTTTCGACCTGCTCACGGCGCTGGTCGAGTGAGTGGAGAACGGCAAGGCGCGGACTCCGTGACCGCTACGGGCCGGACTTTCCCGGCCGCAACCGGCCGCTGTGCACTTTTCCGGCCCATGCGCAGTGCAAGGCCGAGGAAGACCCGGAAAACGCCGTCCATTTCGAATGCAAACAGTAGCACTCGCCGGGCGAGGGCGATGGCCAAGCGATTGGCCGCGAACGATCAGCTTGCGGCGCCCATGCTCCTATAAGCGTTTCCAAGTAGCGCCGATTTCAGACCCGATTGCGCCTTGAATCGCGCTCTGCTACCATCCCTGTTCCGAAACAGCACTCGCTCGGTATGCTGTCGAAAACAAGGAGATCCATATGAAGAGAGCATTTCTCATTTTCGCGCTTGCGCTGGCAGTGGCAGCGCTTCCGGGATTCGCCCAGGCCCCGCAGGGCGCTGCGCCGGCAGGCCAAGCGGCTCCGGCAGGCCGCGGCGTGGGTCGGGGCGCCCCCGCGCCATTTGTCGCCGACACAACGCCGGTGATCGAAGACTTCAAACCATCCGCGCTGAACGCGATCGTCAACGGCCAAATCAGACAGTATCCCGAGGTCAACTCTCAACGGCGCATGCGCACGCAGCTTCGCGCGCCGAACGCACAGAGCGTCTTCATCGATCTCGGCGGCCGCGTTCCCATGACCAAGAACGCGGACGGCGTATGGACCGGCGTTACGAACCCTCTGGACGAGGGCTTCCATTACTATCAGCTCATCGTCGACGGCGTCAGCATATCGGACCCCGGAACGGCGCAGTTTTACGGAGCCAGCCGCTGGGGCAGCGGCGTCGAGGTCCCCGCGCATGACCAGGACTTCTATGCCATGAAGAACGTGCCTCATGGCCAAATCCGCGAAGTCCACTATTTCTCCAAGATCGCCAATGCGGAGCTGGAATGCTACGTCTACACCCCTCCGGATTATGAGAAGGGGTCGAAGCGTTATCCCGTGCTCTACATCGAGCATGGCGCCGGAGAAGACGAGCACGGCTGGGGCGGCCAAGGGCACGCCGGTCTGATCATGGACAATCTCCTCGCGGAAGGCAAGGCGAAGCCCTTCCTCCTGGTGATTGGTACGCTCTATATTCCCGGCACTGGCGGCGGCCGT
>DATKOS010000167.1:0-17623 GCA_035524535.1 Bryobacteraceae bacterium
CAAGGCCGTTCGCAACTTGGGTATTCCTCTCAACGCGCCCGTGAAGCCGGCGCAGCCCTAAGGCCCACGTTCCCCGGTTCCCACGCTTCCGCAAGCGGCAGCCGCCGCGCGGAATGGTACAATTGGCTCGGAAGAGCCACCACGAGGGTCAAGGGACTTGGGAAGCAAGTCGTTTAAAAGCATCGAGTTGCGTGTTCCGTCGCAACGGTTCGCGAACTGGGACCAGTTCGTGGCGCAAGCGCCGGAATACTCAATCGGCCTTGAAGTCATGGACGACACCCCCGGCCATCGCGGGCACTACGTTCACTTCGACCATCACGCCGGCGTGATTCGCGAGGCTACCATGAGCGCGGCCATGCAGGCCTACATCGCCGTTCGCCAGGGCCGGCTCATGGAGCGCTGGCTGGACCGCGTGAAACCCGTCCCCGTCTACGTTTGGAACGCCGACCAGGATGTGTGCCTCGCATCCTTCATCCTGGAATACCACGAGCTTCTGGAGCAGAAGGGCTCGCCCGTGCTGCGCCAGGTGGTGCAATTCAACAACAAGATCGATGTATGCGGCGGGCTTTATCCGGTGGACCTGGATGAGATCGTCGCCAACCATTTCACCTGGATTTTTGAGCCCTACATGGAACAGCGGACGCTGGGCCGGACGCCAGGCGATGGCCCGCTCATTGAGAGCGTGATTCGCGGCGTGTGCGACCGCGTACTGGCGCTGCTCGAAGGCCGGGCCGGCATTGCGGAGATCAAAGCGCAGCCGGAAATCCTCTACGAATCGCCCTACCACTACGTGATCGCGGATGAGAAGGGCGATCCCAATTCGCGGCTGGTGCTGGCGGCGCGCGGGTACCGCAATTTCATCAGCCTGGTGACCACCCGGCCCAATGGGCGGTACACGTACAGCGTGATTCGGGGGTCGCCGTACGACGACGATGTCTTCGAGCTGCCCAAGCTGCTGGAGGCGTTCCAGGCGGCCGAGGATACGCCGAGGGTGTGGGGCGGTTCGAACATGGCGGCCGGATCGGACAGCGAACTGGGTAGCAGCCTGCATTGGACCAAGCTGCGCGATATTGCGGAGCCGATCGTGCGGGAAGCGTATTTCAAGAGCCTCCCGTATCACGGGGACACGCCGCCGGCGAAGCCCCCCGACGCATCCAATATAGACATGCCAGAGACCAGCGAAGCGAATCCCCTTCTTTCCATTGAATTTCGCGTGCCATTCGACCGCATCCGCGCGGAGCACGTGGAGCCCGCAATCGGCGAACTGCTGGAACAGGCGCGGGCGCGGCTGGCGGCGGTGGCCGGCGAGACGGGCGAGCGTACGTTCCGCAACACCATGCACGCCCTGGATGTGATGACGGAGCCGCTGGAATACGCCATGGGCGTGGTACGGCACCTGGAGTCCGTGGCCACAACCCCGGAACTGCGCGCGGCCTTCAACGCGGTGCAGCCGCCGGTGAGCGCGTTCTACTCCGGCATTCCGCTGAACGCGGAGCTGTGGCAGGGCCTCAAGGCGTTTGCCCGAACTGGCGAAGCGGCCGCGCTGAAGGGCGAGCGGCGGCGGTACCTGGATAAGACGCTGGAGAGCTTCCGGCGCCACGGCGCGGACCTGGACCCGGCCGGCAAGAAGCGCATGGAAGAGCTGGACGTGGAACTGGCGCAGGTGACGACGAAGTTCGGCGAGAATGTGCTGGATTCGACGAACGCGTTTGAGCTGATCCTGGACAACGAAGCCGCGCTGGCGGGTCTGCCGCCCACGGCGGTGGCGGCGGCGCGGGAGAGCGCGGCGCGCAAGGGCAAGGAGGGCTGGCGGTTTACGCTCCAGGCGCCGGATTACACCGCGGTAATGACGTACCTCAACGATGCTTCCGTGCGGCGCAAAGTTTACGAAGCCTTCGCGGTGCGCGCTACGGAAGGCGCTTGGGACAACCGGCCTCTGGTAGGGCGAATCCTCGCTCTGCGCGCGGAGAAGGCGCGGCTGCTGGGTTTCGGCGATTTCGCCGACCTGGTGCTGGAAGACCGCATGGCGCACAAAGGCGCGCGGGCGCTGGCGTTCCTGGAAGACCTGAAGATCAAGACCGAGGCGAAGTTCCGCGCGGAGAATCGCGAACTGCTGGAGTTCCGGCGGTCGATCGAAGGACCCAGCGCTCCCGAGTTGGAGCCGTGGGACGTGGGCTACTATGCCGAGAAGCAGCGCGCGGCACTCTACGATTTCGACGAAGAAGCGCTGCGGCCCTACTTCCCGGCGGAAAGCGTCCTGGCGGGGCTGTTTGAGCTGGTGAGCCGGCTCTACGGCGTACGCGTGACGGAAGTGGCGGGCGCGCCGGTGTGGGATCCGGAAGTGCGCTATTACGAAATTCACGACGCGAACAGCGAATTCCTGGGCGGTTTCTACGCCGACTGGCGTCCGCGCGACAACAAGCGCGGCGGCGCCTGGATGGGCGTGCTGCTCACCGGCGGGCCGGAGCCGGAGCGGTTTCGTCCGCACCTCGGTTACATCTGCGGCAACCTGACGCCGCCGGTGGGCGGGAAGCCGGCGCTGCTGACGCACCGCGAAGTGGAGACCATTTTCCACGAGTTCGGGCACCTGCTGCATCACCTGTTCAGCCGCGTGGAGACGCGGTCGCTCGCGGGTACCAACGTAGCGTGGGACTTCGTGGAACTGCCTTCGCAAATCATGGAGAACTGGTGCTGGGAGCGCGGAGCGCTGGATCTCTTCGCGCGGCACTGGGAAACAGGCGAGCCCATTCCGGACGGCCTCTTTCAGAAAATGAAACGCGCGCGCACCTTCCGCGCGGCCAACGGGCAGATGCGGCAGTTAGGCTTCGGGTTCATTGATCTGCTGCTGCACACCAGGTACGACGCGGCGCGCGACGGCGACGCGACCGAATACGCGCGGCGCATCCTGCAGGAGTTTTCTCCGGCGCCGCTGCCGGCGAACCACGCCATGGCGGCGGCGTTCACACACCTCTTCGCCGATCCGGTGGGCTACGGCGCCGGATACTATTCCTACAAGTGGGCTGAGGTGCTGGATGCGGACGCGTTCACGCGCTTCCGCGACGGCGGAATCTTCAGTTCGGAGGTAGGCGGAGAATTCCGTTCGAAGATCCTGGCGAAAGGCGACAGCGAGGACCCGGCCGAGTTGTACCGCTCCTTCATGGGACGGGAGCCGGATCCCCGGGCGTTGTTGGTGCGGTCGGGGCTGGCGTAGGTCCTCGGCGCAGCCTCTGGCGCGGCTCGCGCCGGGCGGCGGTTTGCGGGCTTGAGGGACTGGGAAGAAGGCAGCCCGGGAGGGCCGCCCCACTGGCACGATAAAATGACCATTCATGCCTATTGATCTGGGCGCTCTCGCCCGTTTCGACACCCCGACCGTCTGTAACACGATTGAGCTATTCGCGGTTAGGCCGCGCAGCGAAGGATACATGGATGGGCGGATACGGGCATGCTTTCCGGAGATGGCTCCTGTGGTTGGGTACGCTTCGACGGCCACCATCCGCTGCGCGTTCGCCCCGCGCGAGGGCGATGTCTACAGCTCGCTCGACGAACAGACGAAGCTGTTCGCCACGCTTCCAGGTCCGGCGATCGTGGTATTTCAGGACCTGGACGATCCGGCGGCAGCCGCGACATTCGGTGAAGTGATGTGCACCACCTATCAGGGCTTCGGCGCGGTGGGCATCGTCACGAGCGGCGCGGCGCGCGATCTCGACCAGGTGCGGCGGCTGGGATTTGCGGCATTCAGCGACGGGACCATTTGCTCCCATGGCTACAGCCACATTGTGGATCTGCACCGTGGCGTGCGGGTGGGCGGCGTGGCCGTTCATCCCGGGGATTTGATACACGCGGATGCCAATGGGGTGGCGACGATTCCGCTGGAGATCGCCTCGGAGATTCCGGAGGCGGCCGCGGAATACATGGCGGCGGAGGCCATGGTGCTGGACTACGTGAAGTCCGGCAAGCCGAATCCGGCGGGATTCTCGGAGGCCCGGAAAGCGATGACAGCCGCCCTGGCGGCGCTGAGCAAGCGCGTGCGGAGCAAAGCGGGAGTGTGAGCATTGGGATTCGCCGTTTGGACAGACGCGGATGTGGTGTGGGCCGCGGGCACATCGGAATACCGCGCAATGGGCGCGGCGGTCATTTCCGTGACGGACCTGTTCCGCGCGGCGGATTTCCGCCCGAGCCGGCGGCCTCCGGTGGCGGCGCTGCGCTACGCGGGGCATTTCGCGTCCATCGGGCAAATCAACGAATACCTGCGGCGCGTGCGGCGGGAGCCGCCCTACCGGAGCGGCATCCGCGCGCGGCGGACCTGAACCCGAGATCAAACGCGGGCTGAAACGTTTTGGCGCTCCCCAGCGTCTTTGCAAGCAAGAGAAGGGGGGCCGAGGCGATGGTCAAGGCGATTTTGAGGTTTTTCGTCCGGTTCTTCACTGCCGAGCCGGTTTTCAGTCCGCACACGCGGCGCGTGGTGTAGGGCGTTCAGGGTTTGGTCTTCGGCTCCTCCGGAGCCGCACCCAACTCTTCAAGAAGACCTCCGGTGTGCGGCGTCCATTCCGGCAGCCGGAGGCCGGAGATTCCCAATTCTTCCTGCCTGAGGGTTCCGTGCCCATAGGGGCAGATATACTCCGTGCGCGGCCGGCCGGTGAGCAATACGCCGCTCCAGGAGCCGGTTTCAAGCGGCATCCGCAGGCGGCGCAAGCATACCCGGCAGCGGCGGAACTGATCGATGACAATCAGCGCCAGAGCCGCGGCGCAGAGCAAGACCCACCCCATCAGGACGATGTTGTAAACCAGGATGCCGGAAGCGTCGCGCAATGGCGCTATGGGCGGCGGGTGCGCCTCAGCCGGCCAGAATCTCACGATCCAGCGCAGCAGGGCGTACAGGATGGCTGCCGCGAGGGCCAGTTTGGCGGCGAAATACGACCAATAACGCATGGGGCCGACTTCCAAGCCAGAGCCGGCGCGTGGCGAAACTCCCGAGCCGCTCTCTACTAACCTATACCTTCCCGCCAGGAGTGGCGGCCGCCGGTAGATGCGGCGCAAACGGGGTGTCAAGGCCAAAAATGCGCTAGGCAGACGCCGGCTTTGATGATATGCTTTCCCGAACGAGGAGGGCGCTATGGGTGATACCCCGAATATTCCTGGCCCCAATCAAAAAGTCCCCGGAACGGATTGGGTCGTTTGCGAGCACGGAAAGTGCATCAAGAGGGACGCTCCGCACGACCCGCTGAAGAAGCGCTGCGTCCCGAAGCCTAATGACGAGTGCGACCCCGACGACCCCGATGAGCCGCACAAGTGCCATTGCCGGGCGTTCCGATGGCTTCCCGACGACGACAAGTGGAAGGAAGAAAAGCAGCCTTTCGACGACGACGACAATATCTTCTGCTTCTGTGTCCGCAAGCCGCACGGCACGAGCCACAGGGAATAGCGGGACGGCGGTTTGCCGAAATGGGAGGGCGCCGGGGTGCGCCCTCGGTTTGCGCCTGCGGGCGGCTTCGCACTCCGCCGCTCCAGGCCCGGCATGAATTCACGCGGCGGGGGCTGCCGCACGTCTTCTCCTCACCTGCGCCGCCTGACGCCGGAGGCCGGAACGCGGAAACCATCCGGCCAGCGCTCCCGAATCTTCTCGGAACCAAGCCGCCGCTACCGCGTATTACGCGCCGGCATGAGCCGGAAAGAAGGCTTTCGGCCTTGCCGCGAGCCGGGACCGGCGCCCTGTTATTGCAGAGCCAGGTCTTCCTGCCCGTTGCCGTTTTCAGCCTCGGGAATCAGGGAGGCGGCGGCTACTTTGTCTCCTTCTTCCAGGGAGACCAGCTTCACTCCCTGCGCGCCGCGGCCCACTTGGCGAATGGTGGAGCTTTCAATGCGGATGATCTTGCCGCTCTGGCTCACAATGGCCAGGTCGGAATCGTCCTTCACTGAGAGGATGGCCACCACGTGCCCGGTTTTGTGGGTGGTCTTCATGTTGATGACGCCTTTGCCGCCGCGGGCGGTCAGGCGGTAGTCGCCTAGCGGTGTGCGCTTGCCGAAGCCATTCTCGGCAATGGAGAGAATGATGCCTTCCTTCTCCACGGCCACCATGCCCACCAGATAATCCTCCGGGGCCAGATGCATGGCGCGCACGCCACGAGCCTGGCGGCCCATCGGGCGCACCTGGGCCTCGGCGAAGCGGATGGCCTGTCCGTGCGAGGAGCCCAGGAAGATGTAGTTGTCGCCGCTGGTAATGCGGGCGGAAATCAGCTCGTCCCCTTCATCCAAGCCGACGGCGATGATGCCGCGCGACATGGGATTGTCGAACTCCGTCAGCTCGGATTTCTTGATGATGCCGTGCTTGGTCACCATCACCACGTACTGATTGGCTACAAAATCCTTCACCGAAAGGAAGGCTTTGACGGTTTCGTCCGGCTGCAAATTGACCAGGTTCGTGATGTGCTTCCCCTTGCCGGCCGTAGCCGCGTCGGGAATCTCGTACGCCTTGAGCCAGTGGACGCGGCCGCGGCTGGTGAAGATCAGCAGGTAGCTGTGCGTGGAGGCCACAATCAGGTGCTCCACCACATCCTCGGCGCGGGTACCCATGCCGATGCGCCCCTTGCCGCCGCGCGTCTGGCGGCGGTAAGTGTCCACCGCCGTGCGCTTCAAGTAGCCGCCGCGAGTCACCGTGACGGCCACGTCTTCCACGGCCACCAGGTCTTCCAGGTTGATTTCGCCGGTGTCCTCGATCACCTGCGTGCGGCGGTCGTCTCCGAAGTCCTTCTGGACTTCCTTCAGTTCCTTGATGATGAGGTCCCGTAGAACCTTGTCCGAACCGAGGATCTCCAGGTACCCCGCGATGCGCCGCTGAATTTCCGCCAGTTCATCGATGATCTTCTGGCGCTCCATGCCCGTGAGTCGCTGCAATTGGAGCTCGATGATGGCCTGCGCCTGCCGTTCGGTGAATTCGAAGCGGGCAATCAGGGAGTCGCGCGCTTCCCGCGGTTGCTTCGATGCGCGGATCAGGCGGATCACTTCGTCGAGGTTGTCCAGCGCCTTCTGGAAGCCGAGCAAGAGGTGCTCGCGCTCGCGCGCCTTGCGGAGCTCGTAATCCGTGCGGCGGCGAACCACTTCCTGGCGATGCTCAATGAAGCACTTGATGATGTCCACGAGCCCCAGTTCCCTGGGCTGCCCGTTGACGATCGAAAGCATGATGATGCCGAAGCCGATTTGAAGCTGGGTGTGCTTGTAGAGGTTGTTCAGCACCACCTCGGCCTGCTCGCCGCGCTTGAGTTCGAAGACGATGCGGATGCCATCACGGTCGCTGAAATCGTTGATATCGGCGATGCCTTCGATCTTCTTTTCGTTGACCAGGGCGGAAGCCTGCTCGAGCAGTTTGGACTTGTTGACCTGGTAGGGGATCTCGGTGACGACGATTTGTTCTTTGTCTTTGCCCACGCGCTCAATGGCGGCGCGCGCGCGGATCTTCAACTGGCCGCGGCCGCGGGTGAAGGCCTCCAGGATGCCCTGGCGGCCGAGGATGAAGCCGCCGGTGGGGAAATCCGGACCTTGCACCATGGGCAGGATGTCCGCCAGGGTGGCGCGCGGGTGCTGCATCAGGTGGATGGTGGCGTTGATGATTTCGGTGAGGTTGTGGGGCGGGATGTTGGTCGCCATGCCCACGGCGATGCCCGAGGAGCCATTCACCAACAGGTTCGGCACCCGCGCGGGAAGCACTTCAGGCTCGGATTCGCTCTCGTCGTAGTTAGGCTTGAAATCGACGGTTTCCTTGTCGATGTCCTCCATCATCGCCACCGCGATGCGGGAGAGCCGGGCTTCGGTGTACCGCATGGCCGCGGGCGGATCGCCGTCGATGGAGCCAATATTGCCTTGCCCATCCACCAGCGGATAGCGCATGGAGAAAGGCTGCGACATGCGGACCAAGGCGTCGTAGATGGCGGCGTCGCCGTGCGGGTGGTACTTGCCCATCACTTCGCCGGTGATCTTGGCGCACTTCTTGGTGGGCCGCGTGGGCAGCAGGCCCATGTCGTTCATGCCGAACAGAATGCGGCGGTGGACGGGCTTCAGTCCGTCGCGCACGTCGGGCAGCGCCCGGCCCACGATCACGCTCATGGCGTAATCGAGATAGCTGCGCCGCATCTCGTCTTCGATGTTGATGGGGAGGAGACTCTTATCGCCTCCCTCGCCGCCGGCGCCGCCCAAAGGAAGCGAGCCTCCGGACGGTGGCGCGGGGGGACCTTGCGGTGGAAGTTCCTGATCTGCCAAAGTGTTTCCTCTTGTAGGTGTAAGCGTCTATTTTAGCAGCCGGAGGCGGGAGTTCAGACCATCCCAACTTGGCCTTCTGCCGGGTGTGGCGCCCGGCGGAGCCCGTAGCCGGGCTACTGGCGAGGACCGGAACGCTGAAAGCGGAAACGGCGCGTATCGCTTTTTGGCTAAATGGCTATTTCCCATAACTTCCGGCCCGCCTCCGTACTATCATGGCTTCATGTCTAAGGTCGCGGGCGCGCGTGGCGCGGCGCTCATCGTGCTCGCCGTCGCTGCCTGGACCATGCGGGCGCAGGTCATCGAGTTCGAGTCCAACGGCCTGAAATATCAGACCCTCGCCAAGAACGGCGTGACCTTAATGTTTGCGCCAATGGCCTTTCACTTAAAGACCTACACCATCATCCAGGTGGCCGTTTCGAACGGATCGCAGGGGTCTTATGTGATTCATCCGGAAGACTTTGTATTCATGCGATCGGATGGAACGCAGTTGCGCGCGGCGCCCGCCGCCACCGTTGTGCAGGTACTCACTGAGAAGGGTTCCCGCTCCGACGTGCTGAAGCTGGTAAACGCCTATGAGGAGGCCTTGTATGGCATTCCGAATATGCGCAGCACTAACGGGTACGAATCGCGGCGGCAGGCGGCCCTGATGATGGGACCCTCCAAGTTCCGCGCGGCGGCGGCGGCCAGCGCCGTAGCGCTCTCGGCTACCAAGCTGCCCCCGGGGGATTCCTCCGACGGCGCGGTCTTCTTCCCCACCGGCGGCAAACCACTGGGACCGGGGCGCTTGGTAGTCCGGACCAATACCGATACCTTCGAGTTCAACCCGCAGCCGTAACGCACGGATTCCAAACAATCTGCCCCTCGCTGGGCCCTTTCTCACTCCGCGGGAAACGGTAGTTTCCCGGCGGGGAACTTTTGCCCGCGGGCGGAGTCTATATTTGTGCAGGGCCCGGAGTTTTCTGTTACGTTGAAGTTAGCTGAATGTGAGGCTCCAAGTGGCCGCTTCAATTGTAGATTTCAGCCCGGAGCGAAGGGCGGAAGCCAGTGAAGGCGAAGACCTGAAACTGGTGGAATCTCTTCGCGAGGGTGCGGAATGGGCATACGAGGAACTGCTGAGCCGGTTCCAACAACCGGTTTACGCGCTGGCTCTGCGCCTGCTGAGCGACCCGTCCGAAGCCGCTGACGTGGTGCAAGAAGTATTTCTCAAGGTCTTTCGCAATATCGGCAGTTTCCGTGGGCAAAGCAGTCTGAAAACTTGGGTTTACCGCATAACGGTCAACGAAGCGCACAATACGCGCCGTTGGTTTTTCCGTCACCGCCGGCGTGAAGCCGAGGTGGAACCGGGGCCCGAGGAAACGCGCGACTGGAGGGAGACGATCCCCGACAGGAGCCGGTCGCCCTTCGATATGGCATTCGACCGCGAGCAGCACGTCATGATCGAAGCGGCGTTGCAACGGGTGAATCCGATTTTCCGCGAGGCCGTGGTGTTGCGAGACATTGCGGACATGCGTTACGAGGAAATCGCGGAAGTCTTGGGCGTGTCGCTTGGGACCGTGAAATCCCGCATTCTGCGCGGCCGGGAAGCATTGCGGGAAGAGCTTTCAGGGAGCCTGAAAATCAGGCCGGTCCTGCGGTTGGCGCCCAGAACGGCTGAGTGATGCTATGAGTTGCACAAATCCGTCAGATATGGTTTCGGGGCTCCTGGATGGCGGAATGAGTCTGGAGGAGCAACGAAAGGCATGGGCGCACCTGGATAGCTGCGGCGCCTGCCATGCGCGGTTCCAAGCCGCGTACAATCTACGGCAGAGCCTGCGTGAGATGCACGCCACCGCGGTCCCATCCAAGCTCGCCGGACAACTGCGGGTGATGGCGTCTCATGAGCGGCAGCGGCGTATCCGGCGCGCCAGCGTTCCGGCGTTTTTCTCTCACTATGCTTCGCTACTGCGGCTGAGCTTCGACAACATGATGCGCCCCCGGGCGCTGCCTATCGCGGGTGGACTGCTTTCGGCTGTGCTTCTGGTGGGCATGTGGGTTCCTTTCCTGGGCGCCAGGCAAACTGGCGACGATGTTCCTCTGAATCCCACCCATTCGGAAATGCTTCGTTGGCGTTCGTGGGGCTATGTGGGTCCCAGCGCGCCGGACGTGCGCACCTATGACGCCGGCGACGCCGTAATTGAGCTCACCATCGACACGCGCGGCCGCGTGGTGGATTACGACCTGACAAGCGGCAAAATGACGCCCGAACTGGGCCAGATGATTCTGCTCTCGCGCTTCACGCCCGCCACGCACTTCGGCAAGCCCGTCTCGGGCAAGTTGGTGTACCGCGTCAGCGAGATTAACGTCCATCCGATCGGCTGATTCGGTGGCGCGCCAGAAGCTGGGCCAGCACTTTCTCGCATCTGAATCGATTCTGAAGCGCATCGCTGAGGCGGCGTGTCCGCGGGCGGACGAACTCGTCATTGAGATTGGGCCGGGCCGCGGCGCTCTCACCCGTCACTTGCTGGAGCGCGCGGCGCAGGTGGTGGCCGTGGAATTGGATGCCGATCTCGCCGAAGGCCTGCGGCGCGAGTTCGCCAATCAGCCGCGCCTCCAGGTGGTGGAGCAGGATGTCCTGGAATTTGACTTCGGCGCCTTCGGGCCAGCCACCATCACCGGGAATCTTCCGTACTACATCACCTCCCCTATCCTGGATCGCACCGTGCGCCGCCGGCCGCCGCGCGCCGTCTTCCTGATGCAGAAGGAAGTCGCCGAAAGGCTCACGGCCAAGCCCGGCCAGCGCGAGTACGGATTTTTGACGGTCCGCACCGCGGTGTTCGCTCAAGCCAGGAAGCTGTTCGACGTGAAGCCGGCGTCCTTTCGTCCGCCGCCGAAAGTCGATTCGTCGGTGGTATTGCTGGAGCCATGCGCGCAAGAGCTGGAGCCGCGCGAAGCGGATCGCCTGGTGGACTTCATGGGCCTCTGCTTCCGCCAAAAACGTAAGACCATCCGCAACAACCTCGCCGATCGCTACGGCCGCACGGTGGACTCCTGGCCTGAAGCCGGCGCGCGCGCCGAGCAGTTGACCTTGGAGCAGTTCCGCGCAATGGCAAGCCGCGCCGAGAGTTGAAGCATACCGAACCGGCGTCGCCGATTTCTCCCGCCGTCTTGGCTCTTCGCGGACTAGAATTTCCGGCCGCTGCCGCGCCCTCCAGCGGGAAGAAAGTTCCCATAAATTACGCGCCGGCGCTGTCACATTTCGCATCGTTACAAGCGCCTTCCCGGATCTGACCTGCGTGCTATGCTGTCGAAATGCGGAGAGTTAGGCTTGGGGACGGCGCCCGCGGACCTCGCCCGGGCGCGGCGGCGCTTGTAACTGGGCGGCGCGCCCACCGCGTCTATACTTAGACAGGACCTCGCTTCGGCGCGGACTCCATGTTCGAAATCTTCTTCAAATACCCGGCCAGCATCTTTCAGAAGGGCCATTTCGTGTTCCTCACGCCATGGCCGTTATGGCTGATGGGCCTTCTCATTGCCTCTTCGGCCGGATTGCTCTTCTGGCACGTGCGCCGCAACCACGGCATGCTCAGTGGCTTGCGCCCCATTGCCATCTGGCTGCTGGAGACAGCCATGGCCGCCCTGCTGCTCTTCCTGCTGTGGCATCCGGCGCTCAGCGTCGCCACCCTGAAGCCCCAGCAGAACGTGATCGCAGTGCTCGTGGATCATTCCCGGACCATGGGCATCGCCGACGCTTCGGGCACGCGCGAAGCCGCGGCCCTTTCGCTGGTGAAATCCCTCGCTCCAGCCCTTTCGAATCGTTTCCAGGTCCGCCTCTATGAGTTCGGCAAGGAGCCCATGCGCGTGCAAAGCGCGGACGAGGTCAAGCCAACCGAGTCGGCTACGCGCATCGGCGAAGCCCTGGAGGGCCTGCTGGCCGAATCGTCTTCCCTGCCCCTGGGCGCGGTGGTGCTGTTGAGCGACGGCGCGGATAATTCCGGCGGCATCGATCTCCAAACCATTTCGGCCATCCGGCGGCAGCGAATTCCGGTGCATACCATCGGTTTCGGAGAGGAACATCCGAAGCGCGACGTGGAGATTGAGGACGCCGTGGTTCCGGCGCGCGCGCTGCCGCAATCGAAGCTCACGGCGGACGTTACGCTGCAGAGCTACGGCCTTTCTGGCACGAAAACCAAGCTGACCGTTCGCGATGGCGCCAAGACGCTGGCTTCGAAGGAAATCACGCTGAAGGGAGACGGAGCCCTGCAAGCCGAGTCAGTCGTATTCGATTGCGGCTCGGCGGGCCCCAAGACGCTCACCATCGGCGTGGACCCCGTTCCCGGCGAAGAGAACGCCGCGAATGACCAGGTTTCCCGCCTGGTGAACGTCGTGAAGAACAAGCCGCGCATCCTCTATATAGAAGGTGAGCCGCGCTGGGACTATAAGTTCATTCGCCGCGCGCTGGACGATTACCCCAACGTGGAAATCGCCAGCATGTTGCGCACCACGCAGAACAAGATCTACCGCCAGGGCACGACGGAGAAGGAACTCGCGGACGGGTTCCCGTCCAAGGCGGAAGACCTGTTCGCCTATCAGGGATTGATTATCGGAACCGTGGAGGCGAGTTACTTCACCGCCACCCAGCAGCAGCTCATTCACGATTTTGTGGACCGGCGCGGCGGCGGCGTCATTTTCCTCGGCGGACGCGTCTCCCTCTCCGACGGCGGCTATCAGAATACGCCCCTGGCGGACCTCATGCCGGTGAACCTCTTGCCGAACAAGGGGACCTTCCACCGCGACTTCTCCGGAGAGGAGCTCACCCCGGCCGGAGCGCAGAGCATCATCTGCCGCCTGGATGACGACCCGGCCCGCAATATCGAAAAGTGGAAGAAGATGCCCCAGCTCGCTGACTACCAGGAGGTGGGGGAACCGAAGCCCGGCGCCACCGTGCTGCTGAATGTGCTGCCTCCGGGCAAGCGGCCTTCGCCGCTGCTCGCGGTGGAGAACTACGGGCACGGCCGCTCGGCGGTGTTCGCCACGGGCGGAAGCTGGCGCTGGAAGATGTGGACGGATCACGCCGATAAGACCGCCCCCATGTTCTGGCAGCAGATCTTTCGCTACCTGGTGACGGATACGCCGGGCCCTGTCACCGCCACCACCCCCAAGACCACGCTCTCCGACGATTCCCGCGTGCCCATCCGTGTGGAAGTGCGCGACAAGGAGTTCAAGCCGGTGACCAATGCCAGCGTGACGGCGCGCATCCTGAGTCCGGACGGGACTTCAGCCACCGTGCAGTTGGCGCCGAAACCCCTGGAGGAAGGCGTTTACACCGCCGATTGGAGCGCGGATCAACCCGGCACCTACGTCGCGGAAATTCTGGCCGGACGCGAATCCGAGGCGCTGGGCAGCGATGTGCTGACGTTCCGGCGCGAAGACGGCGTTGCGGAGAATTTCCACACCTCCCAGAACCGGGAACTCCTGGAGAAACTCTCGGACCAGACCGGCGGCCGCTATTATACGGCCTCGCAAGCATCCAAACTGCCCGACGAGATATCGTATTCGGAAGCGGGCATCACAACGAGGGAAACCCGCGACCTTTGGGATCTGCCCATCGTCTTTATGTTGTTGCTCGGAATCCGCGCCGCGGAATGGCTGCTGCGCCGCAAGTGGGGTGTCGTATGAAGCGCGTATCGGTACTGGGTATTCTGCTGCTGGCGGCCGTGGCCGCGCCGGCCGCAACGTTCTACGTCACCATTTCGGGCCTCGGCGGCGAGCCGGATTACGACCAGCGCTTCAAAATGTGGGCGGACGATATCGACTCCAGCCTGAAGAAGGCCGGCAACGCCGACGTCACCACTCTGGTAGCGCCCACGCGCGACCAGATCCGCGCCCGCTTCACGCAGCTAGACGGCCAGATCAAGCCCACGGACGCATTCGTGCTCATGCTGATCGGCCACGGCACCTATGACGGCGTGGACTACAAGTTCAATATCCCCGGCACGGACATCACCGGCGCCGAGCTGGCCACGCTGCTCGACCACATTCCCGCCGCGCGGCAACTCGTGGTGGATATGACCAGCTCGAGCGGCGGCGCCATACCGGCGCTGCGCAAGACCGGGCGCATCGTGATCGCCGCCACCAAGACCGGAACCGAGAAGAACGCCACGGTGTTTGCGCGATATTGGGCCGAGGCCCTGCGCGACCCGGCGGCGGATACGGATAAGAACGAGGAGGTCTCGGCCCTGGAAGCGTTCCGCTACGCGCAGCGCAAGACGGCCGATTCGTACGATTCCGAAAAGCGCCTGGCCACCGAGCACGCCGTGCTCGAAGACACGGGCAAGGGCGAGGGGGAAAAGACCCCCTCGGCGGACAACGGCGAAGGCAAGCTGGCGGGCGTGTTCCCCGTGGTGCGCCTGGGGGCCAACGCCGCAGCCGCCCGCGACCCGGCCAAACGCGCCCTGCTTGAGAAGAAGGACCAGCTCGAACAGCAGATCGACGCGCTCAAGTATGAGAAGGCCGCCATGCAGGCCGATGACTACAAGAAGCAGCTCACGCAACTGCTTCTGCAACTGGCGGCCACCCAGCAGGAGTTGGACAAGTGAGACGCTTTGCGGGAATCGGCGCGCTGGCGCTCTTAGGCGCGGCTTCTCTTGCGGCCCAGACGCTGCAACAAGCCGAAACCCTGCGCAAAGCGCACCGTTATCTGGAAGCCAACGACGCCTACAAGGCCCTCGAACAGCGCGACCCCAAGGACGTCAACGTCAAGCTCGGCTGGGGCCAACTCATGCTCGATTACGGGCAGATGAGCACGGCAAGCGACCTGTTCAACGAAGCCCTCGAGTTAAAGAAGGATAGCGCCCAAGCCTATCTCGGCCTGGCATGGGTGGACGCCGACGATTTCGGACCGAATGCCGCCGAACTGGCCGCCAAGGCGCTCACCCTCGATCCCAAGCTCACCGAAGCGCAGGAACTGCTGGCGCGGGTGGCGCTCGAAGACAATGACAACGCCAAGGCCTCGCAGGAAGCCCACAAGGCCCTGGACATGGACAAGAACTCCGTGCAGGCCAAGGCGATCCTGGCGAGCATCGATCTGCTGGCGGACAAAAAAGACACGCCATGGGACCCGCACGACCCGCTCGGTTACGAGACCATCGCCCACTTCTTCGTCATGAATCGCCGCTACGACGACGGCATCGAGTACTACCGTAAGGCGCTGGCGCTCGACCCCACTCTGGACCGCGCGCGCTCCCAGCTCGGCGTCAACCTGATGCGCCTGGGCCAGGACGACGAGGCCCACAAGGAGCTCGAAACCAGCTACAACGACGGCTACAAGGGCGATGCCTATACCACCAATTCGCTGAAGCTCCTGGACCTGCTGGGCACGTTCCAAACCTACCGCGGCGCCAACTTCACCGTGAAACTGGACAAGAAGGAGGCGGAACTGCTGCACCCGTATTTCCAGGAGCAGATGGAGAAGATCATCGCCGCCTACACCAAGAAGTACAAGCTGGAGCTGAGCGCGCCGGTCCAGTTGGAGGTATATCCGAACGACACGGATTTCGCGGTGCGCGCTCTTGGGATTCCCGGCGTGGGCTTATTGGGAGTGACCTTCGGGCACACGGTCTCCATGGACAGCCCATCCGGACGCCCGCCCGGGCAATTTCACTGGGCCTCCACCCTGTGGCACGAAATGAGCCACGTCTACACCCTGCAGTTGACCAACTCGCGCGTGCCGCGCTGGTTCACGGAGGGCATCGCGGTGCATGAGGAGACAGCCGTCTCCCCGGAGTGGGGCGACCGCTTGGCGCCGGAGGAAATCCTGGCCATCAAGAACAAGACGCTGCTGCCGATCGACCAACTGGACCGCGGGTTCATCCACCCCAAGACGCCCCAGCAGGTGGGGGTGAGTTATTTCCAGGCCGGGCGCATTTGCGACTACATTACGGAGAAATTCGGCTGGGACGCCATCCTGGCCATGCTGCACGACTACGCCGCGGACATGGATACGCCGTCGGTGATCCGTAAGGAGCTTAAGCTGGAACCGGCGGATTTCGATAAGCAGTTCTTCTCGTGGGTGGAAGCGCAGAACAAGACTACCGTGGATCACTTCGACGAGTGGAAGAAGGATATCCTGCAGGTCAACGAAATGTCCAAGGCCAAGGATTGGGACGGCGTTATTAAAGAAGGATTGGCTATACGCGACTGGTATCCCGACTACGTGGAGGCCGGCAGCGTCTACGAATTTCTGGCCTCGGCTTATACGGCGAAAGGCGACAAGGCTGGCGCCATCGACGAACTGGAACGCTATGTGCACGCGGGCGGGCGCAGCCCGGATTCCATCGTGCAGCTCGGCAAGATGCTCACGGAGGCCGGCAACGGCAAGGAAGCCGCCTCCATTCTCGATCGCCTGAATTATATTTACCCCTTGGTCAACGAAGAGCACGTCATGCTCGGGACGTTATGGCTGGAAGAAGGCAACGCGGCGGGGGCAGTTCGCGAGTTTGGCGCCGTGGTGGCGCACAACCCCATCGACCCGGCCGAGGCGCACTACAATTTGGCCCGCGCCCTGAACCAGGACCACCAACCCGCGAAGGCCGAGGACGAATTGTTGTCGTCGCTCGAAGCGGCGCCCTCCTACAAACCGGCGCAGAAGCTGCTGCTCGAACTGAACGCCAAGGAAAACAAGGAATAGTAGAAACCTCGAAAGACGGAAAACACAATGCCAACAACCCCGACGACCGAGCTGGATCCTGAAGTCTTGAAGGCGCGCATCGAGCGGTTCCGCCACGTGCAGTCCGAAATTGTGACGCAAGTTCGCCGCGTCATTGTCGGCCAGGAGGAGGTGCTGGAACAGATCATGATCGGCCTCTTCGTAGGAGGCCATTGCCTGATCACCGGCCTTCCCGGCACCGCCAAAACGCTCCTGGTGCGCACCATGGCGCAAACCCTGGGGCTGGTTTACAAACGCATTCAGTTCACGCCGGACTTGATGCCAAGCGACATCACCGGCACGGACATCATCGAGGAAGATCCCACGACGGGGCATCGCCGCTGGACGTTTGTGCCTGGCCCGATTTTCGGTAACGTCTTGTTGGCCGATGAAATCAACCGTACGCCTCCCAAGACGCAGAGCGCGCTGCTCGAAGCCATGCAGGAACTCTCTTGCACGGTGCGCGGGAACACCTACAAGCTGGAAGCGCCGTTTTTCGTGCTGGCCACGCAAAACCCCATCGAACTCGAAGGCACCTACCCGCTTCCCGAGGCCCAGCTCGACCGGTTCCTTTTCAAGCTCGAAGTCACCCGCAACCCAGCCTCCGTGCTTCAAAAAATCGTCCAGCACCGCGAGATCGGCATCGAACCGCGCGTCGATCCCGTGATGACCCGCGAGGATTTGCTCGAC
>DATKOS010000168.1:0-28120 GCA_035524535.1 Bryobacteraceae bacterium
GAGGGCTATCGTTTGTTGCGCGCTGATCGCGGCCGCCGCCTCTTTGGCCTCGGCCGCCAATTTCTCTGGGACCTGGACTCTTCCGGGCGGACGCGGAGGGCGTGGAGGCAGCGTGCTCACCTTGAACCAGGCCGGCGGCAAGGTGAGCGGGACGATCTCCATCAGAATCGACCGGGGAACGAATGCGCCGGTCTATGCCGGTCTCTGGGACTGCAAGGTAGAGGGCGACACGCTTTCCTTCTACGTCTGGACCGGTAACGACCAGTTCACCAAGGCGATCTATCGCGGCGTCCTGTCGCCCTCGGGGGACGAAATCGTATTCACCGTGACCCGCGATCCGGAAACCGGGAGCGCGCCGGCGGCCACCCCGGCCGGCGCCGCGCAAAGCGGGCGAACCGGACCCGCGGCCTCGCAGCAGATAACCGCCAGACGCACGCTCTGATCCCGCGTGAAGGCGGGCGCGCCATCCGTTTGCCGTCCCCGAACCGACGATCGGAAACAGATACCCCGCTTGCGCGCTGCCCCACCGGACGATAAACTGTCCGAAATGTCACATCGGGTCCGCATTGGCTGGGTCACGCCTCTGTCTGCCGCGCTGCTTGCCGCAATCGCCCTTCACGCTCAGGGCGATCTGAACCTCAACGTCAAGGTGGTCATGGACGATGGTTCGCCGCTCCCCCGGCCCGCCACCGTCCAGCGCAGTTGTTACGGGCGGAATCCTGTCCTCCTCGCCACCACCAACAAAGCGGGCGAGGCGCACTTCAGCGAAGTCCTCTTCCAGGAGACGGACGGCGACTGCTTCTGGAACGCGGTGATCCCCGGCTACGTCTCCGACGAAATTGGAATCGGCGTGCTTCAGGCCAGCAACAATCTGCCGGACATGGTGCTCCACAGCGAGAATTCCGTTGTGCCCGCCATTGAGGTGGAAGCCCGCAACCGCGCCCTGAAATTGCAAAACGCGAAGCAGTGGGCGCAGGCCGAAGATCAGTTTCGCAAGATCCTCGACGCCTTTCCCAAGTGCGGCCCGGTTTGGGAAGATCTGGGCTTCGCCTATCTCGGCGAGCAGCGGCGCCAGGACGCCCGCCAGGCCTTCCAACGAGGCGTGGATCAAGCGCCGCGCTACGTGGGCAACTATGACCCGCTGGCCCAGTTGGAGATGGGCGACGGCGATTGGGAGACCGCCGAGACCACCGCTTTGGCGGGCATCAAGCTGGACACCCGCGGCTCCCAGCCGGGCCTGCAGCTCGATCTGGCGGAAGTCCGCGAGCACCTCAAGGAAGACGGCGCGGAAACCGCCGCGCGAAAGGCCATCGCTCTCGATAAGACCCACAAGCATCCGCGCGCAGAGTACATACTCGGCTTGATTCAAGCCGAGGATGGCGACTACGCCTCCGCCGTCTCCCACCTCAAGCGCTATTTGGACCTGAGCCCCAAGGCCGATGACGCCCAGGCCGTGCGCGCGCGCATTAAGGAATTCCAAAGCTCCGCGGCGCAAGCCGCCACGGACGCCGCCGCGGCCGCGCGCGACCGCACCGTGCAAGGGTCAAGCGACGTGACCGTCCCGGGAGGGCTGGCCGCGGTGGCCCGCATGGCGCATCTGAAGCAAACCCCGGCCCCCGCGGATTTCTTCCTGGAATATTGCCGCGCCATCGCCGATGCCGCCGGCCCGGGCGGCAGTTCCGATATCCCCCAGTACATCGAATCCCTGGAAGCCTATTTCACCGCCGCCGCCTCGCTTACGCAGATTCCGCAGAACCGGGACGGGCAGATCGCCCTCGCTCCCGATTTCACCACCAACTCAAAGAGCCTTGACCTGCTGCGGCTTTTCGGCTGGAGAGCCGTTCCCGGCCTTGGCGGCGCGCGCGTCGAACTCAGTGAACTGTCCGTGGACGGGCCCCGGCAGCTCATCCCCGGCGCCCTGGGCATTGACGAAGTCACCATGTCCAAGACCCTGGCATCCGGATCGAGCTTCCATTTCGCCTTCCATTCCGAGAATGCCCCAGTGCTGGAGGCCAACTCCTGGCGCGCCATCGCGGGCGCGATGCCGGCCGGCGGATTCGCCGAGCTGTTCGTGCGCAACCCGCTCTTCGCCGCCGCTTACGCCGGCTTGGCGGGCATGGGACCCGGCGCGGCCGCGGCCGTGATTTCCAGCGTGGGCCTGCGCGGATTCGTAAACCGCTTTTCCTCCGTGGCGCGTTACTACGGCGGATCTTTTAGGGTGGATGGAGGCCGCGCCGTTTCGCCGGGAGGCCCCGGCGCGGACGCCATCTGGGAACATCTGGCCGGGGCCAGCCCGCGCGATCCGAAGGCCTTCTTCACCGCTTTGCTATCCAAGGACGAAAGCAAGCTGGCGGCTTTCTACGCGGCGCTTTCCCAGGCCGACGACGCGCACCAGCGCCTGTTCACGCGCGACGCCGCCACGGCCGAGCAGTTCTACAAGCTGTTTCACGATTCCGACGAATTGCGCGCGCGCGTCAATCCTCGCGTCATCGCCTGGCGCGCCAAGCTGTTTCAGGAAGCGCCGCTGGACGCCGCCGGCAACGTCCGCTTCCCCGGCGGCGACGCCGCGTGGCCCGGCGGTTTTTCCGCCGCGCTCCCCAGGCTTGAAACCCTGGTTCCGCTGGCCGCGCTGGAGCGCGATCGCAAGGCCCCGCTGGACGCCGATTCGGCGCGGATTCTCTCCGAACACTACGCTTCCTGGCGCGCTCTGTTCCCCTACTTTGTCAAACTCCCGGCCCTGGGAGCGCCCGAGTTCCGCGCCTTGGCGGCCTTTGAGACGCGTGCCGCCAGCCTGCCGCCGGCCGACCGCAATCGCGTCCTGGGCGAATGGCATTCCCTGGTCAAACTGACCATACTGGCTTCCCAAGCCGGTTCTCTCGATCCAGCGGCGGCGGCCGCGTTTTTCCGCCGTTCCTGCGAAGCCGCCTCCGCATCCGATGACGCCGCGCAATCCGTGGCGACGCTGCGCGCCATGGCCGGCGGCGCCGAGGACCTGGATGACGCCGTGCCAACCCGCCTCCTGCGGCTCAACGGCGATGCTCGCGATTCCTTTGACCGCGTCAAGGCCATCGAGCGCACCGCGCGTTTCACCACCCTGCGCGATGCGCCCTCCAGCCACGTCCTGCCGGTCCTTATGGGCCAAGTCTACGCGGCGCTCTTGGATCCCGCCATTCAGCTCGTTTCCGAAGATCCGCAGTTGCCCTCCCGGCACGCCTTCGATGGCGGAGCGCATTCCGCGTCCCTGTTTGCGCCCACGCGCATGGAGACTTACCACGAAGCCGGCGCCTCGCGTTTTAGCGGCGGCTTCATGACTTTTGAGCAGGTGGCCTCCGGCTTGGCCAGAGCCAAGGCGGGTGATGCCGATCTGCCGGAAACCGCCGCCGCCATTATCCCGGCATCGGCTGGAGGCCCCGATGCGCCGCTCCCGGTCACGCAGGCCACCTTCCGCATCCGCGCCCGCATGGTGGAGGTTTACGCCGCCGTTACCGACGAACACGGGAAGTACGTGGACGACCTCTCGGCCGGCGATTTCACGCTGCTCGACAACAACAAGCCCACCGAAATCGCGGCCTTCGAAAACCACGCGGCCGGCGTTTCGCTCGCCCTGGTGCTCGATACCACGGGCAGCATGGCCGCCGCCTTGCCCGCGCTGAAGGCCGCGGCAATCCGCCTGATCGATAACCTGCGTCCCGTCGATTCCGTAGCGGTCTACAGCTTTAACGACAAGGTTTCCGAAGTGCAGCCGTTCACCAACAACCGCGAACTCGCCAAGCGCGCCGTGCTGGGCGCCCGCGCCTATGGCGACACGGGCTTGAACGACGCCCTGGTGCACGTGAGCCGTGAGCTTTGCACGCGCGGCGGCAAGAAGGCCATTGTCGTATTCACGGACGGCGCGGATAACACCAGCGGCCTAAACCCCGACGCCGCCATCCGGCGCGCCAAGTCCGACGGCGTAACGGTTTACACCGTGGCCCATGGTGATGCGCTGCACAGCGCCGATCTGCAACTGCAGCTTCAATCCACGGCGGAAGCCACCGGCGGGCTATCCTTCTCCGTCGATCAGCCTGAAGCCATTCGCGGCGTGTTCGAGCATATTCTCGAAGACCTCATGCACGGCTACCTGCTGGCCTTCCAACCGCCTGCCGATGGCGGCCAGGACTGGCGCGCGCTGCACGTGGTGACCGGCCGGCCGGCGCTCAAAGTCCGCGCCCGCGAAGGCTATTTCCCTCAGTAGAGGGCCATTTCTCGCAGTAGAAGAAGCCGCCAAGCCGGTGCGCGCCGAGCCCCCCGCCCATCGCGGGGCTCGCGAGATGCCCCCAAAACACTAAGGAATCGCGGCCCCAAGGGGCCAGAAACGGCGCCCTCCGCGTGCGCATCCGCACCCTTAGGAGGAGTTTCCCATGGTGCGGGCTGGTTGGTGTTTCATAGGAATCTTGTGCGCGCTGGTGGGCGCGGCCGCCGAGGAAATGGTGGGCCAGCCGGGCGCGGTGAATTTCGTGGATGGGCAGGCGGCGATTGAAGGCAAAGCCATCGCGCCGGGAGCATTGGAAGGGACTGCGGCGGCCGCCGGCCAGACGCTCTCCACCACGAGCGGCAAGGCCGAGGCCGTGCTCACGCCGGGCGCCTTCCTGCGGCTCGGCGAACAGAGCGCGGTGAAGATGGTCTCGGTGAGCCTTGCCGACACTCAGGTGGAAATTGTGCGCGGAGACGCCATCATCGAAACTGTCGCCGCCGGCGCCGGCCGTTTGCAGGTATTGGAAGGCGCGGCGCGGATCACCATTGAGCGCCCGGGAATTTACGAATTTCACGCGGGCGGCCCGTCCGTGGCAGTGGTCAGGGGCCGGGCTAAGGTGGTCCTGAATGACCACGCCTCCGAGCTCGGCTCCGGCCGACAGTTGACCATCGGCGGCAGCGAGTCCAGGCTCGCGCGGACGGCCAGGCAGGACGCTCTCAGCCAGTGGAGCAGCCAGCGCGCCGGGATTGACGCCCGAGCCAGCGTGGACACGGCCCAGGCGCTGGTGGGCACGAACCCCGCCAACTGGAAGGGCCCCGGCTGGTATTGGAACCCGTTCTTCGCGGAGTGGGGATTCCTCCCGGCGACTTACACGGAGTCAGGCCCTTACGGGGAAACGTACTTTTCGGCGAAGTTCTATTGGGAATACGGCCCCGTCCCCAACACGCATTTGCACGGCTACTTCACGCCGGTGCATTAGGTCCAGGCAAAGGCCACCGCGCTATTCGGTGGGCGAGATTCTGCGCATGATCCGCTTGACCTGGGCGCCGTACCCCGGGTTGGGGTTGTAGATGGCAAGCTTCTGCTCCAGGGTCTTTCCGTGGTAGCGGGCCCCCCGGCTCAACCGCTCGGCAACGTTGCGGATCGCGGCCACCGGGGACGTGAACCTGGCCCGCCCGGAATCCCATCCGAAAAAGTTGTTTCCAGCGGCGGCTTTTCCGCCGGTGGATTCCACGTAGGAAAGGCTTGGCAAGAGCCGCCAATCCAGGGAAAAGCTGTCGGCGGCTTCCAGAAACGCCGACGAATATTGGCTGGCCGGACACCCGAGAGCTTCAAAAAACCGCTTTAGAATGTTTAACCTGGGGTCCTGAGCGCGGTCGACGTACGCGTATGCGGGCAGGATCGGCGCGGACATCGGAAGCGCCACCGCCCCGGCAAGGAACACAACACCCCGGCTCACAAATCTCTTCATTTTTCCTCCTGGACTCAGGTATGATTGCTGGACTAACGAACGATGCGCCGCGAACGGTGCGGCGTCGAGATTTGCTTGGGGATTATGAAACAGCCATGAGACAATTATACCGAACTTCGGGACCGGATTTCGGTGCGGGCCGCAACATCGGCATAGATAACACCACTATTAAGTGGTGTTTTATCAGCCCTTTATAGCTACTCTATTGGTCGAACGCTTACGCGTACGCGGGGTCCGGCCCTTCCGTGGGGACGCCGAGATCGGCGAACGCAGCCTTGGCCTTCGCCTTATCGAATTTGCCGTCGCGGGCCAGCCGGGAAAGAGCGGTAGCCGCAATGGCTGCCGCGTTGATTTCGAAGTGCTTCCGCAGATATTCGCGATTGTCGCTGCGCCCGAAGCCGTCGGTACCCAGCGTTTCCATACGCCCGGGCAGCCACGGGGCAATCTGGTCCGGAACTACCTTCATATAGTCGGTAGCCGCCACGATGGGTCCTTTGGCGCCCTTCAGCGCATTCACGATGTACGGCGTGCGCGCGGGTTCAGCCGGATGCAGGCGGTTCCAACGCTCCACGCCCAACGCCTCGCGCCGCAGCTCGTTATAGCTGGTAACGCTCCAGACGTCCGACGCCACACCGTAGCGCTCCGCCAGGATCGACTGCGCCTTCAGCGCTTCATTGAGGATGGGACCGCTGCCGAACAACTGCACCACGGCCTTGCCGTCCTCGGCCGGCTTATAGCGATAAATGCCCTTGAGGATGCCTTCCGGATCCAGACCCTCCGGCATGGCCGGCATGGGATAGTTCTCGTTATAAAGGGCCAGGTAGTAGAACAGATCCTCGCGCTCCTGGTACATGCGGCGGATGCCATCGCGCACGATCACGGCGATCTCGTAGGCGAAAGCGGGATCGTAAGTGGCGCAGGTGGGCACCGTGCTGGCCAGCACGATGCTGTGGCCGTCCTGGTGCTGCAAGCCCTCGCCGGACAGCGTGGTGCGTCCGGCCGTGCCGCCGCACAGGAAGCCCTTGCCGCGCGCGTCGGCGAATGCCCAGATCAGGTCGCCCACACGCTGGAAGCCGAACATCGAGTAGTAGATGAAGAACGGGATCATTTCCACCCCGTAATTCACGTAGGAAAGCCCGGCGGCGGTGAAGGACGCCATGCCGCCCGCTTCCGTGATGCCCTCTTCCAGAATCTGTCCGTCCTTGGATTCCTTGTAGTACAGGAACATCTCGGCATCGTGCGGCTTATAAAGCTGCCCCTGGCTGGCGTAGATGCCGAACTGGCGGAACAGCGACTCCATGCCGAAGGTGCGCGCCTCGTCGGGGATAATCGGCACTACGCGCTTGCCGAGTTCCTGGTGCTTCATCAACAGCGTCAGCACGCGTACGAACGCCATGGTGCTGGACACTTCGCGGCCGGAGGACCCTTCAAGGGATTCCTTCATGTACCCGAGCGGCGGCGCCTGGATAGTGGAAGGCCCCGCCGTCCGGCTGGGCATGTACCCGCCCAGCAGCCGGCGGCGCTCGTGCAGGTAGGACATCTCCGGGCTGTCTTGCGGCGGTTTATAGAAGCCCGCCTTCTTGGCGGCCTCCTCCGGGATCGGAATCTCGAACCGCTGCCGGAAGTGCGTGAGTTCCTGCTCGTTCAGCTTCTTCTGCTGGTGGGTGATGTTGCGGCCTTCGCCGGCTTCGCCCAGCCCGTAGCCCTTGATCGTGTGCGCCAGGATGACCGTCGGCTGCCCGATGGTTTCAACCGCGCGCTTGTAGGCGTTATACACCTTGCGCGGATCGTGCCCGCCGCGGCAGAGCCGGAAAAGGTCGTCGTCGCTCAGGTGGGATACGAGGTCGAGCAACTCCGGATAGCGCCCGAAGAAGTTCTTGCGGATGTAGGCTCCGTCGCGGGTGACGTAGGTCTGCATTTCGCCATCGACAACTTCGCCCATGCGTAAACGCAGGAGGCCGGTAGTATCGCGGGCCAGCAGCTCATCCCAATCGCCGCCCCAAATCACCTTGATGACGTTCCAGCCGTCGCCCAGGAAGGCGGCCTCCAGCTCCTGAATCACCTTGCCGTTGCCGCGTACCGGGCCGTCGAGGCGCTGCAGATTGCAATTGACCACGAAGATGAGGTTGTCGAGCTTCTCGCGCGAGGCCAGGGTGAGGGAGCCCATCGATTCGGGCTCGTCCATTTCGCCATCGCCCAGGAATGCCCAGACCTTGCGCGGCGATGCGGGAATCATGCCGCGGTTTTCCATATAGCGCATGAAGCGCGCCTGGTAGATGGCATTGATCGGCCCGAGGCCCATGGAGACCGTGGGGAAGCGCCAGAAGTCCGGCATCAGCCAGGGGTGGGGATACGAAGAGAGACCGGGGCCGTCGCGCAGCTCATGCCGGAAGTTCTGCAGCGCCTGCTCGGGAAGACGGCCTTCCAAAAATGCACGCGCATAAACCCCGGGCGAGGCGTGGCCCTGGAAGTAGATCAAGTCGCCCGGCTGGTCGCCGTACGTGGCGTGAAAGAAATGATTGAAACCCACCTCAAGGAGGGTGGCCAGCGAGGCATAGGTGGAGATGTGGCCGCCGATTCCGGAGTCGTACTTGTTCTGGCGCACCACCATGGCCATAGCGTTCCAGCGAATCAGGCTCTTGATGCGGCGCTCCATGGCGCGGTCGCCCGGATACGGCGATTCCTCCTCGGGCCGAATGGTGTTGACGTACGGCGTGTTGCGCACGCTCGGCACGTCCACGGCGGCGATTCGCGCGTGGCCGGTAAGCTGTTCCAGCAGGTACGCGGCGCGGTCCGGTCCGGCCTCGTCAATTACTTGATCGAGCGCCTCCATCCATTCCGCGGTTTCCTGTGGATCGGGATCTACTACCCTCTGATTCAGTTTCTGGTGCATGAGTATATTTATTTTATTATAGCGGCGGGGCCGATCGCTCCGCAGGCCGGCATGGTTATGGTGCGGGGCAGCACGGTGCGGAGAGCGCGGGCGAAAGGCCGCGCGCGACGGAGTACACTGGGCTTTCGGAACGCCGTTCGCATGGTCCCTTATCGCTTCATTTCGGCGATCTTGCTTGCTTCGCTGAACCTGCCGGCCCAGGCGCCCGCCAAGACACCGGCTTTCGCCGTTATCGACCCGGCGGACGCCGCCCAGTGGGACGCTTGGGCCAAAGGCCCGGGCTGGCGGGTAGTTACGGCGGCTCCCATGCCCGCGGGATCGGCAATCGACGCCCGCACGCAGGCGCTTGCCGAAGCGATTCGCAATGCCGTACAGAACTCCGGGGTGGATCCGTCGCGCGTTTATCTGGTGGGCCGCGGCACATCGTCCGGCGCGGTCTTCTACGCGGCGTCCCGGCTGCCCGATCTGTTCGCGGGCGCGTTCGCGCTGGGAGGTTCGCCGCGCCAGGCGACGGACACCGGCATCGTCTTCACCGCGAACTTCACCAACACGCCGCTGCTGTGGGCCGGGTCGAGCGATTTCGACCGCTCCCTGGCGGCGCAATGGAAGGCCGCCGGGATGAACATCGAGTACCGGCAGGCCAACGGCCTGAGCATGAACGCGGTGGTGGAATGGCTCAGCGGACACCAGCGCGAGGACTTCCCGCCGGAGGTGGATTGCGAGACGACCTCCACCGCCTTTGCTTCCTGCTTCTGGGTGAAGATGGCCGAGTTCGATCCGGCGGAACGCAACGACGTACTGCCTTCCAGCGCGCTCAAAGCGGGCTCGGGGGCCATGCTGGATGTGGGGGCCTTCGAGTACAAGGCGGACGACCCGGGTCCCGGCATTCAGGTCGCCGGCCTCCCCGCGAAATACGACGGGCCGCTCAAAACCGGCGACCGCCTTCTGGAGCTCGACGGCAAGCCGATTGAGAACGGCCGGGCGTTCGAACAGATGATGCGCGACGCGGTCCAGACCAAGGATACCGTGGTTTTAGTGGAGCAGAACGGAGCCCGCAAGAGGATCGAGACCCGCATCATTGTGCCGGACAAGCCCAAGGTAGTGACGGCCCGCGTGCAGGCGCATTACGCGGCCGGCGATGACGAAATCCAGATCGTCTCGCGCGGCGTCACCGAGTTGCACGTGACCATCCCCGCGGCCTGGGAGCCGGTCACGTTGTATTGGAACGGCCTGGCGGTGGACCACGCGCGCGAGGCCGGGTGTTTGGATTTGACCATTCGCAAGGAAATCCTCCACGCGGAGGCCTGCCAGCCATGAAGCGCGCGGCGAAGAAGCTGACCGCGCGCGAAGCCGCCCGCCGTCTATTGCGCACGCCCCGGACGCCGCGGCGCGATGCCGCGTTCCGCAAGACCATCCGCCAGATTCCGCGAGGCAAGGTGGCGACGTACGGACAGGTGGCCGCGGCGGCGGGGTACCCGCTATACCACCGCCACGTGGCGCAGTTATTGCGGGCCGAGGGCAATGCCCTGCCCTGGCAGCGCGTGGTGGGCGCCGGAGGCCAGATCAAGCTCAAGTTCGAAGCCGGCCTGGAGCAGCGAACCCGCCTGGAAATGGAAGGAGTCCGCTTCCGGGGCAAGCGCGTGGACATGGCCGAGCACCAGCACCGCTTTCGGGGCTGGGAGTTCGAGAGTTAGGACGATACGGGCGGCGCGCCGGCGTGGCCGGCAAGTTCCGTATGACCCTCACGGGCATGAAGAAGCACGTCGGCGTCTTGGAGCAGGCGGGGCTTGTGACCACCGAAAAGGTCGGGCGCGTGCGTACCTGCAAACTCGGCCTGCGCCGCTTGGAACAGGAGGCGGCGTGGATTGAGACGCACCGCCGGCTCTGGGACGCGCGCTTCGAAGTGTTGGATACGATTGTTGAGGAATGGAAGCTCGAAAGAGCCGCTGGTGGAAAAAGGAGAAAGTGAGCGCCCCATGAAGAACCCCACAACGGTGGAACGAAAGTCCGAGCGTGAGCTGGTCGTCACGCGAACCTTCAATGCCCCCGCCCAGGCCGTGTTCGAGGCCTGGACCAGGCCGGAGTTACTCCAGCGCTGGTGGGCGCCCAAGTCATTCGGAATCTCTTTCCTCTCGTGCGAGGCGGATGTCCGTACGGGCGGCGCGTACCGCTTCGTGTTCCGCCACCCTGCCGCTGAGCAGCCTATGGCGTTCTTCGGCAGGTATCTCGAAGCGACGCCCCCCTCGCGCATCGTCTGGACCAATGAGGAAAGCGCCGATGGCCCCGTTTCCACCGTGACCTTCGAGGAAGAGGCCGGCAGGACGCTACTGGTCCTGCACGATCTCTATCCCTCAAAGCAAGCCCTCGACAGCGCCATCGCCTCCGGAAGCACCGGCGGGTCATGCGAGCAGTTCGAGCAACTGGATACGCTTCTCGCCACCTTGGTCAGATCATGAGGAAGCCTCCCCTCAAGCCCGCCGGCCCGAAGCTGCTGGCCGCCATGACCGGCAGGGCAAGCGCCGCCAAAGCCGCGGAAGGCGACAAGCCTGTCTTCGCCTACATCGCCACCTTGCCGCAGCCGCAGCGCGGCATCGCCGAGCGCGTCGATGCCCTGGCTGCCAAGACCCTGCCCAACCTCCAACGCGCCGTAAAGTGGGGCATGGCCTACTACGGCGTGGGCGGTGGCTGGTGCTTCTCGTCCGGCGCATTCGCCGGTCACCTGAAACTGATGTTCATACGTGGCGCAGAGCTCAAGCCGGAACCGCCCGCCGCGCCGATAGGGATGGGTAAGTCCACACGGGGCGTGGAGCTGAAATCCGCGGATGATCTCGACGAGCCGCAGGTAGCCTCGTGGATGAAGCAGGCGGCCGCAAACCCCTTCTTCGGGGCGAAGAAAAGATGACCGGTCCGCGCCGGGGGCGCGAAGGTTAGTCCGCGGCGGAAGCCAGGATTTCGGATACGCCCCTCTGATACCATCAAGTCCGGGCCGGTGGATTTCATCGCGTTCTGGCGATTTGCGTTGAGTTGGGCTTGAGTGGCCATAGGTTCTTAACTCGGCTTCACAGGGGATTATTGCAATTTGCGATCTTTGAGATTGGAAGGGGTTGGACTGGCGGGCTGGCGCCCGCGTGCACAGGCCGAACGGCCTGCGGCACCTGGCTTCGCGGCTTGCTCCACGCCCGTTCGAGCGCCTCGCTCCATGAGCGCGCATCCCAACTTGCGGCGCGCTGGGATCCGCCCGGCCGCCCTACGGGCGCGAAAGATCGTGGCGGGGCGCGGCGTGAGCGTTCGGCGTGGACAGCCTGAGCGCTTCCATGACCGCGCCGACGGACTCGGCGAAGGGGCGCTCTCCGGAGACCACGAGGTCCGCGTACGCCTGGGTGGGATAGACGAATTGCTCCGCGCCGGGGCGCACGGTTCGCTCATACTGGGCGCGCACGTATTCCGGCGTCCGGCCGCGTTCGGCCACGTCGCGCTGCAAGCGGCGCCGGTAACAGACTTCGGGATCGGTGGAGACGAAGACCTTGGTATCGAGCATGGCGCGCAACTCCGGCCAGTAGAAGACGAAGAGGCCCTCGATGATGAGGAATGGGGCTGGTTCGATGCGCTTCGAGCCCGGCGCGCGCGCGTGGCGGGCGAAGGAATAGACCGGCTCCTCGAATGCGCGGCCTTGCTGAATGCCGCGCAGGTGCTCGTGGAGCAACTCCCATTCGAGCGCGTTGGGATGGTCAAAGTTTAGCTGCTCGCGCTGCTCAAAGGGCAGGTCTTCGCGGCCGCGGTAGTAGGAATCGAGGGAGACGATTTCCGCGCCATGGAGGGAGGCGGCGACACGCCGGGCGAGCTCGGTCTTGCCGGAGCTGGAGGGCCCGGCCACGCCGATGATGTGCGGTCTCATGAGCGCTGGAGAACTTCCAGTATCGCCGCAATCAGGCCGTCGATGGTGAAGACTGGCGCGGTGGCGGCGGGCTCAATGCCCAGCTCGCGCGCCGTGGCGGTGGTGACCGGGCCGATGGAGACGGCCTTGACGCCGCGGAGCGCCGGGAGACCGGCGGCTTCGGCGAAGTTTCGCACCGTGGAGGAGCTGGTAAAGGCGATGGCGTCAGGCCGGCGCGGACCGCCGAAAATCTCGCGCGCCTGCGCGGCGGCGGACTCGGGCAGCACGGTTCGATAGGCTTCCACCACATCGACGCGCGCACCGAGGCGGGTCAGTTCGCGCGGGACAAGATCGCGGGCGACGGCCGCGCGGGGCAGGAGAATGCGGCGGCCGGAGACGTCATGCGCGGCAAAGGCGGCCACGAGGCCTTCGGCGACGTACTCCTTGCCCATGAGATCGACTTTGAGGTGGAGCGCCTCGATGGCCGCGCGGGTGGCCGGGCCGATGGCGCAGATTTTGGCGCGGAGCGAGCGCCAGTCGGCGGGCGAAGCGTCCAGGCGCTCCAGGAAATAGCGCACGCCGTTGGCGCTGGTGAAGATGAGCCAGTCATAGGCGTCCAACTCGCGGATGGCGGCATCGAGCGGGCCGTAATCGGCGGGGGGGCGGATCTCGATGGCGGGCAATTCGAGGGCATCCGCGCCGAGCTCGCGGAGGCGGGCGGCGAGCGACTCGGCCTGCCCCTTCGCGCGGGTCACGACGATGCGCTTTCCGAAGAGCGGGAGGCGCTGGTACCAATCCAGAGTCTGGCCGAGGCGGACGACCTCGCCGACCACGATGGTGGCCGGGGGTTTGAGCCCACGGCTGGCGATGAGATGCGGCAGCGTGGCGAGGGTGCCGGAAATGGTCTCCTGCTGCGGGCGGGTGGCCCAGCGGACGGCCATAGCGGGCGTATCGGCCGGGCGGCCGCGCGCGACGAGCTCACGCGCGATATCGGCGAACGTGGTGAGGGCCATGAAGAGCACGAGCGTCTCGCTCATGCCGACGCGATCCCAATCGATGGCGTGAACGTCATGCCCGGTGACGAAGGTGACGGCGGAGGTGTGCTCGCGGTGGGTGAGCGGGACGCCGGTGTAAGCGGCGATGCCGAGGGGCGTGGTGACGCCGGGCACGACTTCGAAGGGAATGCCGGCGGCGGCGAGGGCTTCGGCCTCTTCCCCGCCCCGGCCGAAGATGAACGGGTCGCCGCCCTTGAGGCGGACGACGTTCAGGCCGCGGCGGGCGCGGTCGATCAGGATGGCGGAGATTTCTTCCTGGGAGAAAACGTGGTCGGACTTTTTCTTGCCGGCGTAGATGCGCTCGGCTTGCGGCGGCGCCAGATCGAGGAGCGCGGGATTGGCCAGATGATCGAAGACCACGGCGCCGGCGCGCTCCAGGATGCGGCGGCCCTTGACGGTGATGAGCTCGGGATCGCCAGGCCCAGCGCCGATGAGGTAGACCTTGTTATTCATGGCCGGAAGGAGGCGGCGCGGAGGGGCCGCCGGTCTGGTAGACGGCATCCAGGATCCGCCGGGCGCCGCGGCGGAGCAGATCCTGGCCGAGGGCGGCGCCGATGCGATCGGCGTCTTCGATGGCGCCCTGGCCGGCGCCGCGCACGAGTTCGGATCCATCCGGGGAAGCGACGGTGGCGACGATGGCGAGGCGACGGCCTTCCACGGTGGCGTGGGCGCCGATGGGCACCTGGCAACCGCCGCCCAGGGCGCGTAGAACGCCGCGTTCGGCCTTGACGGCGGCGTGGGTGGCGGCGTCATCGAGCGACCGCGCGGCCTCAAAGCCGGGGCCGGCGGCGCGCGTTTCAATGGCCAGCGCGCCCTGCCCCACGGCGGGGCACATGAGTTCGACGGGCAGCAACTCGGCGATGCGATCGGCCCAGCCGAGGCGTTTCAATCCGGCGGCGGCGAGGAGGATGGCGTCGTACTGGCCTTCATCGAGCTTGCGCAGGCGCGTATCGAGGTTGCCGCGGACGGATTCGACCCGCAGGTCCGGGCGGAGCTTGCGCAACTGCGCCGCGCGCCGCAAGGAGCTGGTGCCGACTTTGGCGCCGGCATCGAGATCGGCAAGACGCCTGCCGACTAGGGCGTCGCGCGCGTCCTCGCGAACGGGCACGGCCGCGAGCGTCAGGCCTTCGGGCAGCTCGGTGGGCAGGTCCTTCAAGCTGTGCACGGCCAGATCCGCGCCGCCATCGAGCAGGGCTTCCTCGATCTCCTTGGTGAAAAGGCCCTTGGTCCCGACTTGCGCGAGGGGCACGCCGGTGATCTTGTCGCCGGTAGTCTTGATGACTTCGATGCGGCATTCGGCGCCGCGGGCGGCGAGTTGCGCCGAGACCCAACGGGCCTGCCATAAAGCGAGTTGAGAACCGCGGGAGGCGATAACCGGCATGATTCAGTCCTGTACCCGGAACGCCTTGCGAAAGGCGGCGATGACGTGAGCGCCATCGGGGTGGCCGGCGTGGTGGCGGAGTTCGGAGATGGGACCGTGGGCGATCTTGTTGACGATGCCGCGGGTCAGGGCTTCGAACGCTTCCTCCTCCCGTGGCGTGAAGGGCCCGTACTTGCGCCGCACCCTGTCCATCTCTCCGCAGCGGATCTGTTCGAGCTGATCCTGCAAGCCGACAATGGTGGGCGTGATCTCGGCGGCCTTGAGGCGGGCCAGGGCGCGGTCCACTTCCTCTTCAACGAGAGCCTCGGCGCGCTCGGCTTCCTTCTTGCGCTCGCGGAGATTGGCGTTGACGACTTCCTGGAGATCGTCGATGTCGTAGAGGAAGACGTTATCGAGGTCGTTGACGGCGGGCTCGATGTTGCGGGGGACGGCGATGTCGATGAGGAACATCGGCTTGTTCCTGCGCGCGGCGATGACGCGGGTCATATCGTCCCTGGTGAGGATGTAATGCGGGGCGCCGGAGGAGGCGATGAGGATGTCGGCCTTGGGCAGCGTGGCGGTGAAGCGCTCGTAATCGACGGCGGTTCCATCGAAGAGACGGGCCATTTCCACGGCGCGTTCGTAGGTGCGGTTGGTGACCAGAACCTCGGTGGCGCCGGAACGGCGGAGGTGGCGCGCGGCGAGTTCGGACATCTTGCCGGCGCCGGCGATCATGACGACGCGGTGCGAGAGCGAGCCGAAGATCTTGCGCGCGAGCTCGACGGCGGCGTAGCTTACGGAGACGGCCATCTGCCCGATGCCGGTTTCCGAGCGGACGCGCTTGGCGACGCCGAAAGCGCGCGTGACAATGCCATCGAGCGCGCCGGAGAGCGCGCCGCGTTCATGCGCCACGGCGTAGGCGGCCTTGAGCTGGCCGAGGATCTGGGGCTCGCCGACGACCATGGAATCGAGGCTGGACGCCACGCGGAAGAGATGATGGATGGCGTCGCGGCCCTCGTGGCGGTAGAGGTAGCGCTCGACGGCGTCGAGGGAGTTGCGCCGGGCGAGAAAGGAATCGACGATGCCGCGCGGGTCAAAACCATCGGCGGTGGCGACGGCGATTTCGACGCGGTTGCAGGTGGAGAGGATGAGGGCCTCCTGGACGCCCTCGCGGGCGCTCAGTTCGGCGAGAGCTTGGGGCGCATCGTCCTCCGGAAAGGCCATGCCCTCGCGCACCTCCACCGGGGCGGTCTTATGGCTCACGCCGGTGATCAGCAGGTTCATTGCTTGAGCAGGATGGCGCCCAGGCGCGCGTGCGCCGCCCAGGTGAGCGCCGCGAAGCCAACCAGGGCGACGGTCATGATAGCGGCCTTGCGCCCGCGCCAACCCGCGGTGATGCGCAGACAGACGAGGGCGAGGTAGACGCCCCACGTAAAGAAGGAGATGACGATTTTGGGCTGTTCGATCCAGGCGGATTTCAGCTCAATGAAGGCCCAGGTGGTTCCGGCGATGACGGCCAGCGTGATGAGGACGAAGCCGAGGGCCATGGTCTTGGAGATCAAGTCATCCAAGGTGCCGAGCGGCGGGAGGCGGTGATAGAAGCCGCGGGGCTTCTTGGATTTCAACTCACGTTCCTGAAACAGGTAGAGCACGGAGCCGACGGCGGTGAACAGGAGCGCGGCATAGCCGAGCAGGACCAGAACGATGTGGACGGTAAGCCAGGTATTGCGGACCACGGGGCTGGACCACGCGCTGACCGGGTTGCCGAGGCCGGCCACCAGCGTCATGACGAAGACCAGGGGGAAAATGAACACGCTGAGGCTGGCTAGTTGGTAACGCCAGTGCACGAAGAGGTAGACGATGACGATGAGAAACGCGCACATGGAGAGCGTTTCATAAAAGTTCGTGATGGGGCAGCGGTGGTTGACGATGCCCTCTTCCACAATGGAGACGAAATGGAATACGGCGCCGAGGCTGAAGGCGCTGAGCGCCACGCGGAACAAGTGCTCCTTGCGGCGAACCAAGGTGAGGATGGCGTGCAGGAGGCCTAGGGAATACAACGCCAAGGCCACACGCAGCCAGATAACGCTCATTTCAGCCATAGGCGCTACGGAAACTCGGGGCTTTAACTCACATTATATCTCGGCGCCGAAGTTTAATTTCGGGATTCAGGCTAATCGGATGGGGGCGGCTTGGCGATGGGACGGTGGGCTTGGCCGATCTCCCCGGCGAGCCAGGCGAGAGTGAGGCCGGTGAGGAGGGCCATGGCGAGTTCGGTGAGGTCGGGCGGGTTCTCGGGCATCCAGATTCGCGCGGCCTGGCAGAGGGAGAGGCCGGCCACGAGGGCCACGGACGCGGCGGAGGAGGACATGCCGCCAAGGCGGAGAATGGCCACGGCGGCGCCGAAATCATAGGCTTCGCGCCAGAGGGCCATGGTGGCGGGGGCCCAGTCGCGCCCGGTGAGATTGAGGAACGGGTCCCAGGCGAAGGGCTGCGCGGCGGACGAGAAACGGAGCGGCGCGAGATTGTCCACGGCAAGCGCGGCGAGCAGAAGGCCGGCGGCCGCCAGCGTGCGCGCGCGAAACTCCAGGCGGCCCGCGGCGGCGTAGAGAAGCATGGCCAGGGCCGGACCGAGCAATTGTTCGGCGTCGAGGCCGGGGGTGGGCATAATCAGGCGCAGGGGGAGATAGGCCAGCGCCACGAGCATCCAGAGCACGCGCATGCGTCCGGCGACGGTCTCAACGAGAACGGCCGCGGCCATCCACTCGGCGGCGTTCCGAAGAATGGCGGCGGCGGAGATAGCAGGCGGATGCAGAACATGGGCGAGGCCGTTGTGGAGCATGTGCGCATCGAAGAGCGGGTGCATGGGATAGGCTTCGTAGCCGGCCCAACCCACGAGCAAGAGGACGAAGGACGCCGCTTCAGCGCGGCTGAGCCGGGCCGGGCGCCAGTGTTCCCATTTCGAAAGAAAAAGTATGGCCGCGGCGGCGCCGGCGAAGCCGCCCAATACGTTGGTAGCAACGTCAAAGAGGCTGCCGACGCGGCCGCGATCGTAGAACTGGAGGAACTCGACGGCGCCGGAGGCGATGAAGGAGAGCGCGGCGGCCAGGATCAGCGAGGAATTTCGCGAGCAGCGGCGCGCGGCGATGCCCCAAACCAGCGCTCCGAAGGGAAAGTACATGACGATATTCACGAGCGCGTCGCCCATGGCGGGGATGCCCATGGCGGGCCAGGAGCGAAGGAGGGCGGAGAGCGGATTTCCGGGTTTGGCGAAATTGAACGCCCAGGGCTCAAAGGAGCCGTAGAGGATGATCGCAAGGATCAGGAGCAGGAAGCGGAACACAAGGTCAGCGCCCAGGCCCGCGCCGGAGGCGCAGGATCTCGATGGCGGCGATGTACAGATTGAACCCGCCGAGAGCGCTAACGGCGACCTTGATGTACCAAGGGTCCAGGTAATTGCGCCAGCGCGCATGATAGGCCGCGAAATCGGCGACTCCGGCGGTCCATGGGAAGACGGCGAGATAACAGCCGATTTCCAGGCAGACGGTGGCGAAGAGCACGGCCCAGAACTTGCGGCGCCAGGCGCCGGGCTTGGGCGGCGGGCCCGGGTTTGCCGCGGCGGCAGCCACCGTGGACGCGGCCGCGCCGTTCGAGGGCGCGGGAGGGGTTGCAGCGGATTCCGGCTGCGGGACCGGAGGCGTCATGCGGCGCCCGCCGTTTCGAACTCAAAGAGTTCCATCTGCGGGCCGCAATCCACCGGGAAGCGCGAATGAGCTTTCACGGGGGCGAAGCTGAGCCGGTGCAAAGGCGTGAGCCCGTGCTCCTGAATGGCGCGGCAGTGCTCGGGCGTGGCGTAGCCTTTGTGGTCCGCAAGCCCGTATTCGGGAAACGCCAAGTCCCAGGCGCGCATGCAGGCGTCGCGGTAGACCTTGGCCACAATGGAGGCGGCGGCAATCGCCTGGCAGCGCGCGTCGCCGTGAATTAGCCCGCGCTGAGGAATCGGCAGATCGATGGACACCGCGTCCACCAGCAGAAAATCCGGCCCCGGGCTGAGGCGGCTCACGGCCATCCGCATGGCCAGGCGCGAGGCCTGGTAGATGTTGATGGAGTCTATGGTGGCGGCGTCCACGGCAGCGACCGCCCAGGAGAGGGCGCGCTCGCGGATGCGCTCGGAAAGCGCCTCGCGGCGCTCTGGCTCCACCTGCTTGCTGTCGTTCAATCCGCGCACGGGGCGATTCGGCGAGAGCACCACGGCGGCGGCGACGACGGGGCCAAAGAGGCAACCACGGCCGACCTCATCGACGCCCGCGACGGCGTGGTAGCCGCGCGCACGCAGCTCACGCTCCAGCGTCGCTTCGCACCGGAACTTGGCGCCCGCGGCCTCGGGTCGCATGGGGAACCCCTGTCGATTACTGGCGTTCTTTGAGGCGGGCGGCTTTGCCCTTCAAGTTGCGCAGGTAATAAAGCTTGGCCCTGCGCACCTTGCCCGTACGCACCACGTCGATGTGGTCGACGACCTGGGCGTGCAAGGGGAAAATGCGCTCGACGCCCTGGCCGAAGCTGACCTTGCGGACGGTGATGGTTTCGCCCAAACCGGAATTATGGCAGGCGATGAGGGTGCCCTCAAAAGCCTGGAGGCGTTCCTTGTCGCCTTCCTTGATCTTCACGTGAACCCGAAGGGTGTCGCCGGGCCGGAACTCGGGGACATCGGCCCGCTTGTTCTTTTCAATGAATTTCGTCAACAGCGCGTTCTGCATGCAAATAACCTGTAAGTCTCTATTCTATACGAAACGTGGGAGAAACGCATCCTGAGGCGGGTGTTGCGCCAGGGTGTATGGAGCAGTTCAGTGAGCCGGCCGGCCGCGAGTTGGCGGTTGCAGCACGCCTGAAGCTGCTGGCGCGTAACCTTTCAGGGCCTTCGCGCCGACGGCCACGATTGGCCCCAGAACTTATCCCGAGCCCAGCAGATCGGGCCGTAGGCGCTCCGTCTTCTCCCGGGCCAGGCGGCGGCGGAACTGGCGGATTTCTTCATGGTTCCCGTTAAGGAGCACTTCGGGGGCTTTCCAGCCTCGGAAATCGGCAGGCCTTGTCCAGTGGGGGCAATCGAGCAGTCCTTCGCCATGGCCGGAGGCCTGGAAGGAGTCGAAGGCGGCGGAGGTCTCGTTGCCCAGTACTCCTGGGAGCAGGCGGGCTACCGTGTCCACTACTACAGCCGCGGCGAGTTCGCCCCCGCTTAGGACGTAATTTCCGATGGAGATCTCTTCGTCGGCCAAGTGCTCGGCTACTCGCTCATCCACTCCTTCGTAGCGGCCGCAGATGAACAAGAGCTCCGCGGATTCGGCCAGCCGGTTCGCCATCGATTGATCGAAGAGGCGGCCTTGGGCGGAGAGGAGCACTACCTTGCGCTCCGGGCTGCGCTCGGGCCAGATGGATTCCACGGCGTCGAAGATGGGCTCGGGTTTGAGCACCATGCCTTCGCCTCCTCCGAAGGGGCGGTCGTCCACGGTGCGGTGGCGGTCGCTGGTCCAGTCGCGGAGGTTATGGATGCGGATTTCGACGATCCCGGCATCCTGCGCGCGCTTGACCACGCCATGCGCGAAGGGGCCCTCGAAAAACTCGGGGAAGATCGTCAGCACATGGAAGATCACGGCCGGTTCAAGTCCTTCAGTCCTTCCGGCAAATCTACCACGATGCGGCGCGCGGCCGTATCGATCTCGACGCAGATGGATCGGGCGAAGGGAATGAGCAAGGCGCCGACCTGGAGCAAGCCAGGACCGCCGGAATCCTCCCACCCCTCCACGACGCCGAGGCGTTCGCCGCTAGAGCGTTCGATCACCTCGCAGCCGAGCAATTCGGATTGGAAGAACTCGCCGGGTTCGAGCGGCGCGCGTTGCGCGGCGGGGATACGGACCTCGGCGCCGGTGAGCCGCTCGGCATCGGAAATGGTATCCACCCCCCGAAACTTGAGGATGAGGATGCCGCGGTGAAACCAGGTGGATTCCACTTGGTGGAATTCCCCCGGCCCGGGCCCGCCGCGGTAGAGACACACCTCCCGGAGGGTGTTGTACCGTTCCGGCTTGCTGCTTAAGGCGACTGCGGTGAGTTCGCCGCGATTGCCGCGGGTTTTACCGAGCAGAGCGACGGCAATCCAGCCGGCGTCCGCCCCCGGCGGCTGGCTCACTCCAGAATTTCCAGCGTGAAGCGGCGGCTCAACTTCATCCCGGCCGCTCCCAAGATGGTTCGGATGGACCGGGCGGTTCGTCCCTGCTTTCCAATGACCTTTCCCAAGTCGCTGGGGGCCACTCTCAGCTCCAGAACGGTGACCTGTTCGCCTTCCACCTCGCGGACAGAAACCTCTTCCGGGATGTCAACCAGAGCTTTAGCAATATCTTCCACTAACTGCTTCATCACCCCGCCCTCCTAACTCATGGTACGCCCAAATGGACCCCATGGGAGTCACCGAACGGCTCTCGGAACGGGCTCCGGCCGTTCGGTTTGTCACAGTTAGCCGCCGCGGGCCGCTACGCCGCGGGAGCGGCCGGCGATTCGGGCTGGGGCGCGGGGTTGCGCTCCGTGAGGCGCTTCACCGTGTCGGACATCTGCGCGCCGTTCTTCACCCAGTAGTCGATGCGCTCGCGTTTGAGCGTCACCTGAGCGGGCTGGGTGAGCGGATTGTAGTGTCCCACTACCTCCAGGTTGCGGCCGTTGCGGGCGCGCTCCTTCTCAATTACCACGACGCGGTAGAAAGGCTTCTTTTTGGCGCCGAACCGCGCCAATCGTATCATCAGCATTTGTGCTCCAACTAACAGATCTCCAACTAACTTGGGAACAGCACTTACTGGCCCGGCATGGCTCCAAAGGGAAAACCGGGCGGCAATTTCATTTTGCCCATCTTCTTACCCAGAAATCCGCCGGAAAACGACTTCATCATCTTGCGGGCCTGGGTATACTGCTTCAGCAAATTATTGACGTCCTGCACCGACGTGCCGCTGCCCCTGGCGATGCGGCGGCGGCGGCTGCCGTTGACGATCATGTGATTGGCCCGCTCACGCGGGGTCATCGAATCGATGATCGCCACGACGCGGTTGATCTCTTTCTCATCCACCTTGACGTTCTTGAGTTCCTTGAGCATGCCCACCTTGGGCATCATGTCCAGCAGCGAGCCGAGCGAGCCGAGTTTGCTGACCTGCTTCATCTGGTCGCGGAAGTCGTCGAGAGTGAAGTCGTTCTCGATGAGCTTGCGCTGCATCTCGACGGCTTTCTTCTGGTCGATCTCGCGGCCGGCTTTCTCGATCAGCGAAAGGATGTCGCCCATGCCGAGGATGCGATTGGCGGCGCGATCCGGGTGGAAGGGTTCGAGCGCATCGGGCTTTTCGCCCATGCCGACGAATTTCAGCGGCTGGCCGGTCACATGGCGGATGGAGAGAGCCGCTCCGCCGCGGGCGTCGCCATCCATCTTGGTGAGGATGACGCCGGTGATGCCCAGGCGCTGGTGAAACTCGCCGGCGGATTTGACGGCGTCCTGCCCGGTCATGGCGTCCGCCACGAAGAGGATTTCGACCGGATTGAGATGGTCCTTGAGCTCGCGCAGTTCGGTCATCAGATCGTCGTCGATGTGCAGACGGCCGGCGGTGTCCACCAGAACCACGTCGCGGCCAGTTTGCACGGCCTCGCGCCGCGCGCCGGACGCGAGTTCCAGCGGCTTGGCTTCGCCGGGCGCGCCTTCGTAAACATACTGGCCGACCTCTCGCGCGATGACCTTCAATTGCTCCCGGGCAGCCGGGCGGTAAATATCCACCGAAACCATGGCGGGGCGGTGGCCGTTGCGCGAAAGCCACCGCGCCAGCTTGCCGGTGGAAGTGGTCTTGCCGGAGCCCTGCAGGCCGACGATCAGGAAGATGCTGGGAGGCTCGTTGGCGAAGCGCAGCTTGGACTCGTGGCTGCCGAGGATCTTGACCATCTCCTCGTTGACGATCTTGACCACCTGCTGGGCCGGGGAAAGGGCGGCGAGCACTTCCTGTCCCATGGCCTTGGCCTTGATGTTTTCGATGAGCTGTTTGACAACCTTGAAATTGACGTCGGCCTCGAGCAGCGCCATGCGGATCTCCCGCAGCGCGGCTTCCATGTTTTCAGCCGATAGTTTCCCTTCGCCGCGCAGGTTCTTGAAAACCCGCTGCAGCTTTTCCGATAAGTTGTCGAACATGAATGGAAAACGCGAAGCCGCGCGCGGCGCACATCCACGGATGCCAAATCCGCACGTCCGCGGCCGGAACACTACCAGTATAGCGGTTTATGCGGGCGGATTCGCGGGGGCGATGCGGACGCTGCTGGCCGCCATTTTGCCGGTGCGATCCATGCCGAGTTCGTAGATGACCTTGGCGCCGGGCCGCAGGTCCGTGGCGAGACCTTCCACCAGACGCGAGACGTGGAAGAAGATGTCGCGGCCGCCATCGTCGGGGCGGAGGAATCCGAAGCCCTTGGCCTCGAAATAGGTGACCACGGAGCCGGTCTGCTCGCCCGTGGGGGCTTCGCCGCCTTCGCCCGCGCCCGCCGCAGCGCGGTCCGGCCTGCCGCCCTTGTCGCCCACGCCCTGTTTGATCAGGGCGAGGTCCGCTTCCGTCCACTCCACCTCGGGTTTGGTGGCCGGCAATTTGAGGTCCGGATTGCGCTTCCGAGCCTCTTCAAACATGCGTTTCTGCAGTGCGTTCAAAAGATCGTTCCTCGAAAAACCCGCTTAGGACGCCGCTGCGATGGCGACGACTTTCTTCTTGCGGGAGCCCTTCTTTTCCGCCGGGGGCTGCCGGTCGCTTTTCTTCAGATTACCAATCACCATGGTGGTGACAAACTTCTTTTCGCCGTGATCGTCGAACTTGATCACGATGCGCTCTTCGCTGCTGGACAAAACAGTGCCCAGCCCGAACTTCAGATGTTCGACCTGAGCGCCCTGGGAAAAACCGTTGGAAGCCATAGATCTCCTAACCGAATTACTCCGCGGATAGCCGGCGGCGTGCGCCGCCCAAGGATGGGACAGGGACGGTCTCGGCAGAGTGCCACAATATTTCTACAGATATATGTTATCAAATTGGCAACAGCGTTGTCGAGGAGGGGGAAAGAAGACCCAAGAGGCCCCACAACCGCAACAAAACAAACAAATTTCATGTTTGGAACGACGAGCGGCAGGAGTTGTTTATGGCCGGCCTGCTTTGCGGCTCAGGGCGAAAGCCAAGCCGACGGCCAGGAAGGTAGCGGCGCTGACGCCGGCGCCGGCGGAGACGGTAGCCGGCCGATAGTCTAGTTCGACCCGGCTGGCGCCATCGGGGATGGGGATGCCGCGCAGCACCGCGTCGACGCGATAGATGGGCGCGGGCTGGCCGTTTACCTTGGCCTTCCAGCCGGGATATTCGAATTCGCTGAGCACCAGCAGAGCCTTGCCCGAGGCATGCGCCGTGAGCGCCAGGCGGTTGGCGCCGTACTCCTGAAAGGCGACCGATTCGACGGCGCCATCGGCGGGGACGCTCAAGCCGAGGTCCACCGGCTCGGACATGAGGGCCTGCCGCCGCAGATCCACGGCGTTGCCATTCACCATGCTCGCGGCGTTCTCCTGGGAGGGTTCATAGAGGGTTCGATGCACGATCCACGCGGCGCCCAGGGACGGCGGCGCCTCAAAGAGCTTCCAATTGGCATCCTGATAAATGGGATTCGGATCGGCGGCCTGCGCGGGGCGAAGCAGATAGCGCACGTTCAGCAGAGAGTCGTCGCCCATCACGCTCATGAAGTCCTTGGTCAGCGTGGCGCTCATGCCGTGGAGCGTGGGAACGCCGAAGACGTCCCCGATGTTGGGCTCCGGCTGAGAGAGAATGCGCACGCGGAAGGGGCCCGGCTTGGATTTGAGAAAGCTCGCCACGTTGCGGCAACTCAACACGCGCGCCAGAAAATCCGGCGGAGCGGGATTCTGTCCCACGATGTTGCGCGGCGTCCAGTTCACCCCGCCGAGATCGAAGAGAATCAGCCCGGCGATGAGCAGCCGCGCGGCGGTTCCGGACGGGCCATGAATCAGGCGCCGGAAAAGCCCGTAGGAGAGCAGGATCATGAGGAGGGAGAAGGACACCCAGGGATTCAGGTCCGGATGGTTGTAGAAAGCGGGGACCGCCCATCCGGCCGCCGCAGCAATGGCGATCCAGGTGAAGCCGCGCCCGAGACCGCGGCGCAGTTCCTCGCGGCCCTCGCCGCTGAGCAGCGCTTCCACGCCAAAGGCCGCCAGGATCGCGATGGCGAAGTCCGCCAGGTAGACGAAACGGCCCGCCTCGCGCGCCATCCACAGGCGCGGCGCCGCAGCGTAGAGAAAACCGTGGAGCAGAGAGTAGGAGCCGAGAGCATAGAGCAGGGCCGCCGCGCCCAGGCCCGCCAGGTAGCGAACCCAAGGATTGTTCCAGCAGCGCCGCAGGGCCACCACCGCCGCCAAAAGCGGAAACACGCCCATGTAGGGGGACATGAACTCACCGGGACCGGCGTTACCGTTGAAGGCGAAGGGCAGGAGCAGCGTCAGGATGCCGTGCGGCCAGAGGCCGTCCGAGAGGTACGCGTAAGGAATCTTCTGATCGGCCGGCCAAGGCGGCAAAGCGCCGCCAAGGAAGCGCATGGCGCGCCCGCTGTACTCCATGGAGGGGAAGATCTGGATGGCGCCAGCGCAGAGCGCGACGGCCAGAGCGGCAGCCGCGGCGACGGCGGGGATGATCCAACGGCCGAGGGCGTGACCGGCCTCGGCGGCTTCTCCGCGCGCCCGGGGCTCAAAGGCGGCGAAGGCCGCCGCGCTGGCGACGACGATGGCGGCCATGATGGTTACGTGGAGCCTGCCCGCGAGTATGGTCATCCCCAGGAAGAGGCCGGCGAGCGACCCCCACAATGCCGCGCGCCGCGGGCCGGAGGCGCGGAGAGCGCGGAGGAGAAACAAGAATACGAGAGGCAGCCAGATGGCGCTCTCCAGCATGTCCAGCCAGCCGGCGTGGACCACCAGACCGCCAAAGGAGAACGTTATCCCAGACACCAGCGAGGCAAAGCGGCCGATGCCCATCTCGCGCGCCAGGGCGAACATGAAGCACGCGGCGAGAAAGTGCGCGAGTGCGAACCATTCATGGTAAAGCGCAGGCGAAAAGACGCCGGAATGCGTGAAGGGAAAGAGAGCCAGCAGGAGGTTCAGGGGATAGAAGACGGCTGTCTGCATCTCGCCGGAGAAGCTGTGCCCGGCGAAGGTATAAGGGTCCCAGAGCGGCAGGACTCCCTGACGGATGTGGCCCACCCAGAGGTTGAGCCACGAGTACGCCTGGTTCACCTCCTCTGAACCGGTGAGGAGGGAGAACTGGCGCGTGAGCAGAATCTGCCAATAGAAAACCACCGTGGCCGCGAGCAGGCAAAGCACGGCGATCCAATTCGATCGTTTGCTCATCCCGAGAAGGCTAGTGTAGCGTTTCTGACCGCCATAACGAAAAGCGCCCGGCAAGAAGGGGCGCAAGGCCGGGGCCGGATAGCCGCGCGAGCATCAAGCGCCGGGAGCTCCTTTCCAGCCCAAGGCGCGGCGCAAGGCCAGCCAAGCGCAGGCAATCAGGATCATATCGAAGAGGGCCAGGAAAAGCATGGCATGGCGGACGGTGTCCAGGGCGTCACAGAGCGTGGTAAGGGACATCTCCGTAAACGCGGCCGCCATGAGGCAGACGCCGGCCGGCGCGGCGCCCTGTGGAAGGTTCCCGCGAGAAAGCCACAACAGCCAGGAGAGGAGCGCGCAGCCGGCGGCGAAAGCGAAGAAGAGCGCGGAGCCATTATGGAAGAACGAGCGCCGCAAGTCGCTCCAGCCGGCGAAGGCGTGGCTTTCGGCGTCTCCGATATATCCGGTGGAGGCATCGAAATTGCCGAACCCGTGCTGGTTGGCCGCCTCGGCCAATCCATGGCGCAACGTCCGCCAGGCCGCCGCCGGGCGCTTCAGGTAAAAGCGGGCCAGTTTGACGTAGGAGTAGCGGCGCAGGAAAGGGTCACGGGTGGATGGGTTCCATAGGCCCGAATCGGAATCGAAGGGGCCCTTGCCGACCCAAGAGCGGTAGGAATCATCGAGGCCCAGGTCCGCCAGGGCGCGTCCGACGTCCTTCGAATGCGGAAGAATCTCGGTGAAGGTGACGCCGTAGAGGGAGATGGGAGCATACTCGGCGGGCTGGCCTTTCCAGATCATCAAGGCGCCGGCCACGGCCAGAAGGGCGGACGCGGCGTACCAGACGCGCGGCCGCAACGGGCGGAGCGCCTTGGCGGCGATGGCCAGCAGAGCGGCGATCCAGAGGCCCAGAAGCACGTGCTGCGTCTTGGAGGTGATGAGCGGCAATGGGCAGAGGAGCAGCAGGATCGCGTCGCGCATTCGATGCCAGCGGAGCACGCGGAGCAAAGCCGCGGCCGTGAGCAAAAGGAAGAGGTAGGCCGCCTCATCCATGTAGAAGGAATTGAGCGGCGCCACGTACTTCACGTCGCAATAGAAGAACAGGACGAGGCCGTAGACCATCCAGCGCAGGATGCGCGGCTGGTCTTCCAGCAGGGGATGGAAGAGCCAGAGAGCCAGGAGGAAGAGCGCGCCGTGAATGACGCCGATGTAGCGGATATCGAACTCTTCGGTCTTGCCGGCGGCCGCGTGCAGCCAGACGGCCGCCTGGGCCAGGGGAATCTCCGAGGTGAGAAACGGCCCAGCCCAATGGTTCGCGGGGGAGAAGTCGTATTTCGTGTCCGCGAAGACGTAGGTCTTGTAATACCTGGCGTGCAGATTGAAACGGCCGATCACCTTGGCGAAGTCGCCGTTATCCGCCAGCCCCACCACGGGGGGCAGAATCAGTTGATAGACAACGATGGCGCCGGCCGCGAGCACGAATGCCCAACGGGACGCCGTCGGCCTCTTCATGATGTACTCCCCCTATGACGATCCGAATATCGGGACCCCGCGCGCGACGGCGCGATCCGTTGCCAAGCAGGTTCGGGGCCAAGACCGCGCGTAAGCCCGGCGGGCGCAAAACCCCATGGCAAGGCCCAAATGGAAACCAGTTCTCCCCCGCGGCAGGGCAGGCTCCCGGCGCCGTTTCAACACGGCCGCGTGTCTTAGCGAAACAGTTTAGCTCCATTGAGGGTTCGCGAAACGCCCTGACATGCGGCCCACTGCGCCCGGCGGATGGGCTGGAACAGCGTGATAGACTGCATTGCATGCCTTTC